>DATIEJ010000587.1:0-8151 GCA_035455825.1 Rhodanobacteraceae bacterium | reverse complement strand
ATACTTTTTTTCAGATATCGAATTGTGTCCGCGGTGAGGACGTGAAGCGGTGACGACGGCTAGGATCAACCTGCTCGACTACGACCGCCAGGGTCTGCGCGATGTTTTCGCGGAGCTCGGCGAGAAGCCGTATCGCGCCGAGCAGGCGATGAAGTGGATCTATCATCACCACGCAACCGATTTCTCGGCGATGACGGATGTCGGCAAGGCGCTGCGCGAGAAACTCGAAGCAGTCGCCGAGATCGTCCCGCCGAAGACGCTGTTCGAGAAGCAGGCGGCCGACGCCACGTACAAGTGGCTGCTCGGCATGGACGGCGGCAACGCCATCGAGGCGGTGTTCATTCCGGAATCGACGCGCGGCACGCTGTGCGTTTCCTCGCAGGTCGGCTGCGGCCTGAATTGCACGTTCTGCTCGACCGGCACACAGGGATTCAACCGGAACCTGTCGGCCGCCGAGATCATCGGCCAGGTGTTCGTTGCGGCCAGGCACATGGGCAACGTCCCGCATCGGCAGCGCAAGCTGACCAACGTCGTGATGATGGGGATGGGCGAACCGCTGTTGAATTTCGACAACGTCGTGCGCGCGATGAGCGTAATGCGCGACGACCTCGGCTTCGGCCTGGCTAACAAGCGCGTGACCCTGTCGACGGCGGGACTGGTGCCGATGATCGACAAGCTCAGTGATTGCAGCGATGTGTCGCTGGCCGTGTCGCTGCATGCGCCGAACGACGAATTGCGCACGCAGCTCGTGCCGCTCAACAAGAAATATCCGATCGCCGAACTGCTCGGCGCATGCCAGCGCTACGCGGCGCGGCGCCCGCGCACGTCGATCACGTTCGAATACACGATGCTCAAGGGCATCAACGACCAGCCGGAACAGGCGCGCCAGCTGGTCAAGCTGATGCGTCAGCTGCCGAGCAAGGTCAACCTGATTCCGTTCAACACGTTTACCGGGACCCAGTACGAGCGCTCCGAGGAGGGCGTGATCCGCGCGTTCCAGAAGCAGCTGCTCGACGCCGGCGTGCTGACGATGGTGCGGCGCACGCGCGGCGACGACATCGATGCCGCATGCGGCCAGCTGAAGGGCCAGGTGCTCGACCGTACCCGCCGCCAGGCGGAATTCCGCAGCAAGATCGAGCAGGGCTCCCGTCATGCGGCGTGACCGCGCCGTCGTTCTGGCCTTCGCAGCCATCATGGCGGCGGCGTGCTCGTCGCAGCAGACCGTGATCCAGCCGGTGCCGTCCGAGAGCAAGTCCACGGTCAAGGAAAACCCCGAGGAAACCAGGAAGCATGCGGCCGAGGTATGGGTCCAGCTCGGCCAGCATTATCTGGAACTCGGCAAGTACGAGATTGCGAAAGAAGATCTGCTCAAGGCGCTGAAGTTCGATCCGAAGTCGGTCGATGCGCACACCGTGCTCGCCACGCTCTACGACCGCGTCGGCGATCGCACCAGCGCGGAAGAGCAGTATCGCATCGCCGCGGAACTCGCTCCGACTGCCGGCGCGACGAACAACAATTACGGCCTCTATCTTTGCAAGCTCGGCCGTTTCGATCAGGCGCAGAAGCGCTTCGATATCGCCAAGGCCGATGGTTTCTACAAGGATCGCGACGTCATCTATCTGAATTCCGGCACCTGCACGCTGCTCGGCAAGGGTCCCCCCGACGTGGCCGAAGCCGATTTCCGCAGGGCCGTCGAGATCAATCCGAACAACAGCCAGGCGCTGTACCAGCTGGCCAGCGTGTTGTACGACAAAGGCGACTTTTTCAAGGCGCGCGCCTATGTGCAGCGTTATGAAGCGATCGGCCAGGCCAGTCCCGACGCCCTGCTGCTGGCTCGCAACATCGAGGTGAAGCTCGGCAACGCCGGTGCTGCCGGCGATTACGCCAAGCGCCTGCGCGACCAATTTCCCGATTCCACTCAAGCGCACTCGCTTGAGGGCACTACGTCGTCACAGTGAAGACATGAGCAAGCAGAGAAAAAGAAAAACGCAAAAGGGGAGGACGGACGAGCAGTCGACGCTCGCCGCGAATGAACTGTCGGCTGCGAAGCACGATGCGCAACAGCCGATCCAGTTTTGCGCCGTGAACAACCCAGACATGAACAGACCCAAAGACACCAGCCCGGATCGCGAAGATGCCGGGCAAACAGCGCACGCGGAATCCGTATCGATCGATTTTCGGCCAGAGCCGCCGCCGTTGCCGGCGCAGGTCCAGCGCGAATCGCTCGGCCAGAGGTTGCGTGCAGCGCGAGAGGTCCGCGGCTGGAGCGACGCCGATGTCGCTTCCCGCCTGCATTTGCCGATCCAGATCGTGCAAAAACTCGAGACCGACCGCTTCGACGCGATCGGCCACCGCATTTATTTGCGTGGTTATCTGACGAGCTACGTGCGCCTGCTCGACCTGCCGACGGTCCTCGTCGACTCGGTCCTGCAACAGCATCAGCAGCAACTCGAGCCGCCGCCGCTGACCACCTCGGGGACGATTTCGCACTCGCGCTACCTGTTTCAGCGCTACTCGGTGTCGGCGCTCTACCTGATCCTGACCGGTGTGATCATCGTGCCCGCCGTGCTGCTGGCGATGCGCGCGGGACTCGAACCGAAGATCACCGACCTGACGACTCTGGACGCTCAGAGCGCGGTCGCGACGGTCGAATCGGGCAAAGCGAACTCCCAGCAGGCCACGCCGGCTGCGCCTGCCGATGCCGCGCCTGAAACGGCCGCCGCGGCGGCTGTTCCGACTGCGGCAGCGGCATCCAATTCGCCGCTGGTCGCGTCGATGGCGCCATTCCAGGCATTGGCTCACAAGGACAGCGAAGCGGCACAGCCACCACCACAGCCAACGACGAGCGGCTCCGGCGCACATACGCTGCGCCTTTCGCTCAAGGAAGCCAGCTGGGTGGAAGTGACTGCAGCCAGCGGCGAAAAGCTCGAATATGGCTTGCTGCCTGCCGGTACGGTCCGGACCATCAGCAGCGATTCCGTGCTCGACGTACGTGTCGGCAACAGCAGCGGAGCCGAGGTTTCTCTTGATGGGCAGGTGCAGGATCTTGCGCCGTACCGCCACTCGAACGTTGCGCACTTCAAGGCGTTCGCGGCCGGCCAGCCGATTTCGCAGTATTGAGTACTGAACGATAGCTGAGCCGGGCTCTCGTCCGGCTCGCGTGGGCATCCGCGGCGCTTGCCCGTGCCCACGGCCAGTGGCGTTCCTGCTACGCTACGCAGCCGCGCGGGCCTTCGGCCCGCCTGTGCTTCCCCGCGTGCCTGACGGCACCCTTCTCCAGGTGACATGTAATGGCTTTCGAGGTATTGGACGAACACGAACAAGGCGAACTCGTACAGAAGTGGCTGCGCGAGAACGTATTGACGATTCTGGTTGGCGTCGGACTGGGTCTGGTGCTGATCTTTGGCTGGCAGCAGTGGCGCAGCCATCGCGCGCGCCATGACCTGGAAGCCGCGACGCAATACGAGGTGCTCTCCTCGAACGAGGAGAAAAAGGACTACGACGCGGTCAAGCAGATCGCGGCGAAGTTGAAGACGGATTACCCCAGCACGCCCTACGCGGTGATGGCGGCGATGCTCGAAGCGAACCTTTCGGCAGAGCGCGCTGACCTCGAAACCGCGCACGCGTCGCTCGACTGGGCCTACCAGCACGCCGGCAACGATGCGCTCAAGGCGCTGGCGGGCTTGCGACTGGCGCGCGTGGAGATCGCACAGACCAAGGCGCAGGATGCGCTGACCCTCATCGACAAGCTGCCCGCGTCGGCGTACACGGCGCAGATCGGCGAATTGCGCGGCGACGCGCTCGTGGCTCTCGACCGCAAGGACGAAGCACGCGCCGCGTACACGGAGGCGTTGGCCAATCTCGATCCGAATTCGCCGAATCGGGCATTCGTCGAAATGAAGCTCGGCGATCTCGGTGGCGCGGAGAAGAAAGGCTCATGAAGCGCGCATTGATTCTTGTCGCCCTGGCGGCCGCCGTTTCCGGCTGCGCGACGATCAAGGGCTGGTTCGGCGACAGCAAGGCCGAGAACATCGAACCGCCGACCGCGCTGGTCGAGTTCCCGCAGACGATCAGCGTCCAGAAAGTGTGGAGCGAACGCGTCGGCAAGGGCTCGCAGCACACCGGCGCGCGCATGAGCATGGCCTACGCCGACGGCAAGCTGTACGCGGCAAGCGCCACCGGCGACATCGCCGCTTTCGATGCGACCAACGGCCATACGATCTGGCACAAGCAGATCGGCGAGCGCCACGGCTGGATATGGCATCACGGCGACAACTCCGTGCGCTGGTCCGGCGGACCGACGGTGGGCGGTGACCTGGTCGTCGTCGGAACCCTCGAAGGCAAGGTTTTCGGACTCGCCGCGAGCGATGGCGCAGAACGCTGGAACGCGCAGTTGTCTTCCGAAGTGATTGCGCCGCCGGCGATCGGTGGCGGACTCGTGGCAGCGCGCACGAACGACGGCCGCGTGTTCGGGCTCGACGAGCGCGATGGCAAGCGCCTGTGGGTATTCGACCACGCCAACGTGCCGATCCTGAGCCTGCGCGGCAATTCGGCGCCGATCATCGACAGCGGCGCGGTCTTCGTCGGCGAAGACAACGGCAAGGTCATCGCGCTGCGCGCGACCGATGGCGGCGAAATGTGGGAGCAGCAGATCGCAACCGGCGAAGGCCGTGGCGAAATCGAGCGCATCCAGGATGTCGACGGCGCGCTCGCCGTAGACAGCGGCGTCGTCTATGCCGCCGGCTATCGCGGCCAGACCGCGGCGCTGATCGCGCAGACGGGCCGCCCGCTGTGGACGCACGAAGTCTCGAGCTTCACCGGCGTCGCGCTTTCGGCGAGCCAGGTGTATGTCGGCGACGCCGATTCGAGCGTCTGGGCACTGGATCTGCGCACTGGCAGCTCGGAGTGGAAGCAGGACGGACTGAAATACCGCTGGCTCGGCGAGATCGCCGTGCAGGGCGATGCGATCGTCGTCGGCGATTTCGAAGGTTTCGTGCACTGGCTGTCGATCACCGACGGCAAGTTCGCGGCGCGCGCGCAGTTGTCGAAGGATCCGATCGAGGCTGCACCGATCGTCGTCGGCGACATCGTCTACGTCATGGACGTCGAAGGCGAGATCGGCGCGTTTCGCGTCGGCGCCGGCAAGTAAGCCGGCGCATTCTGTCCGGCCATGCTGCCCGTCGTCGCCCTGGTCGGACGTCCGAACGTCGGCAAATCCACGTTGTTCAACGTGCTCACGCGCACGCGTGACGCGCTCGTGGCCAACCTGCCGGGTCTCACGCGCGACCGGCACTACGGAATCTGCCATCTCGGCGAACGCGAATTCGTCGTCGTCGACACCGGTGGCCTGACCGACGCGGACGAAGGCATCGCGGCGCTGACGACGCGCCAGGCGATGCTCGCGGTCGAAGAGGCCGATCTGGTGCTTCTGATCGTCGATGCGCGCGAAGGCCTGCTGCCGCACGACCGCAGCGTGCTCGATGCGCTGCGCCGCCTGAGCAAGCCGATGCGGCTTGTCGTCAACAAGATCGACGGCGTCGACGAGTACACCGCGCTGGCGGACTTCGCGGCACTCGGCGTGGCCGATCCGCTGCCGGTTTCGTCGGCGCACGGACGCGGCGTGCCCGCATTGCTCGAAGCGGTGCAGCAGGGCCTGCCGGCGATCGATCCCGATGCGCAGGTCGCCGAGAATTCTGCCGATGACGGCATCCGCGTCGCGATCGTCGGCCGTCCGAATGTCGGCAAATCGACGCTCGTCAATCGCCTGCTCGGCGAGGAACGCGTCATCGTCTCGGAAGTCGCCGGGACGACGCGCGACTCGATCCGCGTGCGCCTCGAACGCGACGGCAAACGCTACACGCTGATCGACACGGCCGGCGTCCGGCGGCGCGCACGCGTCGAGGAAGCGGTCGAGAAGTTCAGCGTGATCAAGACGCTGCAGTCGATCTCCGCGGCCAATGTCGCGGTGCTGCTGCTCGATGCGCACGAGGGCGTCTCCGAACAGGACGCGACCGTGATCGGCCATGTCCTTAATTCCGGCCGCGCGCTCGTGATCGCGGTGAACAAGTGGGACAACCTGACGACTTACGAGCGTGAGCAATGCGTGGCTTCGCTGTCGCGCAAGCTGGACTTCGTGACATTTTCCAAGCCCGTATTCATTTCCGCGCTGCATGGCTCGGGCCTCGCGGAACTGATGCGTTCGATCGGCCGCGCGCATGCGTCCGCGACGCGCCAGTTCACGTCGTCGGAGCTTACGCGCGCGCTGGAACTGGCCTACAAGAGTTATCAGCCACCGCTCGTGCGCGGCCACGCGGTCAAGCTGCGTTACGCCCATCCGGGCGGCAGCAATCCGCCGACCATCGTGATCCACGGCAGCCGCACCAAGGATATCGCCGAGGGCTATCGGCGTTACCTGGAAAATTTCATGCGCAAGCACTTCCGGCTCGAAGGCACGCCGATCCGCATCGAGTTCCGCGATGGCGAGAACCCGTATGCCGGACGCCGCAACGTGCTGACCGAGCGCCAGGTGAAAAAGCGCCAGCGGCTGGTGCGCCACATCAAGCATTGAGAGGTTCGGCATGCCTGCGCCCGCTGCGTACGACATCGCCGATGTGACCGCCGCGATCCTTGCGGGCGGCGAGGGCGCTCGCGTCGGCGGCCGGGACAAGGGGTTGCTGCCGCTCGCCGGCGAAAACCTTGTCGCGCGCGTAAGCAGCGCCATGCGCGCGCAAGCCGACGCGCTGCTGATTTGCGCCAACCGCCATGAAGAAACCTACGCGGCATTTGGCACCGTGGTCGGCGACGCGCTTCCGGGATATCGCGGACCCCTGGCCGGCATCGCAGCCGCGCTCGCCACCTGCACGACGTCGTGGCTGCTGACCGTGCCGGTCGACTGCCCGAATCCGCCGGTCGACCTTGCGGCGCGCCTGCTTGCCGCAGCGGCCGCCACCGGGACGGACCTTGCGGTTGCGCACGATGGCGAGCGCGCACAGCCGCTGTTCGCGATCTATCGACGGGAGCTGGCCGAGTCGTGCAGCGATGCCCTGGTTCGCGACCTGCCGGTCTGGCGCTGGCAACGCGAAGCTGGCGCGGCGATTGCCGATTTTTCCGATCGCGCCAAGCGCTTCGTCAATTTGAATACGCCGGAAGAATTCAGTGCGTGGGAGCAAGGCCAGCATGACTGAAGCCACCGCGTTTCCAACCGGCCTGGGCGTGGACCAGGCGCGCGAGCGCATCGTGGAAATCTGCAACGGCCGCGCGTTGCCGCCGGAACGCATCGACCTGACCTCGGCTCTGGGGCGAACCCTCGCGGCCGACGCGATCGCGCCGTTCGATATTCCCGGCTTTACGAACTCGGCCATGGACGGCTTTGCCGTTCGCGGCAGCGATCTTCCGGACGCCGGCGACAAGGAGTTCGGCCTGATCGGAGAGATACTGGCCGGCGGAGCGGCTGCGCCCGAAGTCGGCGCGGACTGCTGCGTGCGGATCATGACCGGCGCGCCGTTGCCGCGCGGCGCTGACACGGTCGTCATGAAAGAGAACACGCGGATGCGCGGCAGCCGCGTGGTCGTGGCGGCCGGCACGCCATCCGGAGCGAATGTGCGTCCGGCAGGCGAAGACTATCGCTTGGGCGAAGTCGGGGTCGCGCGCGGCGAACAGCTCACGCCGGCGCGGGTCGGCGTGCTGGCGTCATTCGGCATGGCACAGGTCGACGTGGCTCGCCGCCCGCGCGTCGTACTGCTGACGACCGGCGACGAACTCGTCGAGCCGGGAGAACCACTCGGCTTCGGCCAGATTCACGACTCCAATCGCCACAGCCTCGGCGGCCTGATCGAGCAGCACGGCGGCGTGCTGGTCCGCCACGAACGCGTGCGCGACGATCCGTCGTCGGTGCGCGATGCGCTTTCGCGCGCAGGCAAGGACGCCGACCTGATCGTCAGCAGCGGCGGCGTTTCGGCCGGCGACGCCGACTTCCTGCCCGGGATGATCGCGGAAATCGGCAAGGTCCACTTCTGGAAAGTTCGGATCAAACCGGGCATGCCTTTCCTGTTCGGCGAAGTCGGCGGCGCGCTGGCGTTCGCGCTGCCCGGCAACCCGGTGTCCGGCATCGCCATCTTCCTGACACTGCTGAAACCGGCGCTGTCCGCGCTG
>DATIEJ010000586.1:0-3166 GCA_035455825.1 Rhodanobacteraceae bacterium | reverse complement strand
ATCACGCCGAAGCACGTGATGCCGCTCGGACATCCCCCCTGGATCACGCTGCTGTTGATCGTCGTCGTTCCTGATGGCTGGTAGATCTCGGGTCCCGCGCCGGTCGCAGAGTCTCCCCAAAAAATCGTATTGCTCACCAGCAGCGTGCTGCCGCCATTGTAGATCGCGCCGCCGTTGACCGCGCTGTTGCCACTGAACGTTACGTTGTTCAACACCGGACTGGCGCCAAGGCGAATGGCGATTGCGCCACCATATAAGGTGTTCCAGGTCACCACGCCGTTGGGTGCCAGGTTGCTGCCGTTCGCGCTGAAAGTGACGTTGGTAAGCACCGGATTGCTGTTGCCGTAAGCTTCGATCGCGCCGCCAATATCGTTGTCGGTCGTGTTGCCGCTGAATGTGACTCCGTCGAGTACCGGACTGCTCTCGCCGCCAGAGCCATCGCAGTACATCGCGCCGCCCTCATTGATGACTACGTTGTTCTTGAAAGTCACGTTCGCAAGATGCGGACTGCTCTTGCCACCGTTATGGCCATCGGTGTACAGGCCGCCGCCGTATACCGCGTAATTGCTGATGAATTGAAGATTGGCCAGAGTCGGACTGCATTCGTTGCCGGCGCCGGATCCGTTGCAGAACAACCCGCCGCCATTGCCGCCCTGATACGCCCCGGAGATCGTGAAACCGTCGAGCACGGTGCTTGCGGTGATCGTGTTTCCGGCCACACCAGTCATCTTGACGATGGTATGGGTATTGTCGGTCGCCACGCCCGGCACGCCGATGTCGCCGGACAACGTGGTGACGTTCAAGTTGAGGTTGCGCTGCGTGCGTTCGGTCTCGCTTCCGGCGAAGCCGCCGTAGACTGCCGTGCCCGGCGCGATGACAAAGCTGACGTTATAGCTTCCGGCCGGGGTGGTAGGCAGGTAGGTGCCTGCTGCTACCCAGATCTCCGTGCAGGCAGCCGTGCCGAGCGCCGTCTGCAGGTCCATCGGCACCGACCAGGTACTGCCGTCGTGCGCATTCGTGCCACTGGTCGTCACACGGCAGATATTTGCCCAAGCATCACAACAAACGCATGCGAGCAGCAGCACGCCGCACCGCCCGAAAACGATCGGGAAATTGCGCATGGACCGAGCCTCGACAACGTTGGTGAGAACTCCGCGCGCGTGATTCTAAGCGTGCGAGCCTGACGATCTCCTTACGAATACTGAACCAAGCGCTTCCGGATTGCCGTATGATCCGGACTGCGGAACAGGGACAGGGGAGCCGCATGACCGAATCGATCGCAGCGGACGCGTCGCACGCAGGGTGGGCCTCGGCCCACCGTTCTTTCTTTTGCGCCACGCAAATGCGGTGGGCCAAGGCCCACCCGACGGTTTGCGGCCCATGGTTTGCGTGCCATGACTGAAACCGTCGTCCAGGAAGTTGCCGAAGCCCCGCCAGCGACGGACGCACCCGCTGCGCCGCCACCAGCGAACGAGCCTGCGCCACCAACGGTAACGGCCCCGATCGAACATCAATTCGAATTCCGCGGCGCCGAGCGCGAGTACTTCAACATCTGGATCGTCAACCTCGCGCTGACGATCCTCACGCTCGGCATCTATTCGGCCTGGGCCAAGGTGCGCACCGAGCGCTACTTCTACGCGAACACGCGCGTCGCCGGCACGCCGTTCGAATATCTTGCGCGGCCGCTGCCGATCCTCAAGGGCCGCATCATCGCGTTCACTCTGTTCACCTCGTACATCCTGGCGAGCCAGTTCTCGATCAAGCTGCAGCTCGCGCTGCTGGTCCTGATCGGCCTGCTCAGCCCGTGGCTGATCGTGCGCGGCCTGATGTTCCGCGCGCGCTATTCGTCGTGGCGCGGGCTGACGTTCCGCTTCGTGGCCGACTATTGGGGCGCGTACAAGTACTACCTGCTGATGTACCTGCTGTTTCCGATCACGCTCGGCCTGATCTTTCCGTACGTCAAGTGGAAGCAGAAGAAGTATCTCGTCGAGCACCACCGTTTCGGCCGCCGCGATTTCGGCTTCAGCGCGACCGAAGGCGAATTCTACATTCCGTACTTCATCGCGATCGGCATGCTGATCGGCTTCTACATCGCGCTCGCGACAATGTTCAGCACGATAGTTGCGGGTGTCGCGCGTGGCTCCGGCATGGGTGGCGTCTACGCGATGATGGCTGCGTCGTACGCCTTCTACTTCGTGGTCTTCGTCTACATCGCCTCGCGCATCCTCAATTTGACCTACAACCATGCCGCGATCGCAGGCTTCGCCCTGCGCTCGACCGTGCGCGCGCGCGACCTGATGCGCCTGTATGCGTTCAACACGCTTGGCATCCTGCTCAGCCTCGGCATGCTGATTCCATGGGCGATGATCCGCATGGCGCGCTACCGCGCATCGCGCCTCGTGCTGCTCGCGAGCGACGACCCCGACACGCTCGAAGCCGAAGGGCAGGGCGACGTCAGCGCCGTCGGCGCCGAGATCGACCACGTGTTCGACATGGACATCGGCCTGTGAGCGCGGTCGCCGCGACATTCTTCGACGGCCGCTCGAGCCGCGCGCATGCCGTGCAGGTCAGCGCCGAGCAGACCGCCGCTGCCGGCGACGCGCTGACGATCCGCGCCACCGACTGGGAGCGCAGCGACCCGCTCGCGAGCATCCGCGTCACGCCGCGCGTCGCCGGCATCCATCGCACGCTGGTGCTGCGCGACGGCGGCCAGCTGCAGGTCGAGGACAACAACGCGGTCGACTCGTGGTTCCCGAAGCGCGATCGCACGGCCGCATGGATCGACCGCCTCGAACGCCATTCCGTCGCGGTCGCCGCGTCGCTGCTGGTCACGGTCCTCAGCATCGCCGGCGTAATCTTCTTCGGCATACCGTATGCCGCCGAGAAGATCGCGGCGCGCATTCCCGACTCCGTCGCGCGCGAGATGGGTGAGCAGACCGTCACGCTGCTCGACCGGTTCGGCTTCGACAAGTCGGACCTTCCGCAGCAGCGCCGCGACGAACTGCAAGCCGCATTCAAGAAATACGTCGCCGACCTGCCGAGACCCGAGCACTACCAGCTGCGCTTCCTGCACGCCAAGATGGCAAACGCGTTCGCGCTGCCCGGCGGAGTCATCGTCGTGACCGACGAGATGGTCCGGCTCATCGACACGAAGCCCGATAGCGTC
>DATIEJ010000585.1:0-6269 GCA_035455825.1 Rhodanobacteraceae bacterium | reverse complement strand
CTGTCGCCGTACACGGAGTCCGGCAGCGACGCCTGCACTTCGAAGCGATAGGCGCCGGGCGGCAGGTTCGTGTAGAACGCGCTGCGGCGCGCACCGGCATCGATCCAGTCTGCGTTGTATCCGGTGAGCCGGTAGCGGAAGCGCAGGCTGTTCGGGTCGCGGAAACTCAGTGCGGTGAAATCGATCTGGATGTCGCGGCTGCCTTCGTCGAGATTGAACGCGGCAGCCGACGGCGCATAGGCGCGATTGCCGTTGCGCAACGTCTCGATGACCGTCGTCGGCGGCTGCTTGGAGTAGGAGATTTCGTTTGTGTCGAGACGCAGCGCTCCCGATATCGACGGCAGCCACATGCCGCCCTCGGCATCGACGGCGCTGCGTGCCTGCGCACCGCCGTTGCAGCAGCGCACGCGCTGGCTGCCGCGCTCGCGCCCGCTCGCGCTGAGCACCATTTGCGCCGGCGCGTGCAGAATGGCAGCGGAGCCCGGCTCCGGCAACGCCGTTACCGGAAGACGCCAGACGCCGTCGATGCCGGCGATGTACAGGTGCTCGCCGATCGTGCGGAATGTCCAGGCGTTGTCGCTCGGCAGACCCTGATCGACCGTGACCATCGTCAACCTGCCGTTGTCGAGCAAGCCGAGCCCGGCGTCGAGCGTGGCGATGCCGATCACTCGATCGCGAATTGGAGCGATATAGCTGATCATGCGTCCTTCGAGCGGGCTGGCCCAGGCCGGAGTCATGACCGCATCGCCGCGCACGCTGCGCAGTCCCGACTCGGTGCCGACGAGCAGTTCCCCGGGCGCAACGAGATAAACGCTGCGCACGCGCGCGACGTTCTGTCCGGGCGCCGCACCGACCCGCTTGACCTTGTCGTTGCGATACAGATACAGGCCGCCGGAGGTGCCGATCCAGAAGTCGTTGCCGTCCTGGGCGATCGAGTTGATCTGGAATGGGTCGAGCTCGAGCAGGGCCGATGGGCGCAGCAATTCGCCATGATCCAGGATCGCGATGCCGCCGCGCGTGCCGATCCACAAGCGGCCAAACGAGTCGTAGAACAGGTCGTAGGCCGAAGGGTTCGGCAAGCGGTTCCCGGCAATCAATTCCGTGACGCCATCGGGACCGCTGATCGCGACATTGGAGTTCGTGCCGACGACGATGCGCCCTTGCGGATCGCGGGCGACGCTCCACACGAACGGATCGGACAATCCGTCGCGCCGCGACACACGCTTGACCCAGCCATCCCAGAGCCGAAACAGGCCCTCGGTCTGGCTGCCGAACCACAGATCGCCCTCGCGATCCTCGTACATCGAAAGGATCCACGAATCGCGCACGAAGTCGTCTTCGGCGATGCGTTCGAGCTGGCCGGTCGGGCGCAGGCGGAAGACCGCTGGCGCCGTGGCGAACCACTGGTTGCCGTCGTGGTCGCGCAGCAGGCTTTCGGTCGCGCGGCTGTCGAGCTCCGGGTCGAGTCCGCTGGCGGCGATGCGCGCGTCGTGCCAGCGAAACAGGCCCGCCGTCGTGCCGAGCCAGAGGTCGCCGGCCTCGGCCGCTGCGCCGAGATGCGTGATGCACGCGTTGTGGGCCTGCGCAGGCAACGGAAAACGCGAGATGCCGGCGGCATCGATGCGCGCGAGCGCGCCGGTCTGCCCGACCCAGAGCGTTTCGCCGTCGCGCAGCAGGCTGCAGGTGCGCTCGCCTTCGAGCATCGCCGGCACGAGCGCCGAATCGCGCAGTCGCATGACGCCCAGGGACGTGGCGAACAGCATGCCGCCGTCCGCCGCTTCGGCAATGCCCTGCACGGCTGCATTGCCGTTGCCGGCGCGCAGCAGTTCGAACTTGCCGTGATTGACGCGCAAGACGCCGTGGCCGGTGCCGAACCAGGGCTGGCCGCTGCTATCGGTGTAGCTGACCGTCGTCATCGTCGTGTCGATGCCGGTCGTCCTGCGGTCGTACACGTTGAAACGCACGCCGTCGAAGCGCGCGATGCCGTTCTGCGTTCCGAGCCAGATATAACCCGTGCTGTCCTGGGTGATCGTCAGGACCGAGATCTGCGGCAAGCCGTTTTCGACGCTCCAGTTGTCGCGCACATAGTCGTGGAAGCGCTCCATCGGGTCGACCGCGGCCGCCGGGATCGCGAACAGCAAACCGGCCCATGCGAAAGCGCAGGCCTGCCATGACGCGATTCCCGAGCCGAATCGTTGCAATCGGTTACTCACAACCTCACATCCAGGGCGAACACGACTATTCCTGCGATAATAAATGCAGACGCCGCATTGCGTTGTGACGCCACAGTCAGAAAAAAGATGAATGGATACAGCCAAAGTTCCGAACCTGTCCGCCTGGAGCGGGACTGCGCGGCGATCATGGTGCCGCAGGGACAGGAGGTAATCCTGCCGGCGGGGCAGACCGGGTACATCACGCAGGCGCTGGGCGGCAGTTTCACCGTGTTCGTCGACGGCAACCTGTTTCGCATCAGCGGCGAAAATGCCGATGCGCTGGGCAAGGACCAGCCCGAACCACTGGTGTTGTCGGAAAGCGCCAGCGATGCCGATGTCGAGCGCCTGGTCTGGCAGCAGCTGCGCACCTGCTATGACCCGGAGATTCCGGTCAATGTCGTTGATCTAGGGCTGGTTTACGACTGCGTGCTCGACAAGAACGAAGACGGCCAGCGGCGCGTCAAGGTCACGATGACGCTGACCGCGCCCGGGTGCGGAATGGGCGACATCCTCGTCGATGACGTGCGCAGCAAGCTCGAGCGCGTCCCGACCGTGGCCGAAGCCGACGTCGAATTGACCTTCGATCCGCCCTGGAACCACGCGATGATGTCCGACGTGGCCAAGCTCGAAACCGGGATGCTCTGAAGCAGCGCGAGGTTCCGGCGTTCCCAAGTCGGGCGGAAATTGCGCGCAGTTTCCGTTGAAATCGTTTACATGAATGATCCGGCGGCCGCCCCGGCGGGGTCGGCGGAAGCCGCCACGAGGCCGCAGTTCAGGGGCATGAATTGTCCCAAAGTGTACAAAAATAAATGTGTACACGTGGCGACCGTCCGGCGAGCGCCCGTCGCGGGGCGATTGTGTGATCGTGTGCACACTTCTGCAGCCCAACTGTGATGCGGTTTGCATGACTTCCGGCAGGGCCTCGCCGATTCTCCGCGTTTTCGACATCTATCCTTCTGGACGTCCGTTTGCGCCATCCACTATGCGCACAAGTTGTCCGGACATATATGGTGCAACGCAAACAATAACTAAAAGAATCAGTCGCTTAGCTCGTTGTGTTTGCTTGACGCGCTCTGCCTGCGCTGTTACGGTGCGCCGCGTTTTGGGGTCTATCTGTATCCCGAAGCAGTCCGCGGAGCGCAGGGGGTAAGGAATACCGTCCGCGGGGATAACGACCAGAAGACGAACGAGGCTGTCCCTTGCCGGGACGGGCTGCGGTATCGCGTTGCCGTTTTTCGGCCACGTGTGCCGGCAGGAGCCTCCGGGAAGCCTGGTACGGGACTGCTTGCGGGGCGCAGCGGGGTAACAAGAAAGAGCGACACACCGTCATTCACCGTTTTGGAGGTCAAATGAAAAGTGGTCTGATGAAGGTACTGGTTGCCTCGACCCTGCTGGGTATGGGCGCCGGCAGCGCCTACGCCGACGCCAGCGACAACGGCATCGCGAACGCCAACGGCAACGGCAACGACAATCCGCATGGCTGGACGAACAATCCTTATTCGCCGGCATATGACCATCCATACCGTCATGGTGTGATGCCGACCCGCGAAGTCAACGAGAAAATGAAGGCGTGGGAACACGCGCAATCGGCTGCGTTTGCGGCACCGACCGCTTCGACCGGCCAGCTGTCCTTCGGCGGCGGCGTCAACGGCGTCGGCGTGCTGAGCGGCCAGAGCAAGGTCTACCTGATTTTCTACGGAACGCAGTGGGGCACGCAGAGCACGGATGCGAACGGCAACCTGACGTTCTCGAACGATGCCGCCGGCGCCGCCGTGAAGGCGCAGATGATGTTCAAGGGTATCGGCACTGGCGCCGAGCTGTGGTCGGCCGAGCTGACGCAGTGGTGCGACGGCCCGACGGTCGCCAATGGCGCGACCAGCTGCCCGGCGACCGGCGCTCAGTACATCCCGTACCAGCAGAACATCTTTGCCGGCGCGTGGTACGACAATTCGGCGGCTTCGCCGTCGCAGGCCACCGGCACGCAGCTCGCGCAGGAAGCGATCAAGGCGGCGACTCATTTCGGCAACACGGCGGCCGGTTCGAACCGCTATACGTATTACGTGATCCTGTCGCCGACCGGCACGAACCCGGACAACTACAAGAGTCCGACCCAGGGCTACTGCGCGTGGCACGATTACACCGGTGACGGCTACGGCGTGAGTCCGACCGACATCGCGTTCAGCAACCAGCCGTACAACATCGATGTCGGCAGCAGCTGCGGCGTGAACTTCGTCAACTCCGGCTCGGCCGGCACGCTCGACGGCTACACGATGACGCTCGGCCACGAGTGGCACGAAATGATGTCCGACCAGTTCCCGGCCGGCGGCTGGACGAACCACACCGGCGGTTCCTACAACGGCCAGGAAAACTCCGACGAGTGCGCCTGGATCGCGGCAGGGCAGCAGGGCGGCGCGGCCAATGTCGTCATGGGCAACGGTACGTATACCGAGCAGGCGAGCTGGTCGAACGACACCGGCAGCTGCGCGATCTCGCATCCGATCGTCACGCACGGCGGCGGCGGCGGCAATGTTGCTCCGACCGCGAACTTCAACTTCGTGACGAGCGGCCTGACCGCAACGTTCACCGACACGTCGTCCGACAGCGATGGCACGATCGCCTCGCGCTCGTGGACGTTCGGCGACGGCGGCACTTCGACCGCGACGAACCCGAGCCACACGTATGCGTCGGCCGGAACGTACAGCGTCAAGGAAACCGTGACAGACAACGGTGGACTGACCGGCAGCGTAACCAAATCGGTTACGGTCACCTCGGGCAGCACGGTGCTGAGCAACGGCGTCCCGGTCACGGGCCTGGCCGCAACGACTGGCAACAAGCTGAACTACACGATGGTCGTGCCGGCCGGTGCGACGAACCTGAAGTTCACGATTTCCGGCGGCACGGGCGATGCGGACATGTACGTCAAGTTCGGCGCTGCGCCGACCACGACGACCTATGACTGCCGTCCATATGTGTCGGGCAACAGCGAAACCTGCACGATGTCGCCGGTCCAGGCGGGCACGTACTACGTCATGCTCAATGCGTACGCGAGCTTCACGGGCGTCACGCTGACCGGCAGCTACACCGCTCCGGGCAGCGGCGGCACGCCGACCGCGAACTTCACGTTCACGACGAGCGGACTGACGGCAACGTTCACCGACACCTCGACGGATTCGGGCGGCACGATCGGCTCGCATTCGTGGACCTTCGGCGATGGCGGCACCTCGACGGCAACGAGCCCGAGCCACACGTACGCGGCAGCCGGCACGTACAGCGTCACCGAAACGGTGACCGACAGCGTCAACAGCACGACCAGCTCGAAGACTTCTTCGGTGACGGTCTCCACTGCCAGCTGCGGCGGCACGGTGCTGTGCAGCGGCGTCGCGGTGGCCCTGGCTTCGCAGGCGACCGGTACGGTTTCGCCGAACTACACGATGGTCGTTCCCGCGGGCAAGACCAGCGTCGTGTTCACGATCTCCGGCGGCACCGGCGATGCGGACCTGTACGTCAAGCTCGGCAGCGCGCCGACGACGACGAGCTACACCTGCCGTCCATACCTGACCGGCAACAGCGAGACCTGCACGATCAGCAATCCGACGGCCGGCACGTACTACGTCAACGTGCGCGCCTATGCGGCCTACTCGGGCGTCAGCCTGAAGGGCACGATCTCTCCGTAAGTTCAGCCCAACAGAGGGGCGGCATTGCCGCCCCTCACCTTGTAGGGAAGCACGCGGCCAGGGATGGCCGCTTTTTTTATGTCCAGGGACGGACGGTACGCCGAAAATGCAGGAGCAATTTTCGGCGCGTGCGTTGACGGGCACGTTCCCGAAAAACGAAATGTTGCGCGGAAAGAGCATGCCGGAAATGCAGGAGCAATTTCCGGCGGGTGCCTGGACGGCTCAACGTCCTGGAACGAAGGTACGCCGAAAATGCAGGAGCATTTTTCGGCGGGTGCCTGGATGGCTCAACGACCTGACACGAAGGTACGCCGAAAATGCAGGAGCAATTTTCGGCGCGTGCGTTGACGGGCACGTTCCCGAAAAACGAAATGTTGCGCGG
>DATIEJ010000584.1:0-6139 GCA_035455825.1 Rhodanobacteraceae bacterium | reverse complement strand
GGCACCAGCTACCGCTACAGCAACGGCGGCTATTCGATGCTCGCGCTGATCGTCGAACGCACCTCGGGGCAGAGCTTCCAGTCGTTCCTGCACGATCGCATCTTCGCGCCGCTGCACATGGACAACACGCTGGCCTACGTTATCGAAGGGCCGCCGGTCCCGAATCGCTCGTACGGCTACACGCCCGTCGACGGCCAATGGCGTCGCACCGATCAAAGCCTCACGAGCGCCGTGCTCGGCGACGGCGGCATTTATTCGTCGATCGACGACCTGGCCAAATGGGACGCCGCGCTGTACGACAACCGCTTGCTGAACGACGAATCGCGCAAACTCGCTTTCACGCCATGGACGAAGACCGACGACGCGTCGATCGAATACGGCTTCGGCTGGCGCATCACCGGCGAAACGCTGTGGCATTCCGGCGAGAGCATCGCCTTCCGCAACGTCATCGTGCGTTATCCGCAGCGGCACCTGACGGTGATCATCCTGACCAACCGCAACGATCCGGAGCCGTACCGCATGGCGCTGCAGATCGCCGAACAGTTCCTGACGCGGTAGCCGGCACGCTGCGCTGCGACGTTCGACCGCCCCGGCAGCCAAGCTGAATCGTTTTCGCGCCGTCGCGGCCAAATGGTTCACGCGCGCGCCGCTGTCCACGCGATACAATCGTTGCGCGCTTTCAGAGACGTTGCGGATCCAACGATGGATGGTTCCGAAATTCCGGATGAGTTGCGCCGGTTCCTGTTGACCGGGACGCTGAGCGTTCCCCATGTCGAAGCAATTCTGCAACTGCGCGGCGGCGCGCAACCGTGGGACGCGTCGCGTCTTGCCGAGCGCCTGTACGTGCGTGGCAGTACCGCTGCCGTCCTGCTGGGGGATCTGTGCGCGATCGGGATTGCGCGGCTCATCGAAGCCCATCCGCCCAGCTACCGTTACCTCCCGCGAACGCCCGAATTGGCCGCACTGGTAGACCAGCTGGAACACGTGTATGCGCACCATCTGGTTGAAGTGACGCGGCTGATCCATTCGGTGGAGGACCACAAGGCCCTGCACTTCGCGCACGCGTTTCGTTTCCGCAAGGAGCCCTGAATGTTTGCGAGTCTGGTATATACGCTGTGCGCGATCACCGCGCTTTTGTGCGCAATCCTGCTGCTGCGCGCTTATCGGAGCACGCGCTCGAGAGTATTGCTGTGGAGCGGGCTCTGCTTCGCCGGCCTGATGCTCGCCAACGCCGTGCTCGTGCTGGACAAGATCGTCTACACCGAGGTCGACCTCTCGCCCTGGCGGCACGCCATCACGCTCGTGTCGCTGCTAATGCTGCTGTATGGCCTGATCTACGCGAAGGAGTGACTGGAATGAACGGCTTTCTTCTCGGTGGAATTGCAGTAGCGGCCGCGGTGGCGGGGCTGATCTTCCTGCGCTACTACCGGCGCACGCGCGACCCGTTCTTCCTGTTTTTTGCAGCTTCGTTCGGCCTCGAATCGCTCGGCCGCATCCTGTCCGTGCTGGTACCGGCGTTCGACGACGACAACAGCGGCATTTTCATCCTGCGTCTCATCGCCTATTCGCTGATACTGCTGGCGATAACCCTGAAGAACCTGCCCGTACGCCGCGACAGCGACGAGCTGCCATGACGCGAAAGCTCGAGCGACGAACGCTGCAACGGCAACGGGCGTGCTCGACCTGCGGCAGCGCGTCCGTTCGCAGCGGGTTGCCGGCAGCGATCGTGGCCGGATGGCGCCGCGGCTCCAACCCTCCAACGTGTCGGCAGCCCGGCATCGCGTACGCCGGGGCGGCGATGGATCCCGGTCGCGATAACGCAACGCGCAGATTTTCGGCGCGACCATCCTGACAAGTCGCAACGATCCCGGGTACCGCACGGCCCCGGCGAACGCGCAATAGCCCGCGCAATGCCGCGCCGACGCCAGCGGCATGCGGCCTCGCTCCACGCTCCACATCGCCAAGGCACGGCCATGCCTTCGTTGGTATGCTGCCTCGGCAAGCGACGCGGCAGACGTATCGGCGGAGGGCAAACGGTGTTCGACATTGCAGTGGTGTGTCTGGTGGTGACGGCGCTCGTGGCCTACGTCAACAAGCGCTTCGTCGGCCTGCCGACGGTGATCGGCGTCATGACGATCGCGCTGCTGTTGTCCTTCGCGCTGATCGCCCTGGATCGATTGGGCGTTCCGGGCGTGCGCGAATACAACCTGTCGCTGGTCGCGTCGATCGATTTTTCCACCGTGCTGCTGCAAGGCATGCTGTCGCTGCTGCTGTTCGCCGGCGCCCTGCACATCGATGTCGCCGAGCTCAAGGCCTACTGGTGGCAGGTCGGCGTGCTCGCGCTGGTCGGCACGGTCGTGTCGGCCGCACTGATCGCGTGCGCGCTTCGCTACTTCCTGCCCATGCTCGGCCTCGGCCTCGAACTGCCCTGGCTGTACTGCCTGATGTTCGGGGCGCTGATCTCGCCGACCGACCCGATCGCCGTGATCGGCATCCTGAAGTCGGCCGGCGCGCCAAAGAGCCTCGAGGTCGTCATCTCGAGCGAGTCGCTGTTCAACGACGGCGTCGGCGTCGTCATGTTCCTGCTGGTGCTCGGCATGCTCAACGGGGGTGTTCCGACAGCGGGCGATGCGGCCTTGCTGCTGTTGCGGGAAGCCGGCGGCGGGATCGCGTTCGGCTGCCTGCTCGGCTACGTGACCAATCGCATGCTCGGCAGCATCGACAGCTACCAGGAAGAAGTCCTGCTGACTCTGGCAGCGGTGATGGGCGGCTATGCGCTGGCGGCCCGAATCGACGTGTCCGGTCCGCTGGCGATGGTCGCCGCCGGACTGGTGGTCGGCCATCAGGGACGCGCCCATTCGATGTCCGACCTCACGCGCGAACACGTCGACATGTTCTGGGAATTGATCGACGCAATCCTCAACTCGGTGCTGTTCGTGCTAGTCGGCATGGAGGTGATCATCGTGGCCTTCCCGACCCACGTGCTGCTCGCATCGGCCGGCGCGATCCTGATCACGCTGTCGGCGCGCCTGATCACCGTGGCCGCCCCGCTGGTCGTGTTCAAACGCGCGTTCCGCCTGCCGAAGGGGGCGTGGCAGGTGCTGACCTGGGGTGGATTGCGCGGCGGCATTTCCATCGCGCTCGTGCTCGCGCTGCCGGCCGGGGCGGAACGCAACGTGCTGCTCGCCTTGACCTACTCGATCGTTGTGTTCTCGATTCTCGTCCAGGGCATGACGATCCGCGCGGTCACGCGCGCGACCGCCGATTGCGGCCCGCCAGGCGATCACGCGCATTGAATTGAATCGCGCGCCGGCTCGCTCTGCGATGCATCGTCAGGCGCCGGCAACGAGCTCGAGCAGGCGGTCGATTTCGTTCTGGTCGCGCAACGCATACTGCGCGCGCGAGTCGCGGCGCGTGCCGACGCGGATACCGAGCAGCCGGTCCGGCTGTTCCAGCGCAAACACGTCTTCGTCGGTATCGTCGTCGCCGACATAGACCGCACGCGCACAACGCAGCCGCCGCCAGGCGCGCAACAGCGCCGCGCCCTTGTCGGCCGCGCCGGACGGCACGATGTTCCACACGCACTTGCCGGCGATCAGGCGCGCGCCGGGCAGCGCGGCCGCGACGGTTCTGATCCGTGCCCCGGCCGATGCGGGGTCCTTGCTGGCGCGGTAATGTACGGCCAGCGAGTAACGCTTGTCTTCGATCGTCACGCCGGCGAGTCTGTCGAGGCGCTCGTGCAGTTCGGCGCGCCAGTGGGTGACGCGTCGCGCCGTCGCCGGCGACGGCGCGCGCTGCGTTTCCGCGCCATGGTTGCCGATGATGTCGCGCAGCGCGATCCCGGCAAGCAGGCGTGACGCGTCGTCGCGCCCCCTGCCCGTGATCACGATCGTGGCGTAGCGCTGCGCCACGGACGCCAGCAGGGCGCGCGTCGAGCGGCGCATCCGCGCTTGCCCGGGATCGTCCACGATCGGCGCCAGCGTGCCGTCGTAGTCGAACGCGAGCAATGTGCCGGGTTGCAGGAACCGGCGCAGGACGCCGAGATTCGAGCGGGCGAGGATCGGCTTCACGCGGCGGTCAGCCCGCGTGGTCGGCCAGCAGGCCGGCCAGCTGTTCGCGCCGGCGCAGCCGGCTCGCGTCCAGCAGCATGCGGCCGGCCCAGCGGTAAACGTTGAATTCGGCGATCATGCGCCGCATCGCGCGCATGCGCGCCGCCTGCTCGTCGACCGGCATGCGCAGCGCCGCGGACAAGGCCCTGCTCGCCTCTTCGATGTCATATGGATTGACGATCAGCGCTTCGGAGAGCTCGTGCGCCGCGCCGGTGAAGCGGGACAGCACCAGCACGCCGCGCTCGTCGCTGCGCGCGGCGAGGAATTCCTTGGCGACGAGGTTCATGCCGTCGTGCAGGCTGCTCACGTAGCACAGGTCGGCGGCGCGATACAGGCGGAATACATCGGCCGGCTCGGTGTGCACGCGGCGCAGGATGATCGGGCGCCACCTGCCGTTGCCGAATCGCGTATTGATCCGCTCGACCAGTTGCTCGACGTCGCTGTTGAGCTGGCGGTAGCGGTCGATCAGGGTGCGACTCGGCGAGGCAATCTGCAGGAACGTAAAACGGCCGCGCCACTGCGGTTCGCGCTCGATGAGACGCTCGACCGCCAGCAGGCGCTCCTCGATGCCCTTGGTGTAGTCGAGTCGGTCGACGCCGACGCCGAGCAGCGTGCCTTGCGCCAGGTCGTTCTCGGCGAATACCTCCTTGCGGCATTGCTCCGGCGGCGGCGTCGCGTCGGCCCATTCGTTCGGCCACGGCACCGAGATCGGATACGGGCGCACCAGCGTGCGGCGCTGGTTCTGCACCACGGCGAGATCTTCGCGGTCCAGCCTCGACTCGAGGAACCGGTCCGCCGCCTCCATGAAGTTGTTGCAATGAAGTGGCGTGTGGAATCCAAGGATGCTGCTGCCCAGCAAGCCTTGGACCAGTTCGACGTGCCACGGACAGATGCTGATCTGCTCGGCGTTCGGCCACGGGATGTGCCAGAACGTCAGGATCGTTGCACGCGGCAGGCGTTCGCGCAGCATGCGCGGAACCAGCGCGAAGTGATAATCCTGCACCAGGATGACCGGATCGTCGCTGGTGACCTCGCTGCATACGGCATCGGCGAACTTGCGGTTGACCGCGCGATAGTGCTCCCAGTCGTCCGCGCGAAACGTCGGGCGCGCATGCGCCACGTGGCACAGCGGCCACAGGCCTTCGTTGGCGAACCCGTAGTAGTAGCCCTTTTCTTCTTCCGGGCTCAGCCACAGGCGCCGCAGCACGTAGGATTCCTCGCCCGGCGGCACGCGGATGTGATCGTGCGCATCCACGGTCTCGCGGTCGGCCGAACCGGCGCCGTGCGCCACCCACACGCCGGAGCACGCGCGCATGACCGGTTCCAGTGCACTGACCAGGCCACTGGCCGGATGCAGGATGCGGATCTCGCCGTCGCTTCCGCGCTCGTGGATGTACGGCTCGCGGTTGGCCAGCGTCACGATGCGCTCGCCGTGCAGATGCCGCTGGAGCGTGAGCTTCAGCCGCTGCGGCCCCCACAATCCGCCGTGAAGTTCCGACTGCTCCTCGCTCGCCAGACGATCGAGCAGGTCGCGCAGGTCCTTGACCAGCGGCGCGAACTCCGGCCGGGCAATGTCGCCGCGGCCGCGCGCGATCTGGCGCAGCATCTCGCTCCAGCCACGCCAGAGCATGCGCACGGTGGCCAGGGTCACGATCGACGCGAGTACGGCAAGCACGAAAAACGCAGTCAACAGGAAATGCTGGGTGCTGCTCTCGCGCCGGGCCGCGAAACTCAGATCGTGGACGAGGACGATGAAGCCGACGCTGCCGCTGTCGTCCGCCAGTGGAATCGCGCTGACCCGGGCCACGCCACCGGGCAGTTCACGCGTGACGTGCCACGGAGAGGCAGTGGCGCTTTCGGAAGCGGCGCGCACGTTGGGCCCGATCTCGTCGCACGACAATGTCTTCGGGTAGGCATCCGTGGCGACCAGCAGCCTGAAATCGGGGCTGCACAACGCGGCGGCGAGTATGCGTTCGTCGCGCGCGATATCGGCGAGCAGGTCCTTCAGGTCGCTGACCGCTCCATGCCGG
>DATIEJ010000583.1:0-15124 GCA_035455825.1 Rhodanobacteraceae bacterium | reverse complement strand
GAAGTGGCGCAAGCAGCGCTACGCGAGCTTCGACAAGGGCGCCGGCAAGGATTTCGAGGACGGCAAGCTCGAGCTCAGGGATCTGCACGCGCTGGCGCTGAAAAACGGCGAGACGAAGCAGATCAGTGGCAAACAGGAGCGTTACGAGAATCTGCTAAACCAATTCCTGCTGCGCTGAGGCGCCATTGCGTCGCGCGCAGCCCGCGAGCGAAATCGAAACGCCGGATGGCCTTCGATTTCGACCGCGGACTGTGCCGATGCTCCCATTGGTGCGAACGGTACCCGCGGGCCGATTCGAAGCGAACTGAGAGGGGAAACCAGCATGAACACGGCGACACTGGCAACCACGGCGCAGCTTCATGATGCCGAGAACACGCGCTTCATCATCCTGATCAGTTGCGTCGCGACGATCGGCGGCTTTCTGTTCGGCTTCGACAGCGGCGTCATCAACGGCACCGTCGACGGACTTCGGCTCGCGTTTCACTCCAGCTCCGCCGGCCTCGGCTTCGAGGTCGCCTCGATGCTGCTCGGCTGCGCGATCGGCGCATTCTTCGCCGGACGCCTCGCCGACCGCTGGGGCCGGCGCAGCGTGCTGATCATCGCCGCCGCGCTGTTCCTGGTGTCGGCGCTCGGCGCCGGCGCCGCGTGGAGTTCGGCATCGTTCATCGCGGCCCGCGTGCTCGGCGGCTTCGCCGTCGGCGCGGCCAGCGTGATGTCGCCGGCCTACATCGCGGAAGTCGCGTCGGCGCGCTATCGCGGCCGGCTCGCAACGGTGCAGCAGATCGCGATCATCAGCGGCCTGTTCTGCGCGTTCCTGAGCAACTATCTGCTGGCCAAGGCCGCCGGCGTGTCGACCGGCGCACTCTGGCTCGGCCAAGCCGCATGGCGCTGGATGTTCTGGATGCAGACGTTGCCGTCGCTGGCGTTCCTGCTGCTGCTGCTGTCGATTCCGGAAAGTCCGCGCTATCTGATGATGAAGAAACGCAAGGACGACGCGCTCGCCGTATTGACGCGGCTGTACGGCGCCGAAGGCGCGGGCACCAAGCTCGTCGAAATCGATGGGTCGCTCGCGCAGGATCATCACCGTCCGCGGCTGTCCGACCTGGTCAACACGGCGACCGGACGCATCCGGCCGATCGTCTGGGTCGGCGTCGGCCTGGCCACGTTCCAGCAACTGGTCGGCATCAACGTCGTGTTCTATTACGGCGCGGTGCTGTGGCAAGCGGTCGGTTTCTCGGAGAACGATGCGCTGCTGATCAACGTGCTGTCCGGCGCGCTGAGCATCGGCGCGTGCATGATCACGGTCGCGCTGATCGACCGGATCGGGCGCAAGCCGCTGCTGTGGGTCGGCTCGCTCGGCATGACGGTCGCGCTGGCGCTGCTCGTCGTCGCGTTCGCGAGCGCGTCGCTCGATGCCGGTGGCAAGCTCGCGCTGTCGCCGGCGATGGGCGTGCTGGCGCTGGTCGCGGCGAACGTCTACGTGATCTTCTTCAACCTGTCGTGGGGTCCGGTCATGTGGGTCATGCTCGGCGAGATGTATCCGAACCAGATCCGCGGTTCGGGCCTGGCCGTCGCCGGCGCCGCGCAGTGGACATCGAACTTCGCAATCACGGTGACGTTCCCGATCCTGCTTGCCGGCATCGGGTTGGCCGGTGCCTACGGCATCTACACCGCCGCGGCGGCAATTTCGATTTTCTTCGTGCAGCGCTACGTGCACGAGACGCGCGGCAAGGAACTCGAGCAGATGGAAGGCTGACATGAGGGCGGGTATGGCCGCGGCGCGCGGCGATACTTCCCGGCAACGCGATTGCGCCGAATGCGATCGCGGCTCAGCCGTCGCGCTTGGCGCCGGGCGGCGGCACGGCGACGGAATCGCGTTTGATCAGGTGATGCGCCATGACATGGTCGACGACAACCTTCGGTTCCCGTTCCTTGCGGCGGATGCCGCGCAACAGGATGTCCATCGCGCTATCGGCCATCGCCGCAACCGGCTGGCGGACCGTGGTCAGTTCCGGCCACACGGTGGTCGCGGCGGAGGTGTCGTCGAAGCCGACAACGGAAAGGTCGCGCGGCACATCGAGTCCGCGCCGGTGCGCGACCGATACGACGGCCGCGGCCATGTCGTCGTTGCTGGCGAAGATCGCGGTCGGCGGCCGGCGCAACGACAGCAGCTTCTCGGCTGCTTTCAGCCCGGAGCGGTACGTGAAGTAGCCCTGCTGCACGAGCGCGGCGTCCTTGTCGATGCCGGCTGCCTCGAGCGCAGCCTGGAATCCTTCGAGACGGCGCGCGCTGGCGGTCTGGTTCGGATGACCCTTGATGTAACCGATCCGTGTGTGGCCGTGCTCGATCAGGTATTCGGTGATCTCCTTGCTCGCGCGAAAATCGTCGATGCGCACGTGCGAGATTTCCTGGCTGCCGCGGGCCGAAGCGATCGCCACGACCGGAACGCCGGCGGCGACGAGTTCACTGATGACCACGCGCGATTCGCACAGCGGCGGCGGCAGGATTGCGCCGGCGACGCTGCTCGCGAGCGCACGCGCTGCCTTGCGTTCGCCTTCTGCGTCCAGGCCGTCCCAGGCGTCGATGACCAGTTGCGCGGCCGCTCGCGACGCGCCGCGCAAAGCGCCGACGAGCAGCTCGCGCAGGTACGCGGCGCTGGGGTTGTTGTAGATCAGCGCGATGCGCGTGCCGCGCGCGGCTGCCAGCGAACTGGCGGCGAGGTTCGGCGTGTACCCGAGCTCGCGCACGGCGCGCATGACTCGTTCGCGCGTCATCTCGCGCACCTTGCCGTGACCGCCGACGACGCGCGACACGGTCATCGGCGAGACTTTCGCGAGCAGCGCGACCGCGTCGATCGTGACCGCGTGGCCTTTGCGCCGCAGCGATTTCTTCGTCGTCTTCTTCAACGCTCGTTCTCCTTGCCTGGCCGCCTGCGGACTGCACAGTTCGGTCATCGACGCCTCGGCCGCCGAAAACGATTAGACCTCAACCCCGGGCCGGCCGTGAAAATCGTCTTTCTATGTTAGCGCTAACAGCCAAAGCCCGCGAATGGAACTTCGCCGTTGCCGCGTCGCCAGCCGCGCGCGGCCGGCGTGCGCTGTCGGCTGGCCGTGGCATCGCGGCCGGCGCGCTGCTGCTGGCCGCCATCGCCTGCGCGCGGCCGGCACACGGCGAAGACGGATACGACCTGTGGCTGCGCTACCGGCCGCTGGGCGGCGACAGCGCGCATGCATACCGCGTGGCCACGACGCGCCTGATCGCGCCGGCCGCGTCGCCGACCCAGATTGCCGCACGCAGCGAACTGATCGACGCGCTGACCGGCCTGCTCGGCAGCGCGCCGCCGACCGCGGATGCGATCGACGGCGATGGTGCCCTCGTCGTCGGGACCGCCGCGTCATCGGCACTGATCGCCAGGCTCAAGCTCGACACCGCGAAGATCGGCCGCGAGGGTTACCTGATCCGCAGCGTCGTGATCGACGGCCATGCGGCCACGGTCATCGTCGGCAACGACGACATCGGCACGCTGTACGGAGCGTTCCACTTCCTGCGCCTGCTGCAAACCGGCCAGTCGTTGCAGCACCTCGACCTGCGCGAGTCGCCACGCCTGAAACTGCGCTTGCTCAACCATTGGGACGACCTCGACGGCCACATCGAGCGCGGCTACGCGGGCGCCTCGATCTGGGACTGGCACAAGCTGCCGGACTGGCTCGACCCGCGCTACACCGATTACGCGCGCGCCAACGCGTCGCTCGGAATCAACGGCAGCGTGCTCAACAACGTGCGTGCAAACGCGTTGAGCCTGACGCCGCCGTATCTGGACAAGGCGGCAGCATTGGCGGGCGTGTTCCGCCCTTACGGCATTCGCGTCTATCTCAGCGCGCGCTTCAGCGCGCCGATCGAGATCGGCGGCCTGAAAACGGCCGATCCGCTCGATCCGCAGGTGCGGCGCTGGTGGCGCGAGAAAGCCGACGAAATATACAAGACCATTCCGGATTTCGGCGGATTCCTGGTCAAGGCCAACTCGGAAGGGCAGCCGGGCCCCAAGGACTATGGCCGCACGCACGCCGACGGCGCGAACATGCTGGCCGACGCGCTGGCGCCGCACGGCGGCAACGTCATCTGGCGCGCGTTCGTTTACGCGAACGAGCAAGCCGATGATCGCGCAAAACAGGCCTACGACGAATTCGTTCCGCTTGACGGCAAGTTCCGTGACAACGTGCTGGTCCAGATCAAGAACGGTGCGATCGACTTCCAGCCTCGCGAACCGTTTCATCCGCTGTTCGGCGCGATGCCGAAGACGCCGCAGGTGCTCGAGTTCCAGATCACGAAGGAGTATCTGGGCTTCGCGACCCATCTGGTCTACCTCGGACCGCTGTACGAGGAGACGCTCGCCGCCGACACGTTCGCGCGCGGCAAGGGCTCGACCGTCGCCAAGGTCATCGACGGATCGCTGTACGAAGACCGGCATCCGAAAAGCTGGCCGACCGGCATGGCCGGCGTGGCCAACATCGGCGCCGATCGCAACTGGAGCGGGTCGCATTTCGACCAGGCCAACTGGTACGTGTTCGGCCGCCTGGCCTGGAATCCGTCGGCATCGTCGCGCGAAATTGCCGAGGATTGGGTGCGCATGACGTTCTCGAACGACGCCGCGTTTGTCACGCCGGTCGTCGACATGATGATGCGTTCGCGCGAAGCCGCGGTCGACTACATGACGCCGCTCGGCCTGCATCACCTGATGGCGCGCGATCATCACTACGGTCCGGCACCGTGGGATGCGAGCGGCAAGCGCGCCGACTGGACGCCGGTTTACTACCATCGCGCCGACCGCGACGGCATCGGTTTTGACCGCAGCCCCGGCGGCAGCAACGCCGTCGCGCAGTATGCGCCGCCGCTGGTGAAGGAATTCGGCGACGTCAAACGCGTGCCCGAGCAGTTCCTGCTCTGGTTCCATCACGTGCCGTGGAATCACCACATGAGTTCCGGACGCACGCTGTGGGACGAAATGGTTTATCGCTACACGCACGGTGTCGACGAAGTGAAGGAGATGCGCGCGACCTGGCGCGGACTCGACGGCAGGATCGACACCGGCCGTTACGCGCAGGTCGCCGCGTTCCTCGCGATCCAGGAGAAGGAAGCGCAGTGGTGGCGCGATGCCAGCATCGCGTATTTCCAGAGCATCAACGCGCTGCCGTTGCCCGCAGGCTTCGCGCCGCCGGCGCATTCGCTCGACTACTACGAGGCGCTGTCGTTTCCGTACGCGCCGGGGCACGGATAATCATGCAACGTCGTCCTGGCAACACCATCTGTTTTCTTGGCGCGCTCGCCGCGGTCACGCTCGTGCTCGGCGACTGCGCGCAGGCCGCGCCCGGCGATCCGCCACTGCTGCACGCGATGTTCCGGGATCGCGCCGTCGTGCAACGTGATCAGCCGATCCGGGTCTGGGGCCGGGCCAGGCCCGGCGAAAGCGTGAAAGTCGATTTCGCCGGCAAGAGCGCGCGTGCTCGCGCCGACAAGAGCGGACGCTGGGAAGCGCAATTGCCGGCGCTGCACGCGGGCGGACCGTATACGCTGACGGCGGCCAGCGCCGGCACGACGCAGACGGCAAACGACGTGCTGGTCGGCGACGTTTGGCTGTGCTCGGGCCAGTCGAACATGGTTCTGGAGGTCAAGCGCACGCTCGATTCGCGCTCCGAGATGGCCGACGCGCACAACGACGCGATCCGCATGATGACCGTGCGCGACGCGACGAGTCCGGTGCCACTCGACACGTTCGTCGAGCCGGCGCCGTGGCTGACGACGACGCCGGAAAGCATTCCGGATTTCTCCGCCGCGTGCTTCTACTTTGCACGCGAGCTGCGGAGGACCGTCGCCGTGCCGATGGGATTGATCAACGACGCCTGGGGCGGCGCGCGCATCGAAGCGTGGATGAGCGCATCGGCGCTGCGCGCGGTCGGCGGCTACGACGAGCCACTCGACATCGTCGCGCTGTACGCGCGCGATCCGCTTGCTGCGGCTGCACGCTGGGGCGCGCGCTGGGCCGCCTGGTGGCACGCGCAAGCGGGCGTCGCCACGGACGACGAACCGTGGAATCCACGCAGTCCGCGTGGCGAATGGCACGAGGCGCCGCCAGCGCTCGGCGATTACCAGCAGTGGGGCGTGCCCGCGCTGGCCGACTACAACGGCGTGGTCTGGTACCGCACGAACGTGACGCTGAGCGCAGCGCAGGCCGCGCGGGGTGCGACGCTCGCGATCGGCTCGGTCGACGAGATCGACGAGACCTGGGTCGACGGCCGCCTCGTCGGCAGCAGCTACGGCGGCGAGTTGCGCGATTACGCACTGCCGCGCGGTCTGCTGCACGAAGGCGCGAACACGATCGTCGTCAACGCACTGAATACGTACAAGGGCGGCGGCGTCGTCGGCCCGGCGTCGACGCGCGCACTGAAATTCGCCGACGGATCGAGCGTGCCGCTCGACGGCGTCTGGCGTTACCGCACCGAGCCGCGTGGTTCGGCCTGGCCGCCGGGCGCGCCGTGGACGTCGGCCTACGGCGTGTCGACGCTGTACAACGGCATGCTTGCGCCAGTCGGACCGTACGGCGTGCGCGGTGCGCTCTGGTATCAGGGCGAATCGAACACCGGCAATCCGGGCAATTACCGCGCGTTGCTGCGTGGTTTGCGCAATGATCTGCGCGCGCACTTCGGTGCGCAGCTGCCGCTGCTGGTCGTGCAGCTCGCGAACTATGGGCACGCGCCGACCCGTCCCGGCGAAAGCCAGTGGGCGGAATTGCGCGAGGCGCAACGGCTCGCCGTCGGCGAAGACGCGCGCAGCGGCCTGGCGGTCACGATCGACATTGGCGATCGTTACGACATCCATCCGCCCAACAAGCAGGAAGTCGGCCGCCGTCTCGCGCGCGCGGCACGCCACGTGATCTACGGCGAGGGTGCGTTGCCCGTGTCGGGCCCCGTTCCGAAGCGGGCGCGGCACGATGGCGACGCCGTCGCCGTGGCCTTCGCCGACGTGACCGACGGCCTCGTCGCATACGGCGCCGATGGACCGATCGGTTTCGAACTGTGCGCAGCGCAAGTCGGCACGTGCCGCTATGCGAGCGCAGAAATCCACGCAGACGAAGTCATCCTGCGCGCGTCGAATGCCACATCGGCGACGCGTGTGCGCTATGGCTGGGGCGACAGCCCGATCGTCACGCTGTTCGACGGTGCCGGCCTGCCGGCCGGTCCGTTCGAGATTCCGCTTCCCTACGACGTCAAGAAGTGACTGCGATGAAAAAGCAACCGAAAACGCCGGCCCGCACGTGGACGCGCGGGAAAACCAGCACGAGATCCAACCCCTTTTTCCGTCTCGTCAGCTGCCTTTTTTTCGCTGCCGTTTTTGCGCCGGCGACGATTGGATCGTACGCGCTCGCCGAGGGAGCCGCCGCGCCGGCTGCCACGGCGAAGCCGATCTATCTCGATCCGGACCGCGGTTTCGCCGAGCGCGCCGCCGATCTCGTTTCGCGCATGACGCTCGAGGAAAAAGTCGCGCAGATGCAGAATGCCGCGCCGGCGATTCCACGTCTCGGGGTGGCCGAGTACGACTGGTGGAACGAGGCGCTGCACGGCGTCGCGCGTGCCGGCGAAGCCACCGTGTTCCCGCAGGCGATCGCGCTCGCCGCGACGTTCGACACGCCGCTGATGGGCGAGGTCGCAAACGTCATCAGCGACGAAGCGCGCGCGAAGTACAACCGCTTCCGGCAGCTCGGGCTGTACCGGCGCTATACGGGCCTGACATTCTGGTCGCCGAACATCAACATCTTTCGCGATCCACGCTGGGGGCGAGGGCAGGAGACCTACGGCGAGGATCCGTACCTGACGTCGCGCATGGGCGTGCAATTCGTGCGCGGCCTGCAGGGTGACGACCCGAAATACCGCAAGCTCGATGCAACGGCCAAGCACTTCGCCGTGCACAGCGGCCCCGAGGCCCTGCGCCACGGCTTCGACGTGCACCCTGGCGAACGCGATCTGCACGAAACCTATCTGCCGGCCTTCCAGGCGCTGGTGCAGGAGGCGAAGGTCGATGCAGTGATGGGCGCGTACAACCGCGTCGACGGCGAGTCGGCGTCGGCGAGTTCGCGGCTGCTGCAGGACATCCTGCGCCGCGAATGGGGCTTCGATGGCTACGTGCTATCCGATTGCGATGCGGTCGAGGATATCTGGAAGCATCATGGCATCGTCGCGACGCCGGCGCAGGCGGCCGCGCTCGCCGTCGAGCGCGGCGACAATCTCAACTGCGGCAAGACCTACGCCGCACTGACCGACGCCGTGCACGAGCGACTGATCAGCGAAGCCGAGATCGACGCCGCGCTGAAGACGCTGATGTTCGCGCGCATGCGCCTGGGCATGTTCGATCCGCCCGAACGCGTGCCATGGTCGACGATTCCGTATTCGGTCAACCAGGCGCCCGGTCACGATGCGCTCGCGCGCCGCGCCTCGCGCGAATCGATCGTTCTGCTCAAGAACGACGGCATCCTGCCGCTGTCGAAGAATCTGCGCCGCGTCGCCGTAATCGGCCCGACCGCCGACGACACGATGGCGTTGCTCGGCAACTACTACGGCACGCCGACCGCGCCGACGACGATCCTGCAGGGCATCCGCGCGGCGCTGCCGCAGGCCGACGTGCGCTACGCGCGCGGCGCCGACCTGGTCGAGGCGCGCAACGATCCCGCCGCCGCAGCCCTGATTGAACCGCGCTATTTGCGTCCCGCCGCGCAGTCGAGCGAGCACGGCCTGAAGGGTGAGTACTATCGCGGAAACGATTGCACCGGCGCGCCGGCACTCACGCGCGTCGATGCGCAAGTCGGCTTCCGCTGGGATCGAGACGCGCCGACCGACGATCTCGTCGCGCGCGGCGACCTGGCGCTCGGCCGCGCGCTCGACGCCGATCACTTCTGCATCCGCTGGACCGGCCAACTGCTGCCGCCGCGGTCCGGCCGCTACGAGCTCAGCGTTGCCGCGAACGATGGGGCGCGGCTCTGGCTCGACGGCCGCCTCGTGCTCGACGAGTGGACGACGGCGCCGCGTCTGCGCGCGCAAAACGTCTTCGTCGATCTCCAAGCGGGCAAGCCGCACGACCTGCGCCTGGAATACTTCGAGGAAGAACGGGACGCCGAAGTTCGTCTCGGCTGGCGTTTGCCCGGCGCAAAACCGCTGCTGCAGGAAGCGCTCGACGCGGCGCGCGGCGCCGAGGTGATCGTCTTCGTCGGTGGGCTGACCGGCGACGTCGAAGGCGAAGAGATGGAGGTGAGCTTCCCGGGTTTCGCCGGCGGCGATCGCACCGACCTGCGCCTGCCGAAGACGCAGCAGAAGCTGCTCGAAGCGCTGCGCGCGACCGGCAAGCCGATCGTCATGGTCCTGACCGCCGGTTCGGCGCTCGCGATCGACTGGGCGCAGAAAAACCTGCCGGCGATCCTGCTCGCCTGGTATCCGGGCCAGCGTGGCGGCGACGCGGTCGCCGACGTGCTGTTCGGCGATGCAAATCCCGGCGGACGCCTGCCGGTGACGTTCTATCGCGCCGACGAAAAGCTGCCGGCGTTCGACGACTACGCGATGCGCGGACGCACCTACCGCTACTTTGCCGGCAAGCCGCTGTATGCGTTTGGCTACGGACTGTCGTATACGCGCTTTGCCTATTCGGGGCTGCGTCTGGACCGCGACCATGTCGGTGCGAACGACACGCTGCAGGTTGCGCTGAAGGTGAGGAACAGCGGACAGCGCGCCGGCGATGAAGTCGTACAGCTCTATTTGCGGCCGGTTGCGCCGCGGCGTGAGCGCGCGATGCGTGAACTGCGCGGCTTCCAGCGCATCACGCTGCAACCGGGCGAGGAACGTGACGTCTCGTTCGTGGTTACGCCGGCCAAGGACCTGCGCATCTACGACGACGCGTTGCGCAAGTATGCAGTCGATCCGGGCGCGTACGAGGTCGAGGTCGGTGCATCGAGTGCGGACATACGGCTGTCCGGCCGCTTCGCCGTCGACTCCCCTTAGCAATCGCTGACGCGGCTACGGCTCGTCCGGATCGAGGCGGGGCAGGCTCCAAGCGCAGGCGTGGAGCGTCGAAGACACGGATGTTCATCGTGCATTCGCCGCAACATCAGGGTTCGGCCCGCTGACTCCGCGCACATAGCCGCGCAACCACATCAGCGCCGGACGCTCGCTGCCATCCTTGCGCACGAGATACGCGCGCTGCTTGTCGCGCCACATACCCGGCCGGAAGCCCCACAGCGTCACGCCTTGCACGGCCGGATGTTCCCAGAACATCGGAAACACGCGTCGGAAATCCTCGAGTTGCTTCGCGTCGCTCGGGCCGTCGATGTCGAGTTCGTTGACGTAGATCGGCAGCCCGGTCGCCGCGAGCAGGTCGAGAGCGGCGCGATGCGTTGCGACCGGCGCTTCCAGGGTCGTGGAAAACGCGTGGCCCTGGATGCCGATCGCATCGAGCAGCTTTTCGCGCTGGAGCAGATCGACGATCTCGCGGTAGCGCTGCGCATCGGCGGGCGTATTCGTGATGCTGTAGTCGTTGAGCATCAGCTTCGAGTGCGGGAAGCGCGCTCGCGCCATGCGGAATGCTTCGCGGATCCAGTCCCAGCCACTCGCACCCTTGCCACCGAGGGCGGCGATGTAGTTGCCGGCATCGGGGAGATCCCCTTCGGGCGGATGGTGCAGCGGTTCGTTGACGACTTCGACGAAGTCCGCCTCCGGATAGCGCTGCGCGACGGCGTCGAACCAGTGCTCGATCGCCGCGCGCTGCTGCGCCGGCGGCAGGCGCCTGAGCCATTCCGGTTGCTGCTGGCCCCACACCAGCACGTGATAGTGGAACACGAACCCATGCGACTTGGCGAAATGGTACGCCTGGTCCAGCGCCGTCCAGTCCATCTTGCCGCGCACGGATTCCACGCTGGCCCATTTGCCCGCGTTCTCCGGCGTGACCTGGTTCCAGTACGACGCGAAGTCGCGCGCCTGCGGCACGCTGTAGGCGCAACCGAGGAACTTCGGCAGGCCGGTGGCCAAGGGCAGTTCGTCCGCGCGGGCGGAAGCGAAAGATTGAACCACGAAGAACACGAAACACCCGAATAGAAACGAAGGCTTGTGGGTAAGAACCATTTTCCGTTCCTTACAGTCCGCAACGATTCTGAAACGCCGCATGCACATTCGCCCCGACGTGGTAGCGCTATCATTATCATAGGTGGTTATGCAGGGGCAGGCACGCCCGAGGCTGGTTGTTTGCCGTGCTGCAGCGAAATGCGGCATTGCTGCCCAAATCCGATCGGGTCCTGCTTATGTTGCTTCGCAGCGTGCGAGTCGAAAATGGTAGCGCTACCATCAGATGCCAAGCTCGTGCGATCGGGTCGTGGTGGTCGCATCCGCGGATCACGTCAACGCGATCGGCCTGACCGACGGGAAGCTGCATCCACGTTTAGTGGCCGAATGCGACGAACGATTTTTACAATCCGGGGCGGACGTACCATCCAGGGATTCGCGGTTCGTTCTGATTGATACGGTAGGAAAGGCTCCAGCGCGACGCGGCCCATCCGGTGCGAAAGTGCCGGGTGGGCCGCGGTTTTCTCCACGGCTCCGCGGCTTGAAGATCGTCGATAATGGCCACGGTTTCTGCAACGAGTATCTGGTGGACATGAACAGCGCGACGCAACGACTCCGGGCCGGGGAAAAAATCGGCTATGCCCTCGGCGATCTCGCTGCCAACCTGATCTTCCAGACACTGGTCACGTTCCTCGCGTTCTTCTATACCGACGTCTACCGCATTCCGCCCGGCGCGGCGGCAACGCTGATCTTCATCGTCGGCTTGCTCGGCGCGTTCGTCTTCACGCCGGTCATGGGCCTGATCGCCGACCGCACGCGCACGCGCTGGGGCAAGTTCCGGCCGTGGATCCTGTGGACCGCGATTCCGTTCGGCGCGCTGTCGCTGCTCGCGTTCAGCACGCCGGATCTCGGTGCGCACGGCAAAATCGTCTACGCGCTCGTGACCTATACGCTGCTCGTTATGATCTACGTCGCCAACAACCTGCCGTACTCCGCGCTGAGCGGGGTTCTGACCGGCAGCATGGCCGAGCGCAACAGCCTGTCGTCATACCGCTTCGTGGCAGTGATGGTTGCGCAGTTCGTCATCCAGGTCCTGCTGTTGCCGCTCGTGCTGATCCTCGGCGACGGCGACAAGGCGCGCGGTTTCGAGCGCACGATGGCGCTGTTCGCAATCGTCGGCTCGCTGTTCTTCCTGATCACGTTCTTCACGACCAAAGAACGCATCGTGCCGGCGCCGGAACAAAGGTCGAGCATTCGCCAGGATCTGGCCGACCTGGCCAGGAACCGGCCCTGGCTGGTCATGCTGGCGCTGACGATCCTCGTGTTCGTCAATCTCGCACTCAAGGGCGGGATGTACGTCTACTACTTCAAGTACTACCTCGACGCGGAGCAGCTCGCTCGGTTTCTCGACGGCATCGGATTCAACGCGTTCATCGCCGGCCTCAATCACGCCCTGGTCGGCGCAGGCCTTACCGAATTCCAGTGGCCCAAGGACGCGCCGACGTCGGCGTTCAGCCTGTTCAACGCCGGCGGCATCATCTTCATGATCATCGGCATCGGCTTTTCCAAGCCGCTCGCCGACCGGTTCGGCAAGCGCGATGTGTTCGGCGGCGCGCTGTTCGTCTCGACCTTGTGTCTGCTGGCGTTCTGGTTCTACTCGCCGCAATCGATTGGCCTGGTCGTCGGGTCGTACATCCTTCACGGGTTCTTCTACGGCATCACGATTCCGCTGCTCTGGGCGATGATCGCCGACGTCGCCGATTACTCGGAATGGAAGAATCACCGCCGCGCCACCGCAATCGTGTTCTCGGCGATGCTGTGCGGTCTGAAGTTCGGGCTGTCGCTCGGCGGCTCGCTGGTCGCGGCGATCCTGGCTGCGTACGGCTATGACGCGACCTTGCCGACGCAGGGACCGGAGGTCGTGCACGGTATCCAGTTGGCCGTCAGCGTGTACTGCTCGATCCCGTTCCTGCTCGGCGTGGCGCTGCTGTTTGGTTATGAACTCGACAAGTCGATGGAGACGCGCATCGAGCGCGACCTCGGCGCGCGCCGTGTTGGCGCGGCGACACCGGCATGATCCTGCAGGCAACGATATAAGACGATGGCCGACGACATCGACCGCGAGCAACTCGACGCCCGGGCCGCGCGTGCCATATCGGCGCCGCTGGTCACGCACATCTATACCGCGGACCCGTCTGCGCACGTGTTCGGCGGCAAGCTGTACATCTATCCGTCGCACGACATCGACGCGGGGATCGAGCACAACGATCTGGGCGACCAGTACGCAATGGCCGATTACCACGTGTTGCGCATGGACATGCCGGACGGCGAAGCCGTCGACTGCGGCGTGGCGTTGCACGTGCGCGACGTGCCGTGGGCGGCGCGCCAGATGTGGGCGCCCGACGCTGCCAGCAAGGACGGCAAGTACTACCTGTATTTTCCGGCCAAGCGGGCCGACGGAATTTTCCAGATCGGCGTGGCGATCGGCGACCGTCCCGAAGGTCCATTCGTGCCCGAGCCGCAAGCGATCGAAGGCAGCTACTCGATCGATCCGTGCGTGCTCGCCGACGACGACGGCGCGTTCTACATGGTGTTCGGCGGGATCTGGGGCGGGCAGCTGCAGAAGTATCGCGACAACATCTACGCTGCCGCGAACGAAGAGCCGGCGGCCGACGCTCCGGCGCTCGGCCCGCGCATCGCCCGGCTGAGCGCCGACATGAAGCAGTTCGGCGAAGCGCCGCGCGAGTTGCGCATCGTCGACGAGAACGGACAGCCGCTGCTCGCGGGCGATCACGAGCGCCGCTACTTCGAAGGCCCGTGGATGCACAAGCACGGCGGCCGCTACTACCTTTCGTATTCGACCGGCAACACGCATCTTCTGTGCTACGCGATCGGCGACAGCCCGTACGGGCCGTTCACCTATCAAGGCCAGCTCATGACACCGGTCGTCGGCTGGACCACGCATCACTCGATCTGCGAGTTTCGCGGCAACTGGTACCTGTTCTATCACGACGCAATCCTGTCCGGCGGCCAAAGTCATTTGCGCTCGGTCAAGGTGACCGGATTGAGCCACGACGCCTCCGGCCGGATCGCGACGATTCATCCGTATGGAGAGTGACGCGGGTTCGCCTACGTCGGATGGCGCGCTGGACCCGCTCGCGCCCGGCGAGCTGATTCGCCTGGTTTCCGGACCGCTCGCGGTCGATGTTGCGCCAGCGGCCGGCGGGCGTATCGCCCGGATCGTGCACGACGATATCGACTGGCTGGTCGGCTACAGCGAGCGCAATGCGGCAATGATCGCCTGGGGCAGCTATCCGATGCTGCCGTGGGCCGGACGGATTCGCCGTGGCCGCTTCGACTTCGAGGGCCGCGCCTGGCAACTTCCGCCGAACCTCGGCGAGCACGCGATACACGGCGTCGGACTGGCATTGCCGTGGCGCGTCGAAGAACGATCGTCCGTTCACGCGGATCTGTCGCTGCAATTGCCGGAAGACCAGCGCTGGCCGTTCGGCGGCACGGCGCGCCAGCGCATCGAAGCCAGTGAAAGCGCCTTGCGCCTGCACTTGTCCGTCAGCGCCGGCAAGCGCGCGATGCCGGCCGTGATCGGCTGGCATCCGTGGTTCCTCAAGCCCGACCGGATCGAGTTCAAACCGGGCGCGATGTATCCGCTCGATGCCGACGGCATCGCGGTGCGCCCACTGCAGCAATCATCGGCGGGACCGTGGGACCATTGCTTCGTCAACAGCGAGCCGGTGCTGCTCGAGCGCGGCGGACAGCGCCTGCGGCTGACGTCGACCTGCAGGCATTGGGTCGTCTTCGATCAGCCCGAGCACGCCACCTGCATCGAGCCGCAGAGCGGCCCGCCGGACGCGTTCAACCTCGAACCGGCCACGCTCGCCGCCGGTTCGTCGATCGAAACCTGGTTCCTGCTGGAGTGGCTGTAACGCTGCTTTGTATACCGGCGCGCGAAAGCGCCGCCCTATTCGACCGTCACGCTCTTCGCCAGGTTGCGCGGCTGGTCGACGTCGGTGCCC
>DATIEJ010000582.1:0-15684 GCA_035455825.1 Rhodanobacteraceae bacterium | reverse complement strand
GCGCAGTTGCGCGACACGCAGGGTTACGTGCTCATGACCGGATTGGGCAAGAGCATCTTCGACTATCACTCCGAAGTCATCCGCTCGCACCAGGAAGACTGGGAAAAGCTGATACGCTGGCTGAAGAAGGTCGGCTAGGCACCAGTCGGTCGGCTATCGAACCATGACACGGCAAAGCGAGGATTCATGAAACGCGAGATCGTCCTGCTGCGCCACGCGCATGCCGAGAGTCAGAAGCCCGGGCAGCCGGACCTGGAGCGCCCGCTCAGTCCGCGCGGCGTCGACGAAGCCGAGGCGGCCGGCAAGTGGCTGCGGGAAAAATCCGTGCTGCCCGCGCGCACTCTGTGTTCGCCCGCGGTGCGCTGCCGGCAGACGCTCGAGCGCGCACTCGGCACGGTTGCGGCGATCAGCGAACCGAGAATCTACGAGGCGTCGGCCGGGGAATTGATCGCCCTGATCGACGACAACGCCGACGCGCCGCGCCTGCTGCTGGTCGGCCACAATCCCGGCTTCGAGACGCTCGTCGCGCTGCTTGCGACCGGGCAGTCCGGCGACTTTCGCGGCGTTCCGCCGGCCGGCGTCGCCTGGTTCGAGATCGACGGCGCCGTTGAACCGGGCGCCGGCCGACTGGAAGCGTTCTGGTCGCCCTGATCGTTCGCGTTTGCGATGTTCCCGACTGCGCCGATCCTGCCGCGTGGCCGCGCCGCAGGCGGCACCGGGCTGCGCCGCCGGATTTTTTCCGCCGCGTGGCTGGCCGGTATGCTGATCGCGTCGGCGCTGCCGGGCCTGCGTGCGCGGGCTGACGAGGGGGCGGCAAAGGACGCCGGCGCGGGCAGCCGGCCCGAGGCGCCGCTGACGCTCGACCCGGTACGCTCGAGCGCCGAGTTCGAGGTCAAGGTGCTCTGGCTGATCGGCGTGCACGGCCGCTTCGGCCGGGTGCAAGGCACGATCTCGATCGACCGGGAACACGACAGCGTCGTCGCCGATGCGCGCATCGACGTCGGCACGATCACGATGCGCAACCACAGTTACGAGGAATGGGTGAAGTCGGCAGAGTTCTTCGACGCGGCGAAGTTTCCACAAATCCACTTTGTGTCCGAGACGTTTCCGCGCGACCGGCTGCGCAGCGGCGGCGAGCTGGCCGGGACGCTGAGCATACGCGGCGTCGATCGCCGCATCGTCCTGGACGTCGAACCCAGCGGCTGTGCCGATGCGGTCGCGCGCAGCTGCGCGGTCGAAGCCAGCGGCAGCATCCACCGCAGCGATTTCGGCATGCGCTCCCGGCGCGGCACGCTGTCGGACAAGGTCGAACTGCGCTTTTCGATCTATCTTGCGCCGGACGGCGGCAGCGCGGCTCCGGCGCAGTGACCGGGTCGTGGCAGGTGGCGGGCGCAGCCCGCTGGCGCGTCGTCATGCTGGCCATCGCCCTGTCCGGCCTGCATGGCTGCGCCGTCGAGCCGCTGAACGCGCGCCGGGCGGCGGCGACCGCGGCGGCGGCCCAGGATCGCGCACTGACCTGCGCCGGTGCGGATGCCTGCGCGGCGGATTCTCCGTATCGCGAACTGGCGGCGCGCGCGCAGGCGCAGTCCGCGCCGGGCGCGCCGGTGCACTACGTCAACCTGCTCGAGCAGGGCGCCGACGCGCTGGCACTGCGCGTGCACCTGATCCGCAGCGCGCGCAGCAGCATCGAAATCCAGACGTTCATCTTCGCCGAGGACGACGCCGGCTACCTGATCATCGACGAACTGGTCAAGGCGGCGCGGCGCGGCGTCAAGGTGCGCATCATCGTCGACCAGCTGTTCTCGCTCGATGATCCGACCTTCTACGCAACGCTCGCGCACGCGCATGCGAACTTCGAACTGCGCGTCTACAACCCGACGTTCCACAAGGCCAGCACGCCGCCGCTCGAGTTTGCCGCCGGCGTCCTGTGCTGCTTCCTGCAGGTCAACCAGCGCATGCACAACAAGCTGCTGCTCGTCGACGATGCAGTCGGCATCGCCGGCGGGCGCAATTACCAGAACCGCTACTTCGACTGGGACGCCGAATTCGACTATCGCGACCGCGATGTCCTCGTCGCCGGGCCGGCCGCGGCGCAGATGCGCGACTCGTTCGACGCGTTCTGGCGCTACCGCGGAACCGTCGCGCTGAGCCGGCTGCGCGATGTCGGCGCGGACATCCTGGCCGCGGGCATCTCCGCACCACCCTACGCGCTGCACGCCTACCGTGATGCCGCGCGCGTCGCGGCGGTCGTGCGCAAGGCCGACGATGCCGACTTCATCCGGGCGCGGTTCGCCGCGCTGGCATTGCGCGTCGGCCATGTCGACTACTTCGCCGACGCGCCGGGCAAGCCGCAGCAGGACGACGAACAGCCACCGGTCAACGAACTCGGCGAGCGCATCATGGCGCTGGTCGCCGGCGCGCGGTCGCGCATCGTGCTGCAGACGCCTTACCTCGTGCTCAGCGCCACCGCGCGCGACGTGTTCGCCCAGCTGCACAAGTCGCGGCCGGGCGTGCGCGTGATCGTATCGACGAACTCGCTCGCCGCTACCGACGCGTTCTACGTCTACGCCCTGTCGTACAAGTACAAGAAGCGTTATCTGAAACTCGGTTTCGAAATCCACGAATTCAAGCCGTTTCCGGCGGAAGCGCCCGATCTGGTGGCCGGCTACGCGACGCTGGGCGCGAGCGGCGCAACGGCAACGACGGCAACAACGGGTCAGGAAGGGACCGGCTACCACAAGTACGGTCCCACGCCGCTGCATCGCGCCGGAGTGCGCGTGGGACTGCACGCCAAGTCGATGGTCATCGACGGCCACATCGTCGTGATCGGATCGCACAACTTCGATCCGCGCTCGGATCTGTACAACACCGAGTCCGGCTTCATCATCGACGACGCGGCGCTCGCGCAAGAGGTCGAACAGGCAATTCTGCGCGACGCCGCGCCTGGCAACGCCTGGGTCATCGCCAGGCAGCTGCGCGAGCAGCCGTGGCGCGGCATCAACAACGCCATCGCCGAGTTCTCGGCCGCGTTGCCGCTGTTCGACATCTGGCCGTTTCGCTATGCGACGAGCTACGAGCTCAATCCGGGTTGCCAGCCGAGCGCTCCGGGCGCGGACGACTTCTACGCGTGCCACACCGACGTCGGCGACTTTCCAGAGGTCGACCTGCCGATGAAGACGATCTATACGCGGACGGTGACGGCTTTTGGGGCGGGGCTGATTTCGATCATGTAGGGCTGAGGGCTGAGGGCTGAAAGCGGGCGTCGGAGGCTGAAAGGCTTATCGCGGAAGATCCGAAAACCTCACAGCATTGCGGCTTTTCGGCCCTCAGCCCTCAGCCCTCAGCCCTTCCTCCCAATTGACGCGCCCGCGCCGGCTGGCTACGCTTCCGTTTCCCTCGCACACGGACGCTCGGCCATGGCACTCCAGTTCACGATCGATATTTCCGATGCCGACATTCCGTTCTTCATGGATGCGGTCAAGCGGGCCGAACAGCGCGCCGTCGGCAAGAGCGCCGAAGAGGTGATCGAGGCGGCGGAAAAGACCTTCGTCACCGCGCAGGGCGAAACGATGCCGGAGTTCGTGCGCACGCGCGTGGCGGCAGTCGAGAACCTGATCGCCATGGCGCGCGACACCGCCTGGGCGCTGGCCGACGAGGACCGCAACCGCATCGTCGCGGCGCTGACCTACTTCGCCGATCCCGAAGACCTGATTCCGGACAACATCCCGGTGCTCGGCTTCCTCGATGACGCGATCATGATCGACGTCGTGCAGCAGGTGCTGGCGCCGGAAATCGAAGCCTATGCGGATTTCTGCAAGTTTCGCGAGCAGGAGACGCAATACGGCAGCGCCGATGCGGCGAACCTGGGTCGCCAGGACTGGCTCGACGGCCGCCGCGCCGAACTGCAGCTGCGCATGCGCCAGCGCCGCAGTTCGTACGCGCCGAGCGCGAGCTGGCGGCCGACCTTCCGCGTCTCCTGAGGGTTACGCGCGGGCGTGTCCGAGCATTTCGACCAGGACATCCGCTACCACGCGGCAATCGCCCACGAGTATGACGCGGTAATCACGCAGCCGCGTGCGTTTCCGAACGACCTGCTGTTTGGCGCGCTCGATCCGCTGATCGTCCCGGGTGCGCGCATGCTCGACCTGGGCTGCGGCACCGGCCAGATGCTGTTGCGCTACGCGCGCCGCTTCGGCGCCGCGATCGGCGTCGATCACAGTCCGCAGATGCTGGCCGAAGCGCGCGCGAACCTGGACCGCCAGGGTTTGAACGCGGTCGAGCTGCGCCAGACCGACCTCAGCGTATTCCTCGCGCGCGATGAAAGCCGCTACGACCTGATCACGTGCGTCGGCTGCCTGCATCATTTTCCGCACGCCGACATCCCGAAGGCGCTGATTGCGCTGAGCCGGCGCCTTGCGCCGGCCGGCGCGTTCCTGTTTGCCGAGCCGATCGAGGTGCCGATCGAAACGTTGCCGCCCGAAATCGCCAGCTGGAACGCGGAGTCCGTCATGCGCGGCCGCGGCTACAGTTCGCCGGCGGAAGATCCGGACGAAGGACCATTGCCGCTGGCGCTGCTGCACGACGGCCTGGCTGGCGCAGGCCTGCGCGTTGTCGCCGAAAGCCGCGGCTGGGAAATGTTTCCACGCCAGCTGCCGCCGAGCCTGTCCGATCGCATCGCGCTGTGGCAGATGCATCATCGCTATGGTGCGAACGGCAACATTTACTCGGCTGTTGCTTTCCGAGTGGCTGACCTTTAGAAAAATATCCTATTGGGCCGTCATTCCCGCGAAAGCGGGAATCCATTTTGCTTTGACGTAAAGCGACGAAGATCAAGTTGGATTCCCGCTTTCGCGGGAATGACGGCTATTGGGGCAATCTACTGAGGGTTGCCGACGAAGCTCTCGTCGAAAAGCTTTTGTCTCAAGGCCGCTCGAGAATCGCCGTCACGCCCATGCCGCCGGCCGTGCAGATTGAAATCAGGCCGCGTCCGGAGCCTTTTTCCTCGAGCAGCCTGGCCAGCGATGCGACGATGCGCGTGCCGGTCGCGCCGAACGGATGGCCGAGCGCGAGGCTCGAGCCGTTCACGTTGAGCTTGGCCGGGTCGATGCTGCCGAGCGGCTTGTCCTTGCCGAGCCGGTTCCTGCAGTACTCGGCGCTCTCCCACGCGCGCAGCGTGCACAGCACCTGCGCGGCAAACGCTTCGTGGATCTCGTAGAAATCGAAGTCCTGCAAGGTCAGGCCGGCCGCATCGAGCATGCGCGAGACAGCGATCGTCGGCGCCATCAGCAGGCCTTCGCCGTGGACGAAATCGACAGCGGCAATATTGGCTTGCGTGAGATACGCCCGGGGCTTCAATCCGCGCGCGGCGGCCCATTCTTCGCTCGACAGCAGGACGGCCGATGCGCCGTCGGACAAACCGGTCGAGTTGCCAGCGGTCAGCGTGCCCTGGCCTGAACTCTTGTCGAACGCCGGTTTCAGCGCCGCGAGTTTTTCCAGGGTCGTGTCGGGCCGCAGGAATCCGTCGCGTTCCAGTCCGCGGAACGGCACGACCAGATCCTTGAAGAATCCGCGCTCGTACGCCGCAGCGGCTTTCTGGTGGCTGGCCAGCGCGAGCTTGTCCTGGTCCTCGCGCGAAATCTTCCATTCGCGCGCCATCAGTTCGCAGTGATCGCCCATCGACATGCCGGTGCGCGGCTCGGCCACGCCGGGAAAGCTCGGCTTCAACTCGCCGAACGAAAACCCGCGCACCGCGGCCTTGAGCTTGTCCAGCGGCGTCTTCTGGCGATTGACGTTCAGGAGCCGCTGCTGCAGCGCGCGACTGTAGACGATCGGCACGTCGCTGGTCGTATCGGCGCCGCCGGCGATGCCGGCGTCGATCTGGCCGGTCGCGATCTTGTTGCCGATGATGATCGCGTTGTCGAGCGAGGTGCCGCAGGCGCGCGCGGTCGTGATGCCCGGCGTCGTCGGCGCCAGGCCCGAGGACAGCGTCGCTTCGCGTGCGAGGTTCCAGTCCGACGCGTGCTTGATCACTGCGCCGAGCGCGACTTCGCCGAGTTCGAGTCCATGCAGGCCGTACTGCTCGACCAGCGCGCCGAGCGTCTTGACCATCATGCCGAAGTTGCCGACGTCGGCGTAGGCCGTGTTGTTGCGGCAGAACGGAATGCGCACTCCGCCGAGAATCGCCACGCGTTTGATCGAAGTCACAAGGCATCCTTCGCAAAATCGATATACGAGGCCATGCTGATATCATGCGCGGCCTCGGCCCGACCGTATTGTATGCCCTACGTTTTCGATCTTGATACCCTTGCGCAGCGCGCGCGCGATCTGGGCGCCGGTTTCGGCACGGCCACGCCGTACCCGCATGTCGTGATCGACGACTTCCTGCGCGAGAGCGCGGCGCGCGAACTGGCGCGCGTTTTTCCCGGACCAGACGATCCGGTCGCGTGGGACCATTACGCGGCGCCGGGGCTCGAGGTCAAGCTCGGCTGCGGCCGCGAAGAACGCCTGCCGGCGCCTTTACGCCATGCGATCCACGACTTGAATTCCGGCCCGTTCATCCGCTTTCTCGAAGAATTGACCGGCATCGATCACCTGCTGCCGGATCCGCATCTTTCCGGCGGCGGCATCCATCTGAGCCGGCATGGCGGGCATCTCGGCGTGCACGCCGATTTCAACTGGCATGAACAACTGCAGGCGCACCGGCGCCTGAATCTGCTGATCTACCTGACCCCGGACTGGCGCGCCGAATACGGCGGCGAGCTGGAGTTGTGGAGTTGCGACGGCAGCCGGCGCGAGCGCGTCGTGGAACCGGCCTTCAATCGCGCCGTGCTGTTCGCCACGCGCTCGGACACGTTCCACGGCCACCCGACGCCGTGGGCGGCGCCGGAGGGGATTTACCGGCAATCGATAGCTTTATACTATTATACAACGAACCGTCCGGACGACGAGCTGCGCCCGGCGCACAGCACGTTGTACAAGGGCTATAACGTTTAGGCGCCATCCGAAAAAAAGACGTCATTCCCGCGGAAGCGGGAATCCAAATTGACGTTGCCTCTTCGTATGAAAAGCAAAAATGGATTCCCACTTTCGCGGGAATGACGCCAGGTTGTGAGTTGTTACGCCTTGACAGTCGGCGCGAAGCAGCCTGAGTGTCAGCGCCGCGCTATCTGACATCCGCCGGGAGCGGACCCCAAGCAGCCTCGTGGTGCCGCCACAATTCAACGAATGCCGCGCGGAACAGCGCGATCTCGCCGCCGCGCGAATCGTCGCGCAATTTTTCCAGCGCCGCGTGCGGAGTCAGCGTGCCTTCGCTCTGCACCTTGATCATGTCGTCGAACAGTTCGGTCCACAGCGCCGAATAGACAATCTTCGCGGCATTGGCCTCGACGCGCCGGCGTTCCGCGGCGGTATCGCCGCCGCCGCGGCGTTGCGCGACGACCTGCACCCACGGCGATTCGGTGTACAGGCCGAGAATGTCGAAGCCGGCGTGGTCGAGGAAAACGCGCACCTCGTCCGGACTCGTGAACTGGTTGCGGCCGATGTCCTTGCGCTGGGTCGGATCGACGTTGCGGTATTGCGGCAGTTCGGCGGCGAAGCGGCGCCAGCCGACGCGACTGGTCACGTTCCAGGCATCGAAGTACAGCAAGCCGCCCGGCTTGAGCACGCGCGCCAGGTCTTCCAGGTACAGATAGAAGTCTTCCTTGTCCATGTGAATGAACACGGCGACGCAATAGGCCTTGTCGAAGCTCGCGTCGGCCAGCGGCTGCAGGCTCGTGCGCGTCAACTCGGTCAGGCCGACGTTGGCATGACTGGCCAGGCGTTCGCGCGCGACCTTGAGCATGTTGCCGGATATGTCCGATCCTTCCCAATGGGCGATGCTCGGCGCCAGTTCGCGGCCGATGCGGCCGACGCCGCAGCCCAGTTCGAGCACGCGATCGCCCGCGCACAGGTTCAGCGCCGCCTCGACCTGGCGCGCACTGTAGGCGCCAGTCATGCGCAACACGTCCTCGTTCGTGCTGCCGTCGACGGCGAGCAGCGCGCCCTGGGTCGTGCTCGCCTTGGCATCCCAGAGGGCCTTGTAGTTGGGGGCGTGAAGCATGGACATTGGTTCGACTCTGGAGCGGGCGGGGGTCGCGATGATACAGCCGGGGCGGCTGGGCCGCGAGGGCTGAGCGCCGCTGCGCGCCGAGGGCTGAGGGCTGAGGGCTGCAAAGCCAGAGCGCGCGCTCCGCATTCGATTTTCGGCCCTCAGCCCTCAGCCCCCAGCCCTGAAGCTAATTCCCCTCAGGCAAAACAAACTCGGTCTCAAACAACCGATACCCCGAATCGTGCATGCCCAGCCGCGCGTACGTGCTCTGCGCATTGACGTTTTCGCGCTCGACGTACAGACGCAGGCCGATCACGCCGGACGTGGCGCGCGCGCGGCGTTCGGCTTCCGCATGCAGCGCGCGGAAGACTCCACGGCGACGGAACTCTTCAGGCACGTAGACGCTTTGCAGCCACCACCACTGGCCGTTGCGCCAGTCGCTCCATTCGTACGTGACCATCAGGCAACCGGCATTGGCGCCGGCGGCCTCGGCAACCAGATAGAAACCGTGGCGCGCGTCGGCCAGCACCGCCTCGACCCCGGCGCGCAGTCTCGCCGGATCGAGCGCCTTGCCCTCCGTCTCTTGCGCCATCGCCAGGTTGAAACGCGCTATATCGCCAGCATCTTCCGCGCGCGCTGGCCGGACAAGAATTTCCGCTTCAAGAGCACTCATGAATATGATAGTCCGCTCATGTACGTTGTAAATATTGTGCGCTGACTCAACTCCCAGAGATCCTCCAACAGGTCGTCACTCGTGAGTTGTCGGTCGCTCCCTAACTCCTAACTCCCAATTCCTACTCCTCACCGCTTCTTTCGCGAGCTTCCGAGCTTCCGCGTCAAGGTATTGCGCCCGAGCCCGAGCTGCTGCGCCGCCCGGCCGCGATGGTCGGCGTTTTCCGCCAGCGCGGCTGCCAGCATGACCTGATCGAATTGCTCGCGCACGCCGGCGTAGACATCGCGTTCGCCGCCGCGCAGGCGCGCGCGCACCGCGTGCGCCAGCAGCGCGCTCCAGTCCGAATCCGCCGCGCCGGCGCCGGCGTCGTCGTTCTTCGGCAGGTCCTGCACGCGGATTTCGCGCCCGGACGCCATGACCGCGAGGCGCCGGCACAGATTCTCGAGCTGGCGCACGTTGCCGGGCCACGGCATGTCGCCGAGCGCCGCGAGCGCCGACTGCGTGAAGCGCTTTGGCGGCACGCGCATGTCCTGTGCGGCGCGCAGCAGGAATTTCGCGGCCAGCAACGCGATATCCTCGCGCCGTTCGCGCAGCGGCGGCAGATGCAGGCGCACGACATCGAGGCGATGCAGCAGGTCGGCGCGGAATGCGCCTTGCGCGACTTTCGCGTCGAGGTCCTGGTGCGTCGCGGCCACGACCCTGACGTTGGCGCGGATCAGTTCGCGCCCGCCGACACGGTAGAACTCGCCTTCGGCAAGCACGCGCAGCAGGCGTGTCTGCAGGCTCAATGGCATGTCGCCGATCTCGTCGAGGAACAGCGTGCCGCCTTCGGCCTGCTCGAATCGCCCGGGGTGGCGCTTCAGCGCTCCGGTGAACGCGCCGGCTTCGTGGCCGAACAATTCGGATTCGAGCAGTTCGGCCGGAATCGCCGCCGTGTTCAGCGCGACGAACGGGCGCTGCGCGCGAATGCTGTGGCGATGCAGCGCGCGCGCGACGAGTTCCTTGCCGGTCCCGGTCGCGCCGGTGATCAGCACGTTGAGATCGGTGGCGGCGACGCGGCCGATGTTGCGGAACACTTCGCGCATCGCCGGCGCATGCCCGATCAGTTCCGTCTCGGACCGGGCCGCGGCTGCGGGCACCGGCAGCGGCTGCCGCTCGACCAGCGCGCGCTCGACCGCGGCGACCGCTTCGTCGAGGTCGAAGGGCTTGGGCATGTAGTCGAACGCGCCCTTGCGATACGCCGCCGCGGTCGAAGCGACATCGGTGTACGCACTCATGACGATGACCGGCGCGGCCACGCCGCGCGCCTTCAACTGCTCGAGCAACTGCAGGCCGCCGGTTCCGGGCATGCGTATGTCGGTCATGACGACGTCGGGCGTCGACAATTCGATCGCGGCGAGCAGATCGGCCGCGCCGGTGAATGCGCGCACGCTGCGCCCGGCTTCGCGCAGCGCTTCGCCGAGCACGAAGCGGATCGACTCGTCGTCGTCGGCGATCCAGATCTCAACCAATCTTGCCTCAGCCATGTTCGCCTCCGAGCGGCACGACGAGCGAGAACACGGTCTGCCCTGGACGGCTGGCGTGGGTCACAGCGCCGCCATGTTCGCGCGCGATTTCCTGCGCCAGCGCGAGGCCGAGCCCGGTTCCGTTCGCGCGTCCGGAAACGAGCGGCAGGAACAGGCTCTCGCGCAGCGCGTCGGGGACGCCGCAGCCGTTGTCGATCACCTCGAGCCGCGCCGCGAGGCGCGCGGCCTTGTCGCCGATCAAAAGGTTGTGCGCCGCGCGCGTGCGCACGCAGATGTTCGTCGCGCCGGCTTGCAACGCGTTGCGCATCAGGTTCAACAGCAGCTGCAGCAGCCGGTCGGCATCCCCGCGCAGGCCCGGGAGGCTCGGATCGTAGTCGCGGTCGAGTTGCAGCGCGGGGGTGGCTTCCGAGGCAATGACCGCGCGCGCGCGCTCGGTCACTTCATGCAGGTTGACTGCCGTCAGATGCGGTTTGTGGCCGCCATGCAGCAACCGGTCGGCGAGGTTGGCCAGGCGGTCGGCCTCGGTCATGATCATCTCGGCAAGATGCGCCAGTTCCGGGTCCGGCAGGCGGCGCTTGAGCAGCTGGGCCGCGCCACGAATTCCCGCGAGTGGATTCTTCACTTCATGCGCGAGCCCGCGCAGGCTTTCGGACAGCCGCGACGGCGGAGCAACGGCGCCTTCCGGCGCAACCCGATGAATCTCGAGCACGACACCACCGTCCTGGGTTGAGCTGGCAATGATGTCGGCGCTGAAGACGTCGCCGGACCCCGTGACGACGCGCTCGCTGCGCGAAGCGACTGCGTTTTGCTGCTGGCACGCGCGCTGCGCGATTGGCGCGAGCACGCTGCCGGCGGCGCCGAACTCGGCAAGCGTTGCGCCACGCAACTTCGGCGAACCCACCTCGAAAAGTTCACAGAATGCCGCATTTGCGCTGACAAAACGCAAGGTGGAATCCAGAATGGCGACGCCGGTTACGAGTTGCTCGAACAGCGAGCCGCGGCGCAGGCCGTCACCGATTGGGGCGATTCCTTCATTCATTGCACCAGTCTAGTGCAAATCGGTGCTGCATAGCATCACCGACTTTAGGCCAGCTGGATTCAGGCGTTGCCGCGCCGCAGCCCGATGAAACCCGGCAGACCTTTGTCGAAAGCGATCGGTTACTATCGAGAAAATTCGCGCTGCATCCGCTACCGGATAGATTGCCTGAACCGTTTCGCCGAGGGGAGTCGGAAATGGTTTTCAATTGCCTTGCATTCGTGGTCTTTTTTGCGCTGGTCCTCGGCCTGCACTCGTTGCCGCTGCCGTGGATCACGAAGAAGATCAATCTGCTGATCGCCAGCTACATCTTCTACGCGGCCTGGAATCCGCCGTTCGTGATCCTGCTGTGGATCTCCACGGTCGTCGACTGGTACGCCGCGCGCGGCCTCGTCGAAGCCAAGCGCCAGTCCGCCCGGCACGCCTGGATGCTGCTGTCGGTGATCGCGAACCTCGGCATGCTCGGCTACTTCAAGTACGGCCAGTTCCTGCTCGACAACTTCACCGTGCTGATGGCCACGCTCGGCGTGGACTACCATCCGGCGCACTACGACATCGTGCTCCCGGTCGGAATATCTTTTTATACTTTTGCCACATTGTCCTACACGCTCGACGTGTACCTGCGCCGTGCCCTGCCGGCGCGCAACTTCCTCGACTACGCGCTGTTCGTGACGTTCTTCCCGCATCTCGTCGCCGGACCGATCATGCGCCCGACCGAACTGGTGCCGCAGTTCGCCAAGCCGCGCCGCGCGAGCGCCGACCAGCTGCGCTTCGGCCTGGCGCTGATGACCCTGGGCCTGTTCAACAAGATCGTGCTGGCCGACAGCTTCCTGTCGACCGCCGCGGAGCGCATCTACGACAGCGACAAGCTGCCCGGCGCGCTCGACGCCTGGATCGGCACGCTCGCGTTCAGCGGCCAGATCTTCTGCGACTTCGCCGGTTACTCGACGACCGCGATCGGCGTGGCGATGTGCCTGGGTTTTGCCATGCCGGACAACTTCCGCTTCCCGTACGCCGCCGTCGGCTTTTCCGATTTCTGGCGGCGCTGGCACATCACGCTGTCGTCGTGGCTGCGCGATTATCTGTACATCCCACTCGGCGGCAATCGCCACGGCGCCGCCCGCACTTACGCCGCGCTGATGGGAACGATGCTGCTCGGCGGCCTGTGGCACGGCGCGAACTGGACATTCGTCGCGTGGGGCGGCTTGCACGGACTCTATCTGGCCGTCGAGCGCGTGCTGCGGTCGAAATTCGCCGGCTATCGTCCCGGGCCGCTGATGTTCGTCGCGCTCGGGCTGCTCACGTACACGCTGATCAATCTGACCTGGGTGTTCTTCCGCGCCAAGACCTTTGGCAAGGCCTGGGACGTGCTGCGCGGAATGCTCGGCTTGAACGCCGAGGCTAAACCGATATTGACGACATACTTCATCGTCTCGGTCGCCTTCATCGTCGGCAGCATCGTGCTCGCGCACTGGATCATGCGCGGTCGCACGCTCGAGTCGGTCGTCTCGCGCGCGTCGCCGTTTGCCATATCGGTCGTCTGGGCGCTGATGGCCTTCGCCATCGTCATCGCGCAAGGGTCTGGAAATGCATTCATCTATTTCCAGTTCTGAAGCGCGCGCGGGCGCTCCGGGCATGAACGATGCGGCTGGCGTTGATCCGCGCGATGCGGATCATCAGGCAATCCATCGGCGCGAGACGGCGTCCGATCGCCCCGGCGTCGCGCAGCCGGTGCCGAAGCGCCCCGTGCCGGTGCAGCCATGGAACCGGATCTTCGTCGGCATGCTGGTGATGTTCGCGCTGCTGCTCGGCGCATGGGAATGGTACTGGCGGGATTTTGGCGCGACGCCCGGCACCCGAAACACGGATGGCCTGTGGGCGATCCAGCGCCGTCGCATCGACAACGGCGAAGGCGACGCGACGGTGCTGCTCGGCGCGTCACGCGTGTATTTCGACGTGCAGCTTCCGGTCTGGGAGAAACTGTCCGGCAAGCGCCCGATCCAGCTTGCCTACGAGGGCACGACGCCGTTGGTCTATCTCGAGGACGTCGCGGCCGACCCGAAATTCACCGGCCGGGCGCTGGTCGGCGTGGCGCCCGACGTGTTCTTCACCGGATTCGCTTATCGCGGCAGCGCCGCGAAGTACACGCACAAGGAATCGCCGTCGCAGCGCGTCGGCCAGTGGCTGTCGATGAATTTCGTCGAACCGTATGTCGCGTTTTACGATCCCGACTACGCCCTTGCGACCGTGCTGCGCCGGCAGCCTTGGCCCGATCGCCCCGGCAAGCACGCGTTCATCGACGTGCGCAAACTCAGCCAGACCGACGCCGGACGAAATACGCACATGTGGAGCAAGGTCGAGAACGATCCTGATTACCGCGCACTGGCACGCAGTGTCTGGGCACAGGACTTCGAGCCGTCGCCGGACGACCCGCCGCCCGAGAAGATCAAGGAGATGATCAAGACCGAGATCGAGCGCGCGACGAAAGTCGTCAAGACCCTGCGCGAGCGCGGCGTACCGGTGCTGTTCGTGCGCATGCCGAGCAATGGCAGGTACCTGGAATACGAGAACAAGCTTTTTCCGCGGGCCGAAACCTGGGATGCGCTGCTCGCAGCGACCGGCGCGCCCGGTATCCACTTCCAGGATTATCCGGAGTTGAATCAGGACTGGAACCTGCCGGAATGGTCGCATCTGTCGCAGGCCGATGCCGAACGCTTCACCGCCGCGCTGTACGGCGTCGTCACGCGTGACTTCTGGAAAGCGCCAGGCGATGCATCGACCGCGCGTTAGAAAGGAACTCGCCGCCGCCGGGTTCCGCATCGCGGAACAGCACAACGCGTCGCGCGTGAATTTCGATCACACACAAGTCCGATTCGCTGGAGCCGCGCAATGACTTCGCCAATTTCCAGCCCTGACGGCTTGGTCGACTCTCGCGCTGGCGACGATGCGTCGGCCGAGGAGCATCATGCCATCCATCGGCGCGAGACCGCGTCCGATCGGCCCGGCGTCGCCCAGCCGGTGCCGAAACGGCCCGTTCCGGATCAGCCGTGGGAGCGGATCTTCGTCGGCATGCTGCTGCTTCTGGCCGGCATGCTCGGCGCCTGGGAATGGCACTGGCGCGAGTTCGGCGTCGCTCCGAGCATTCGCAACACGGATGCGTTGTGGGCCATCCAGCGCCGCCGAATCGACAACGGCGAAGGAAATGCGACGCTGATCGTCGCGTCGTCGCGCCTGTTCTTCGATCTGCAGCTGGACGTCTGGGAGAAGCTCGACGGCGAGCGCCCGATCCAGCTCGCGTTCGAAGGCACGACGCCGCTGCCGTTCCTCGAGGACCTCGCGGCGGACCCCAAATTCTCCGGACGCATTCTGCTGGGTATCGCACCGGAAGTTTTCTTCAGCGCGTATGGCCGTCATGGCAAAGCCGTGAAGTACATGCGCGACGAATCGCCTTCGCAGCGCTTCGGCCAATGGCTGTCGATGCGCGCGGTCGAACCGTACTTCGCGTTCTACGATCCGGACTATGCGCTGCCGGCGGTGCTCAAGCGTTTGCCCTGGCCCGATCGTCCGGGCGCGCCAGCACGCCTGGATGTGCGCAGGTTGAGCGTGACCGAAGCGGATCGCAATACGCATTTGTGGGACAAGGTCGAAAACGATGCGGACTACCGCGCACTGATGCGCACGGTCTGGGAGCAGAATTTCAAACCGTCGCCGAACGACCCGAAGCCGGAGGACAAGGACAAGAAGCGCGACGAGCAGATCGAACGTGCCGCCAAGGCGATAACGACGCTGCGCGCACGCGGCGTCAAGGTCCTGCTCGTGCGCGAACCCAGCGCGGGACCGTATCTGGAATACGACAACCGGCTGTTTCCACGCGCAACCTCATGGGACGTGCTGCTCGCCAAAAGCGGCGCCCCCGGTATACATTTTGAAGATTACCCGCAGCTGCAGGGATTTGACCTGCCGGAATGGTCGCACCTGGCCTACGCCGACGCGAAAAAATTCACGGCAGCGCTGCACGAGATCGTCGTGCGCGATTTCTGGCGGCCGGAGGATGCGCCGCAGGCGGCGCATTAGGACGGTCGACATTCGTCGATGTTTGCGGGCGACAATTTGCGCTCTGTCTAGCAGTCTTTTTCTTTGGTGCCAGAGAAGAGCGTTCGTCTTGCCCTGCGGGCGGGCCGGTTACCTTTTTTGAATTGGCACTGCGCCGTTGCAACTGATTTGCGTCGACAGAAATTGCAGGCGAGTCGCTGCTGCTTCTGCGGCAGGATGCCGCCCACACGGGACCCCCTGTGGCGCGGCGAGGGTGCGGAGGAAAAGCCCGAAGGGTGGCGCGCAGGATGCGCGCCAGTCCGTTGCGCGC
>DATIEJ010000581.1:0-2312 GCA_035455825.1 Rhodanobacteraceae bacterium | reverse complement strand
GCCGGCGCGCCAGGCATCGCTTGCGGCCGGGATCCCGAAATCAGTCGCCTGCACGACGATCAACAAGGTCTGCGGTTCCGGCATGAAGGCGATCATGCTCGGCCACGACCTGATCAAGGCCGGCTCGGCGACGGTCGTCGTTGCCGGCGGCATGGAGTCGATGACGAATGCGCCGCACATGGTTTCCGCGCGGACGGGTCTGCGCTACGGCGACGCGAAGATGGTCGATCACATGGCGTGGGACGGCCTGACCAATCCGTACGACGGCCAGTCGATGGGCGTGTTCGCGGAAGCCACGGCGGACAAATACGGCTTCACGCGCGAAGCGCAGGACGCCTACACGATCGAGTCGGTCAAGCGCGCGCAGGCAGCGATCGCGTCGGGCGCGTTCGTCGACGAGATCGTTCCGGTCAAGGTTGCCGGCAAGAAGGGTGACGTCGAGTACGCAACCGACGAACAACCCGGCAAGTCCGATGTTTCGAAGATTCCGACGCTGCGCCCGGCATTCCGCAAGGATGGCACCGTGACGGCGGCGAGCTCGTCGAGCATTTCCGACGGCGCCGCGGCGACAATCCTGCTCAGCGAGGAAGAAGCGAAGAAGCGCGGCATCAAGCCGCTCGCGCGCATCGTCGCTCACGCGACGCAGGCGCAGGAACCGGAATGGTTCACGACCGCCCCGGTCGGCGCGATCTCCGCGGTGCTGAAGAAGGCCGGCTGGAGCGTTGCCGATGTCGACGTGTTCGAAGTCAACGAGGCATTCGCGGTCGTCGCGATGGCGCCGATCAAGGAACTCGGCATTCCGCACGAGAAGATCAACGTCCACGGCGGCGCTTGCGCGCTCGGCCATCCGATCGGAGCATCCGGCGCGCGTCTCGTCGTCACGCTGATCAATGCGCTGAAAAAGAAAGGCGGCAAGAAAGGCGTCGCGTCGCTGTGCATTGGCGGCGGCGAGGCGACGGCGCTGGCGATCGAGCTGGTCTGATTCGCGTTCGAGCAGAGTAGATGATCGGCCGCCCTGGGGCGGCCGATTTTTTTTAGAGCGCCGGCGCTTCGCAATGTTGACCGGCCAAGAGCCGCCCCTCACCCCAACCCTCTCCCCATCGATGCAGCCGATGGGGAGAGGGGGAAGAGCGCAGCTGCGCCTGCTCAGTTCGCGCAGCCCTCTGCCACGATCGAGCCGATGGGGAGAGGGGGAAGTGCGGAGCAACTGCAGCCGTTGAGTCCTGGGCACCCAAGTCGTGCGCATCGCGTGTGCGAGGTCCTGCTTGAAAGCCCTCCCCTTCAAGGGGAGGGTTGGGTGGGGATGGTGTTGTCCGCGAGGTCGCAGCGGAACAACCCGTCTGGCGCTCGCGAACCCGGTGTGTTTTCATGCGGCAATATCTTGAGCGACCGCGACCCGCCCCATGCCCGTCATCGAATCCCAGATCGATCCACGCTCGCCCGAATTCCAGGCCAACGCGGAACGCCTGCGCCAGCTCGTCGTCGAGTTGAACGCCAAGCTCACGCGCGCCGCGCTCGGCGGCGGCGACAAGGCGCGCGCGAAGCACACCGAGCGCGGCAAGCTGCTGCCGCGCGAACGCGTGCGCGCCCTGCTCGATCCGGGTTCTCCGTTCCTCGAATTTTCCGCGCTGGCGGCCGACGGCATGTACGACGATGCCGCTCCGGCGGCCGGCATGATCTCGGGCATCGGAAGAGTCAACGGCATCGAGGTCGTCGTCGTCGCGAACGACGCGACGGTCAAGGGCGGAACGTACTTTCCGATCACCGTGAAGAAGCATTTGCGCGCGCAGGAGATCGCACTCGAGAACAACCTGCCGTGCGTCTACCTGGTCGACTCCGGCGGCGCATTCCTGCCGCTGCAGGACGAAGTGTTCCCGGACCGCGACCACTTCGGCCGGATCTTCTACAACCAGGCGCGGTTGAGCGCGCGCAACATTCCGCAAATCGCCGTCGTCATGGGCTCATGCACGGCAGGCGGCGCCTATGTCCCGGCGATGAGCGACGAAACGATCATCGTCAAGGAACAGGGCACGATCTTCCTCGGCGGTCCGCCGCTCGTGAAGGCCGCGACCGGCGAAGTCGTCGATGCCGAGTCGCTCGGCGGCGCCGAGGTGCACACGACGATTTCCGGCGTGGCCGACCATTTCGCCGAGAACGACGCGCACGCGCTGGCGATCGCACGCGACATCGTGGCCCATCTCAACCGGAAGAAGGACATGCCGCTGGCGCTGCGCGCACCGGTCGAACCGAAGTACCCGGCCGAGGAACTGTACGGCGTGATCCCGCAGGACACCCGCCGCCCGTTCGACATC
>DATIEJ010000580.1:0-2458 GCA_035455825.1 Rhodanobacteraceae bacterium | reverse complement strand
AGGATCGGTTGCAGGCCGCCGCTAGCGCGGAATGCGCGCAGGAAATCCAGCGCCTGCACGCTGCTGGTCCCTTCCCAGATCGACCACACCTGCGCATCGCGCAGCAACTGCGGGATGCCGCTGTCCTCGAGGTAGCCGGCTCCGCCGAAACATTCGCAGGTGTCCGATGCGATCGTGACGGCGAGCTTGCCGGTCCACAATTTCAGCAATGGCGTGATCAGGCGCAGCAGGTGTTGCTGCGTGTCGTCGGCCTGGCCGGTCTGCGCGCGGCCGAGCAGCTCCGTGGCAAAGAATGTCAGATGAAAAGCCGCCTCGAACTCGGCCTGCATGCGCGCCAGCGTGTCCTGATGCAGCGGCTGCTCGGCCAGAGGGCGATCGAACACGACGCGGCGGTCGGCGTAATCGCGCGCCAGCGCGATGCCGCGGCGCATCGTCGCGAGCGCGCCGACGGCATTCCACGTGCGCGTGATATTCAGCATCGGCGCGATCGCGCGCACGCCGTGGCGCGCTTCGCCGACGAGTTCGGCCGGCGTGCCGTGCAGATGGATTTCCGCCGTCGGCAACTCGCGCGTGCCGAGCTTGGTCTTGAGCCGGTCGATGTCGATGTTGCGCCAGCGTCCGTCGGGCTTGCGCGGCTCGATATAGAACAAGGCGAGATTGTCGGCGCCCGGCTGGGCGTCGTGCGGCCGCGCCAGTGCCAGCGCGGCCTGGGCATTGATCGCCGAGGTGAACCACTTGCGTCCGTACAGGCGCCAGCGACCGTTCTCCTCCTTCGCGGTCGTTTCGGTGGCCGACACGTCGGAGCCGCCGGCGTTCTCGGTCATCCATTGCCCGCAGATCCAGTTCTGGCTCGGGTCGCGGCTGAGGAAATGCGGCAGCGCGCGCTCGATCAGGCGCTGGTTGCCGGAAGCCTTGATCGCGCTGACGGCTCCGTCGGTCATGGCCAGCGGGCAGGTGTAGAACTCGCTGGCACAATGGAACAAGTACACCATTGCAAATTGATGCACGCGGGCCGCGGTGCCGTGCGTCGGCTCATGGCCGGCGGCGACCAGGCCATAACGCGCCGCGACCGGTTGCGCAGCTTGCCAGGCCGGCGTCAGTTCGATGCGATCGACGCGCTCGCCCCAGGCGTTCCAGTGCGTCAGGCGCGGCTCGGCCAGATCGCGGCCGCGGGCCTGCGCCCAGGCGGCAATCGCGAATTCGCCCAGATCGGTCAGATCCGATTCGATTGCCGCGAGAGTCGCCGCCGGCAGGATGCGGCGCAGGTACGAGCGCAGCACGCGATCGTCGAGGTACTGGTTGTTGAGCACCGGCGGCGCTTGCACGAAGCTCATCAGTCCACTTCCTTCGGGTGATACGGGCTGCCCGGTCGCGTGAAACCAGGACAAGCGCCGAACTCTATAGCCTCCGGTCCGGTGCGGATGTGAACGGATCGGCAGGATCATTATTTTTTCGCGCCTTAGCGCTGCGTATTTCCCAGCCGAGCGCCAAGACAACGGCGACGGCGAGTGCAACTTCAGCCGCTGCAGGAAGGCGCGAAGTGCCGGCGCCGAGCAATTCCACGACGCCGTGACAGAAATAGAACAGGCTGACGATTCCGCCGATCAGCACGCCGCGCGGCAGATTCCGCATGCAGATCCACAGGCCCGGCAACAGCGGCAGCACCGCGAGAGCCAGCGCGGGCCGCGCCACCGGGACGAGGACGGCATGCCAGGCCAGCTGCAACAGCAGTTGTGCGGCGAGGGCGGCAGCGCCGAAGCGCAAGGCGGCGGACGCCGGCGAGGTCATCGCGCCAATTTCGCGGCAATACCGGCGACGCGCCGCCCGAGTGCCCGGGCAAGCGTGCGCTCGGCGTCGGTGATCGGCCATTCGTCATCGAGGCCGGCCACATGGCTTGCGCCATAGGGTGTGCCGCCGCTCGTCGTCGCATTGAGTGCGTCTTCGGTGTATGGAATGCCGACCAGCAGCATTCCATGGTGCAGCAGCGGCAACATCATCGAAAGCAAGGTCGATTCCTGGCCGCCATGCATCGTGCCGGTCGACGTGAACACACCGGCCGGCTTGCCCGCCAGCGTGCCCGAGACCCACTCGGCGGCCGTTCCGTCGAAGAAATGCTTCAGCGCCGCCGCGATGCTGCCGAATCGCGTCGGGCTGCCGAGGATCAGGCCGCTGCACTCGCGCAAATCCTCGATCGTGGCGTACGGAGCGCCTTCTTCCGGCACCGGTGGCTGGGCGACGCTCGTGACTGCCGCTACTGGCGGCACGCTGCGCACGCGCGCACGCACGCCGTCGATTTCCTCGACGCCACGCGCGACATGCCGGGCGAGCTGGGCCACGGCGCCGTGGCGGCTGTAGTAGAGGACGAGGATGTCTTGTTGGGGCACGGGCTGAGGGCTGAGGGCTGAGGGCTGATAGAGCATAACGTGTCGCGCCGTTTTTTCCGCGCTGCGTTTCGGTG
>DATIEJ010000579.1:0-3294 GCA_035455825.1 Rhodanobacteraceae bacterium | reverse complement strand
CGGCGGTTGTCACAAGCAGAAGCGCGCACGCGAGTAGCAGCAGAAATCTGGCGGCGACTGGCGGTCTGTGCGGCAGCCGCGGCGATGAAACGCGCGCCGCGGTAGTGCGGCCAAGCAATCGTCCTGACACGTTCAATACTCCTTCGAGGCAGGCACACAGCATAGGAGATTCATGCCGGCAAGGCGAGGCAACGCAGTTGCGCGCATCGTCGACGGCCAAGGTCACTGCGCTGAGCAGCCACCGATCTTGATGAGGTGACTCGATCCGGCCAGGCCTGCGAATGCGTGCGTGACTTCGCCCGTGTCGAACTGATAGTCGAACTGCGCGATGTCGCAACCCTGCATCGTCAACGTCGCGTGGCCGACCTGCGAAAAATTCTGCGTCGGCGCGCCATCTAACGATCCGCCGATGATTCGATAGATCGGCAGCGTGACCTTGCCGCCAGTGGCATTCGCAAGATCGCCCTGCAGCGTGAACCAGTGCTGGTGGATCGGATCGTCGAATTGGCCGGCCGGATCGAATGTGAACCAGGCGGCGAACACGAGACCGTTCGATCCGCCGCCAGCCGGGATGATCGTCATCTCGAGTCCCTGGCCGCCCGTCGCAGGGTCGTACCACGAACCACCCTGGCGCGCGTCGAATCCGCTGGCCGCTGCATTGGGGCTCTGCGCCGGCACTGTCTCGTTGCCGGCAAGCAGGCACGGCGCGGTCGATGGAGTCAGGCGGGTCAGACTGATCGCGCCGTGGGCGCCGGAATTCGTATCGGCATTGAACTGGTAGTCGAGCAAGCCGTTGCTGCAATCGGTGAAAGCCAAGTGCGCCGTGCCGACCTGCCTGCCTGCGACACTCCCGCTGCCAAACGCCCCAGGATCGCTGACGGCAATGACTAGATCCGCGCTGGTTGCCCCCGTTGCGATGCCCCCGCCCTGCAGCGTGTACCAGCGCAAGCCGGATGGGTCGTTGACGGGATCTCGCGCAAAAGTAAACCACGGCATGAACACCGTGTTTGCGCTGGCGATGTAATCGAACGTGAAACCCTGGCCACCTTCGTAGGCCGGATACCAGGCGCCGTCGAGCCCGGGCTGATCGATGCGAATCGTCATCGCGGTAACGTTGGCGTTCGCTGTCGCGCGCGCGCGCACGTTGGAAACGCCGACGGGGTCGATCGTGTTCCACAGCGTCCGCAACGTTCCGTCGTCCGACATGGCAGTAAAACCGGGCCCGAAACCATATGGGCCGGGGTAGGTCGGCTCGATTACGCGGTGAATCGGGTGAGCATCGACAGAGGAGAGTACCGAAGTCGCGGTTGCGAATGGTCCGGGGTCCGAATAGAGGATCAGCGCGCCGGTGGGGTCGAGCTTCGCCGTCGCCGATGCCTGGAACTGCGGTGGAAAATACCGGCGAGGCGGTAGGTCGACCTGGCGCTCGAGCTTGCCATCACGCATCGCGCGCTGTTCGAGATGCAAAGGCGCGGACGGATAGACGCTTGCATCGAGGCTCCACAGAAAAGCGTCGCCATTTGCGATGCGGTCGAGTCCGAAGCTGGGGTATCCCGAAAGGGGTTGCACCCATCGCGTGTCGCCGGCTGGCGATAGTGCGGACAGGTACGACTGTGAGGTCGTCAGCGCGCTGCCGTCGCCGTCTACGCCGAGGGCCGAGTAGGAATAGTCGGCAGACCCTGGTGGCGCGGTTGCGGTGTAGAGCAGTTTTCCATAGCGATCCCAGACCGATGCGTACGCATCGGGACCGCGCTCGGTGGCGACCAGCGTTCCGTTGCGGCTCATCGCGCTGGTGCCGTGGAATTCATGGCCAAGACCGACATTTCGAATCACCGCACCCGATTTGTCGAGCGCGAGCAAAGCGTCTTTGGTGCCAAACCGAGTCGTGTGCGCGAGGATACTACCGTCGTCGAGGAACACGAGTTGTGCAAGGTCGCGGCCCGTTTCATTCACGAAAACGCGCAGGCCGGAATCGGTCGCGTGGCATTCTATCGCTACGCCGGAGCCCCAACATGCCAGATCGCCCCCCAGTGTTAATTCCGATGAAACATACGCTGGATCGATCCGTTGTTTCCACAGCAGGGCGCCTGAGGGCGAAAGCTTGCTGAGCCATGTGATCTTCGAAGCATTGCTCGTGCTGAAGAAATACACCGCGCCGTCAGCCGACTGCGCGACGACCGGTTTGTACAGGTACGTCACGAGCTTGGTTCCCGCGTCGACGATGTTCACGACCGACGGCAATGGCAGCGGGTTGCCAGCGCGATCGACATGCAACATCGGCGACGCGGCAACCAGAACGCTGCCGTCGGCGAGGACAGCGAAATCGGACGAGGTCGAGCCGGTCATCGTCTGCGATGAAACGATGTTCCCGGCAGCATCGACCCTCACCAGCTGGGACTGGGCGCCGCTGATCAGCACGATCGCATCGCCGTTCGCCGTCGTCCGAATCCGCGCGCTGCACGGGGCGACGCAAGTTGGCCCGGACCCGACCTGCAAGGTGAAGCTCAAGGTTCCATCGTTGGCGATGCGGTACAGCTTGCCGGCCTGATCCAGCGTAACCATCGCGCCGTCGGCGAAAGCCGCGTGCGCGATAAGGAGTTGCGCTCCGTTCGGGTAGTGGTGTTCCCAGCGAATCGTCCCGTTGGGCGACAGGCTCAGCGCATACAGGCCGCTTGTGTCGTTGCCTTCGGCATAGAGGTTTTTCTGGTCACTAAGCGTGACGAACTGGAGGTTGACCGACAAGTCCAGAGTCTGCCAAACCGGTGTCTGCGCACCCTTACGGTCGTAGCGCAGTATGGCCAGCGGCACGAGCACTGGCGTCAACGCCGCCGGGCGAACAATAAAGAGAGTTGCGTTGGCGGGATCGACGGCGCCGGCACCCGACGGAACTTGCCACGGAAATTCCACGAAAGTACCGTCAGAGGCGATGCGAACCAGCCCTTTGCCGTTGCGCAGCCACATGCCGGAGTCGGCATCGGTGCCAAGCAAGGACGTATCAGCGGAAAAGTTCTGCATCCAGATTGTCCCGCCGTTGCGGTCCAGCCGCGAAACGGGGTAGCCCGGCGCGATGAAACCGCCGTCTGGCAATGCAACGACAGTCCTGTATGTATCCGACCAGTCCGAACGAACCCACTGCAGATTCAACGAATTGTCGTAACGCGCAACGAGCCACGAATTGGGGATTCCGTTCAGCGCGCCCTGGACGAGAACTCCGCCGCTGTCGGCAAAGACCGACCCGGGAACGAGAGATGCGCGCTCGCCACTTGAGTCCACGTATGTCCAATCGGCAGCCAA
>DATIEJ010000578.1:0-2615 GCA_035455825.1 Rhodanobacteraceae bacterium | reverse complement strand
CGTGGCCGGGGGCACTGTGGTATTTCCCCGAGCCGGGACTGTGGGCGTTTGCGCTGGCCTCGCTCGGCGCTTTCTGGCTGCTGTTGCCGCGCGGCATGCCGGCGCGCGGCCTCGGCCTGGTCCTGATGCTGCCGCTGCTCGCGCCGATCCGCAGCGAACTGCGCAGCGGCGAATTCGAAGCGTTGATGCTCGACGTCGGCCAGGGACTGGCGATCATCGTGCGCACGCGCGATCACGCGCTGGTCTACGACGCCGGCGCGCGCTTTCCGTCAGGCTTCGATCTCGGCGATGCGAGCGTGGTGCCGGCGTTGCACGCGCTCGGAATCGCGCACCTGGATCGGCTCATCGTCAGTCATGGCGACAACGACCATGCCGGCGGCGCGGCGGCGGTGCTCGCGGCGTTTCCGCAGACACCGGTCGAATCGGGCGAGCCCGAACGCCTGGCGGTCGCGTCGACGCAGTGCCTTGGCGGCGAGTCGTGGGAATGGAACTCGGTGACGTTCCGCATCGTGCATCCGCGCGAGCCGCTGGCCACGCGCGCCAACGACCGCTGCTGCGTGCTCGAAGTGCGCGGCGGCGACAATCGACTGATCCTGACCGGCGATATCACATCGGCGGTCGAAAGCGCGGTCGCCGCCGAGGTAAGTGCGGACGGCACCCCTCTGGTCTTGCAGGTGCCGCATCATGGCAGCCGCACATCGTCCGCTGAAGAATTCATTGCGGCACTGCATCCGACGGTCGCGCTCGTATCGGCCGGTTACCGCAACCACTTCAATCATCCGCATCCGGCCGTCGTGGCCCGTTATGAAGCCGCCGGATCGAACCTGCTGAATACCTCGCAGAGTGGTTTCGTCGACGTGCGCTTCAGCCCCGGCGCCCCGCCGCGCGTGGTCGAGCAGGGGCGGGTGGATAGACATCCGTATTGGCGGGAATAGCGCGGGAACTTCGGCGCGGGATGTCGGATCGGATGGATATCCTGCGGGCACCGGTGGCCGGTTCCTGCGTCGCACTTCTCACGTCTGACGTCTCACAGGCTGGTATGATTCAGGGCGGGCCCGACGGCCCGGTTTCGAACTGACTGGGAGTTTTCGCAGGTGCTGGAAATTCTGCTTGCTGGCGGCTGGGCCATGGCGCCCATCCTGCTGTGTTCCGCTGTGGCCGTAGCCATAATCCTGGAACGGTTCTGGTCGTTGCGCCGCTCGACCGTGATTCCGGCCAATCTCGGCGCCGAAGTGCGGGAATGGGCGCGCACGCGCAAGCTCGATCCGGATCATATCGAAGTGTTGCGCAAGAATTCTCCGCTCGGCGAACTGCTCGCTGCGGCGCTGACCGTGCGCAACCGGCCCCGCGAAATCATCAAGGAGCGCGTCGAGGATACCGGCCGCCACGTCGTCCATCGGCTCGAGCGCTTTCTCAACACGCTGGGCACTATCGCGCTGATTTCGCCGTTATTGGGTCTGCTCGGCACGGTGTTCGGCCTGATCAGCATGTTTTTTGCGGTCATGGTCAGCGGTGTCGGTGATCCGCTGAAAATGGCCGGTGGCATCGGCGAGGCGCTGGTGTGCACGGCGTCGGGCCTTTGCGTTGCGATACCGGCCTACTTTTTCCACCGTTATTTCCGCGGCCTCGTCGCCGACTACGTCATCAGCATGGAGCAGCAGGTCATCCTGCTCATGGATGAACTGACGGCGCAGAGCGAAACGGCCCCTGCCGCGCCGCCACCGCCGGTGCGTGTCACGCGCGCGCGCCAGGCGCCGGCTGCGGTCGAGTGACATGCGCATAGGCGCGGCCCGCCAGGACGACTTCGAGATCAACGTGATCTCGCTGATCGACGTAATGCTGACCTTGCTGATGTTCTTCGTCATGACGACGACATTCGTCCAGCATTCGGCGATGAAGGTCGCGCTGCCGGAGTCGTCGGAAACGCAGCTGGATACCCAGCGCACCGCCCTTGTCGTGCTGGTCGACAGCAACAGCCGCTTTTACGTCGACAACAACGAGGTGCTGAATCCGTCGCTCGACACGCTCAAGGAAGCGATCGGCCGCGTCGCCGGCGACGACCGCGAGCGCACCGTGATCCTGCGCGCCGACGCGATGACGCCGCACCAGGCCGTCGTCACCGCGATGGACGCGCTCGGCCAGCTCGGCTTCACGCATCTGTCGATCGCGACGACGCAGGCGAAGGATCGCCAGGGAAAATGAAAAGCAGAAGATGAGCACAGCCTCCGAGGGCGCCGCGGCAACTGCCGCCTCCGCGACCTACCGGCGCTTGCTCGGCTATTCGGCACGCTACTGGCCGGTGGCGGTGCTGGCCGCGATCGGCATGCTGTTCGACGCCGGCTGCGGCTCGGCGTTCACCCTGGTGATCAAGCCGACCCTCGACGACCTGTTCGTCGCGAAGGACCCGACGATGATCTTCTGGATGCCGATCATCATCGTCGGCCTGTTCCTGGTCCGCGGCGCCGCCAGCTACGTCGCCGACTACGGCATGGCCTACATCGCGCGCGGCGTCGTGCAGACGCTGCGCGCCGAGGTCTTCGACAAATACCTGCGATTGCCGACGGCATTCTTCAGCAGCGAACCGCCGAGCCACCAGATTGCGCGCATGACCTACA
>DATIEJ010000577.1:0-11428 GCA_035455825.1 Rhodanobacteraceae bacterium | reverse complement strand
GACATCGACCTGGTCAGCGACTCGACACTGACTGCCCAGGGCGTGACCGCCGATCTGGCAGGCAGCAAGGACTTCTGCCTCACCGCCGACTCGCTGGAAAGCGGCCATCCTGTGGCCTATCTGGCCAACAGCGTCATCTGGGGCTCCGACGGCGGTATTCCTGCCATCCGCGGTGTCAACAACGACGATCACCCTTTCGACATCGGCTTGAGCAACGACCTGTTCCACACGTTCACCGGCGATGGCCCGGCGGCGATCCAGGCGCAGGTCAACGCCGATCCGAAGTGGGCCAATCCGGCCGCAGGCGACTACCATCTGCTCGCGGCGTCGCCGGCAGTCAACTCCGGCACGCCGACCGTGTTCGGCGGCCTGCCGTCGACCGACATCGAAAGCCTGCCGCGACTCAGGGGCAGCGCGCCGGATCGCGGCGCCTACGAGTCGCCGTTCGACGATCGAACCTACCTGACCGTTTCGAATACGAACGACTCCGGCGGCGGGTCGCTGCGCCAGGCGATGCTCGACGCGAACACGTTACCGATCGCGCGCGGCATCGTCTTCAGTATCCCCGGCGCGTGCCCGCACATCATCGCGTTGCAGAGCGTGCTGCCCACGATCAAGTATCCGCTGAACATCGACGGCTACAGCCAGCCCGGCGCAACACCGAACAACGACACGGACGCGTTCAACGCGAACCTTTGCATCCTGGTCAAGTCGGCCGGCGGCAGCCTGGCGTACGGTTTTCGCGTGTCGGTCGGCGACCCTGCCGCGCAACTGTACCTGCACGGCCTCGGCCTCGGCGGCTTCGGCCAGGCGGTGATCCTGCTCGACGGCAACAACCATCTCGTCACCGGCAACCAGTTCGGCGGCGCTGTCGCGGGCAACAGCCTGCCGGGGGCGGGACTCTTCGCGATTTCGATCGGCGTCAATGCAACGGCAAGCCTGATCGTCGGCGGCAACGCGCCGGCGGACCGCAACGTCATCGGCGGAGCGGGCAGCGCAGGCGTCAACATCCAGTCCGGCGTCGACAGCACGCCCGATCGCTGCCAGATCGTCAACAACCTGATCGGCCTGACTGCGGACGGCATCGACGAGACGCCGAATTTCTATGGTGTCGTGCTCGGCGGCAATGGCTGCTTCATGCTCGGCAACCGCATCGCCGGCAACGCGTCCGACGCGGTCCTGATCCAGGGCGACGGCAACCTGCTCCAGCGCAACGTCATTGGCGTCAACGTCATCGGCGGCGCGTTGCCGAACAACGGCGCCGGTATCCGCATCAACAGCGGCAGCGGCAACACGATCGGGACCAGCGCGGCCAGCAATCTTGGCGGCACGCTGCTGGCGAACACGATCCGCTACATGGCGAACGGCGGAGTCCTGCTCGGCGCAAACGCCGGAACCGGCAACAGCGTGCGCACGAACCTGATCTACGACAACGGCGCCGTCGTGTTCGACAGTTCGGTCGGCGACGGTTTCGACCTGGACCTGGAAGCCGATGGGCCGACCGCGGACCACGCCGGCAGCCTGAGCGGGCCGAACAACCTGCAGAATTTTCCCTTTGTGAACAAAATATACTGGAACGGCTACACGCCGCCGCCATCGAATTCGACGAACATCGGCGCCACCGTGGCCGGCAAGCTCGATTCGCCGCCGGGCAGCTACAAGATCGACTTCTATTACAGTCCGCGTTGCGACAACGGCGCCTTCCATGTGCTCGGGCGCGGCCACGCGGCGGCTTATCTCGGCAATACGAGCGTAACGATCGGCGCCGGTGCGACCTCCGCGGTTTTCAGCAAGGCGGTCACGATTCCGGGCAACGCGGCAAACTCGGTGCTGAGCCTTACCGCGACCGACGCGAACGGCAACACGTCGGAGATCGGCAGCTGCGGATTCGTGAGCACGGCGGTCAACGACGGAATCTTCAAGAGCGGGTTTGAGCCGTAACTGCGGATCACACGGAAGCTCGCGTCCGCGTTGAAAGTCCGGCCTTGCCGAACTCCGCGACGCAGATGCCGAGCGCGGCGCCGATTGCCCGGTAAGGCTGCTGCCGCGCCGGGATCGCGCGGTCGGACCGGATCGCGCGTTCCGCGAACCCGAGTCCGCGGAACGCCACCGGCCTTCGGCTCTTACGGCGTGCCGAAGCCATCGGCGAAGATTTGGTCCGGGTCGAATTCGACCGCGCCCATATCCGGCAGTCAGCGAACGCCCGGCACCAGGCAGGCAAGGGGCTCAGGTGCGCTAATCGGGAGCCTGTGGCGCCGGCGAGATCGTTGCCCGCTGTCGATGTCCGCTTTCCGCCGCCAGTGCGTATTGCGTCAGTGGGCCCGCGACACTGTGCGGGCAACGGAGGCTCGACGAAATGAACGCACGAATTCTGGCAATCGTTTTACTGGCTGGCGTGAACCTGGGGCTCTGCATGCCCGCGCACGCACTATACGTCCGCTGCGTCGGAAATTCGCAGCAGCTGCAGCAGGCGCTGAGCGATTCGGCGGATGCGTTGTACGACGACGACTTCATCATCAAGGTGGTGCGCAGCGCGACGCCGTACGCCATCGCGACCGGGACCCCGTCCTACCCGTATGGCGCGCTGTCGATCCTCGGCGGGTACGACAATACGTGCTCGTCCCGAATCATCAACCCGGCCAACACGATTCTCGATTTCGGCAAAACCAATGCCGAGATCGACATGTATGAGGCGCCATCCGGCTCTTTGCTGCAGATCGACGGCGTGACCCTGCGTAACGGCGCAGCCCTGTACATCTCCGGCGGCAGCCATCGTGACATCACTCCGGACGCCAGCAGCAACGTCCGTGTCACCAACGCACGGATCACGAACTTCAGCACGACCGACAACGACGGCGATCCATCGGACTTCTTCATCGACGATGCTCCGGTTTCCATCGGCGGGACCTCGTCGAGCATCTTCCTGCGCAATGTCCAGATCGATCACGTGACGCAGAAAGGCAACTCGGCCTGCTCCGTCGAGATCAGTTTCGAGGGCAACACGACCGGAACCTTGAGCTATCTGACCGTCGATCTCGTCAACGGCAAGGCCTTCTGCTTCGAAGCCGCGATGATCGACGACGAGAGCGGCGATTTCCAGTTCGACGTCTACAACAGCATCTTCTGGTCTTCGGACAATTCGGGCGCGCCGCTGCACGGCCGCACGAAGGAAGGGCCGATCCACATCAATCTCGTCGACGACATCTTTACGACATACACCGGAGATGGCGTCCTCAACGTCAGCGGCAAGGCAACGCCGGTGCCCGGTGGACCGCTGTGGGTCGATCCGCTCACGGCGAACTACCACCTCGCGGCCAGCGTCCCCGGCACGCCGAACCCGGCGATCAATTCCGGCGCCGCATCGGTGCCGCTCGGCAATCCGTCGTTCGACATCGAAAGCAACCTGCGCAAGTTCGGCAGCCTGCCGGATCGCGGCGCCTACGAATCTCCCTACTCCGACGCGAACACATTCACCGTCGGCAATGCCTCGGATTGCAGCTCGGCCGGCTGCGGCAGCCTGCGCGCGGCGATCCAGGACGCCAACAACTCGACTGCGACGGCGGTTAAGATCCAGTTTGCGATCCCCGTTGCGTGCCCGGCGGTGATCACGGTCGGAACGCCGCTGCCGGACATCGTCAAGCCGACGACGATCGACGGCTACACGCAGTCGGGATCGGCGCCGAACGACGACCCGTACGCGTTCGATGCAAAGCTCTGCGTGGTGGTGCAACCCGGGGCCTCTGCCTATTACGCGCTGCGCGTGCCGGCTGACAAGGGCGACGGTTCGTTGACCGTGACCGGCGTCGGCTTCGGCGGTTTCCACGCAGCGGTCGAGTTGCTCGGCGGCAATCATCACCAGGTCGTCGGCAACCAGTTCGGCGGCCAGATGAACAACGGCTCGTACCAGCTCTACGGGTCGGACGTCGCCGCGGTGTACGTCAATGCACCGAATGGGCAGGTGACGATCGGCGGAGACGAACTCGACTACCCGCGCCGCAACGCGTTCCTGAATGTGACCTCGTTCGGCGGCCCGCCGGCATCCGCGATCCAGCTCGGGCCGCAGGTCAATGCGAACGCGAACGACTGCCAGGTCCTCGGCAACACGATAGGCGTCCTCGACGACGGCACCTGGTACGAGCGCACGATCGACTACGGCATCTACGTCCAGGGCGACGGGTGCCTGTTGCGCGGCAACCGCATCGTCGGAGTCAAGTACGATGCGATCTTCCTCGACGGCGCGTTCGGCGGCGGCAGCTACAACACATTGCAGAAAAACATTCTCGGCACCGTACCGTACGGCATCGATTTCACGACCAGCAACCTCGGCGCCGGCGTGCGCATCAGCGGTTCGCACAATGTCGTCGGCCAGGGCCCGATCTTCGGCAACGGCGTCGCGGCGAACGCGAATCGGATCCAGAACATGAATTCCGGCGGGATCGCCATCGTCGGCAACGGTTTCGGCAACACGATCCGCGGCAACGAGATCTTCGCCAACGGCGCCGACGGCGGCGCCATGAGCATCGACCTCGCCGCGGACGGGCCGACGAGCAACGACTTCGCCGACGCCGATGGCGGGCCGAACGGCCTGCAGAATTTCCCGAGCGTGCACAGCATCGCCTGGGCCAGCGCGCCGAAGCTCGGCGCCGTGAACCTCGGCGCGGCGATCTTCGGAACATTGCGGACGTATCCGGGCAGCTACTACCAGATCGACGCCTACGTTTCCGATTCGTGCGGCAACGGCCAGCGCGGCATCGCGCAGAAATGGCTCGGCAGCAACGACCTCGTCGGCCTGCCCGCGCTGACCTACAACGAGCCGTTCAACGTTCAGGTGATCGTTCCGGACTACTACCCGGGCGCGCGCTACGTGACCGTGACGGCAACCAACAACAACAACGGCCAGGGCAGCACGTCGGAAACGAGTACATGCTTTCCGATCGACGGCATCTTCCGCGACAACGTCGAAGGCGGCCTCGGATTCGACTGATCCACCAGCCTGTGGGCGGAGTGGGTTCCTGAAGTTTGCGCGCCGGCAGCAGCCGGCGCCTTTTTTCTACCTCGGTGCCGGACTCATGCCGGCCCCGCGCTCAGCGCTTCGCGAACAGATGCTCGACGCCGGCGCGCTCTTCGCGCAATTCCTTGTCGGTCGCATCCATGCGCTCGCGCGAGAACGCGTTGACTTCCAGTCCCTGGACGATGCTGAATTTTCCATTTTTGCATGTGACCGGGTAGCCGTAGATGACGCCAGGCTTGATGCCATAGCTGCCATCGGATGGAACTCCCATCGATGCCCAGTCGCCGTCGGCGGTGCCCTGCGCCCAGGTGCGCATGTGGTCGATGGCCGCCGACGCCGCCGAGGCCGCGCTCGAGGCGCCGCGCGCCTTGATGATCGCCGCGCCGCGCTGCTGCACGGTCGGGATAAATGTGGACTTGTACCAGTCGCCGTCGACCAGGCTCAGGGCGGCCTTGCCGCCGACCGTGGCGTGGTGCAGGTCCGGATACTGGGTCGAGGAATGGTTGCCCCAGATCGTGACCTTGCGGATTTCGGTCGTGTGCGCGCCGGTCTTTTCCGCGAGCTGCGACAGCGCGCGGTTGTGATCGAGGCGCACCATCGCGGTGAAGCAGTTCGGATCGAGGTCGGGCGCGTTCTGCTGCGCGATCAGCGAATTCGTGTTTGCCGGATTGCCGACGACGAGCACCTTTACGTCGCGCTTGGCGTGGGCGTTGAGCGCCTTGCCCTGCGGCGCGAAGATCGCGCCGTTTGCTTCGAGCAGGTCCTTGCGCTCCATGCCCGGACCGCGCGGGCGCGCGCCGACGAGCAGCGCGTAGTCGACATCCTTCGCGGCGACGTTGGCGTCATCGGTCGCAACGATGCCGGCGAGCGTCGGGAACGCGCAGTCGTTCAATTCCATGACCACGCCATTCAAGGCCGGCAGCGCCGGCGTGATCTCGAGCAGGTGCAGGATCACCGGCTGGTCCTTGCCGAGCATGTCGCCGGCAGCGATGCGGAACAGCAGCGCATAGCCGATCTGGCCGGCGGCGCCGGTAACCATTACGCGAACGGGGGATTTCATCGTGACGACTCCTGTAGTTTTTCCCCCTCTCCCGCTGGCGGGAGAGGGCCGGGGTGAGGGTGGCGCCGGGTTGGCGTCATCGTCGCAGATACGCCACCCTCATCCGCCCTCCGGGCACCTTCTCCCGCCGGCGGGAGAAGGGATAACGCGTTTTCTTCCTAGTTCAACTCGGCAAAGAACGCCTGCAAGCGCTTCAAACCGTCCGTCAACTCAGCCGGCTTGCACGTATACGAGATCCGGATCGCCTTGGGCTCGCCGAAGGCCGAACCAGGAACGCACGCGACGCCCTTGGCTTCGAGCAGCGCGTTGCAGAAATCGACATCGTTATTGATCGCGATCGCGCCGTGCTTCTTGCCGAAGGCGACGGAAATGTCCGGGAATGCGTAAAACGCTCCCTGTGGACGCGGGCAACGCACGCCGGGAATCGCCGAAAGGACAGCCATGACTTCGTCGCGCCGATGGGAGAAATCCACGCATTTGCCCTCGGTCACGTCCTGCGGTCCGTTGAATGCAGCGGTTGCCGCCGCGGTCACGACTTCCGGCAGGTTCGTTATGTGGTTCGAGTTGAGCGTAACCAGCGCCTGCGCGACCGCCTCGGGCGCCGCGATCAAGCCGACGCGCCAACCGGGCATGCCGTAGGACTTCGAAATCGAATCGATGAGCACGACGCGATCGCGCAATTCCGGGCGCACCTTGACCAGATGGGAATATTCCAGGCCGTCGAAGATCATGCGGTTGTAGATGTCGTCGGAGATCACCCAGAGATTCGGATGTTTCGCGATGACGTCCGCCAATGCCTTGACCTCATCCGGCGTGTAGACCATGCCGGTCGGATTCGACGGATTGTTGAACAGCAGGACTTTCGTTGTCGGCTTGATTGCCGCGTCGAGTTGCGCCGGCGTCAGCTTGTAGTTCTGTTCGCCCGGACACGGCAACAGCGTCGTCTTCGCGCCGAGGATATCGGCGATATCGATGTAACTCGTCCAGTACGGCGTCGGGATAAGGATTTCGTCGCCCTCGTTGAGCAACGCATACATCACGTTGAACAGGACCTGCTTGGCGCCGATGCCGATCGCCGTGTGCTTGCGCTCGTAGCCTTCGAAGCCGCCTTCGCGCAGATGCTTGAGGAATGCATCGAGCAGCGCGTCGGCGCCGCGATTGGATCCGTACTGGCCGCTGTCGTGGTTCAGGGCTTCGTGCGCCGCAGCGTAAACGTGCTCACCGGGCAGGAAATTCGGCACCCCGATCGAGAAGCTGATGATGTCGCGCCCTGCCGCCTTCAGCCTCTTCGCCTTTTCGGCGACAAGCATGATCGCACTTGGCTTTGCACGGCTCATGCGCTCGGCGAGCATCGGCATCGGAAGTCCTCGGATTGGCTTGCGGAAGGGCCCGAAATTCTAGCACACGGGCGGCATTGCGCAGCGCATCAACAGGGCCGCTTTGCCCGATCCCCGAGGTACCTGCCGGCCGCGCCGATACCCGGCATCCCAATGCGAAAATTTGCTACGCTGCGAGCGGGCCAGGGGCTGGCCCGGTCTGGGGTTCGCTCAGCATCAGCACCACCCAACGGAGGCAACCATGTTCCATCTGATCTGGTCCATCATCATTGGCTTTATCATCGGCCTGATAGCCCGCGCCATCATGCCTGGTGTCGATGCAATGGGATTCTGGATGACGACAATCATCGGCATCGGCGGCTCGCTCGTCGGCGGTTTCATCGGCGCACTGATCAACCGTCCGACCGATGGTTCGATGTTTCATCCTGCCGGCTTGATCATGTCCGTCGTTGGCGCGCTGGTTCTGCTCTGGGTGATCCAGCACTTCCACCTTCTGTCGTAGGGTGGGCCTCGGCCCACCGGCTCCCGAGTTTCACTTCAAGGAAAAGAACAACGGTGGGCCAAGGCCCACCCGGCCGCGTGGTCGAGCGTCAGCGCTGGTCGAGCGTCTGGTTCCAGCGCTCGAGTCGCGCCTGCATCTTTTCGAAAAGCGGCGCGTAGTCGCCACGGATCGTGATCGAGCCGATCTTCTCGCCGGCGCGGACGGCGTCGACGATCGCGCGATCCTCGCCACTGAGGATCTGACCGAATACGGTGTGCTTCCCGTCGAGCCACGGCGTCGGCACGTGGGTAATGAAGAACTGGCTGCCGTTCGTGCTCGGTCCGGCATTGGCCATCGAGAGCACGCCGGCCTTGTCGTGCTTGAGCGCAGGCACGATCTCGTCTTCAAAGCGATAACCCGGGCCGCCGCGGCCGCTGCCTTCCGGGCACCCACCCTGGATCATGAAGTCCGGAATCACCCGATGGAACGTCAGGCCGTCGTAATACTTGCGCAGGGCCAGATTGACGAAATTCGCCACGGTCAACGGAGTCTGCTCCGGAAACAGGCGCAGGTGGATCGTTCCGCGGCCGGTGACGATGTGGGCCTGCAGGTCGTTCTGGGTGCTCATGCCGAAGGTTCCTTCTCGATGCGAAAGCCGCTGCGGAGGGCAAATAATAGCTGAACTGGGCCGGTTGATGCTGCGATGCGGAATTCCAGTCCGATTTCGGGTATAATTTTCCTAATTCCTCTATCACCCTTATCCTGTCGGCGGTGCCGCCGGGAGCCAGCGCCATGTCCATAGAAAATCTCCGCAATATCGCCATCGTCGCCCATGTCGACCACGGCAAGACCACGCTCGTCGACTGCCTGTTGAAGCAGTCCGGCACGTTCAGCGAGCGCACCGTGCTCGCCGAGCGCGTCATGGACTCCAACGACCAGGAAAAGGAACGCGGGATTACGATCCTGGCCAAGAATACGGCGATCACCTGGCGCGATAACCGCATCAACATCGTCGATACGCCCGGGCACGCCGACTTCGGCGGCGAAGTCGAGCGCGTGCTGTCGATGGTCGACTCGGTGCTGCTGCTCGTCGACGCGATGGACGGCCCGATGCCGCAGACGCGCTTCGTCACGCAGAAGGCGTTCCAGATGGGCTTTAGGCCGATCGTCGTGATCAACAAGGTCGACCGCCCGGGCGCGCGTCCGGACTGGGTGCTGAACCAGACATTCGACCTGTTCGACCGCCTCGGCGCGACCAACGAACAGCTCGATTTCCCGGTCGTCTACGCATCGGCGCTGCACGGTTACGCGGGACTTGATCCCGACGTGCGCTCCGGCGACATGGTGCCGCTGTACGAAGCGATCATGAAGCACGTGCCGGGACCGGATGTCGATCCGGATGGTCCGTTCCAGATGCGCATCAGCCAGCTCGACTACAACTCCTACGTCGGCCTGATCGGCATCGGCCGTATACAACGTGGCAAAGTGCGCACGAACCAGTCGGTCGCGATCGTCGACCGCGAAGGCAAGAAGCGCCAGGGACGCGTGCTGCAGGTGCTCGGCTTCATGGGCCTCGAGCGCCGTGAAGTGCCCGAGGCGCAGGCCGGCGACATCGTCGCGATTTCCGGCGTCGAAGCGCTCGGTATTTCCGATACGGTCTGCGCCGCCGATGCGCCCGAGGGACTTCCGGTCCTGACCGTCGACGAACCGACGATCAGCATGACCTTCCAGGTCAACAATTCACCGTTCGCCGGCAACAAGGACGCCAGCGGCGGCCGATTCCTGACGAGCCGCCAGATCCGCGAACGCCTGCTGCGCGAAGCGCTGCACAACGTCGCGTTGCGCGTCGAGGAAACCGAAGACGCCGACAAGTTCAAGGTCTCGGGCCGCGGCGAACTGCACCTGTCGGTGCTGATCGAAACGATGCGCCGCGAAGGCTACGAGCTGGCCGTGTCGCGTCCCGAAGTCATCATCAAGGAAGTCGACGGCGTGACGCACGAGCCGTGGGAGCAGCTGGTCGTCGACATGGAAGAACAGTTCCAGGGCGGCGTCATGGAGCGTCTGGGTTCGCGCAAGGGCCAGCTCAAGAACATGGAGCCGGACGGCAAGGGTCGCGTGCGCCTGGAATACCTGATCCCGGCACGCGGGCTGATCGGCTTCCAGACCGAATTCCGCACCGTCACCGCCGGCACCGGTCTGCTGTTCCACGTATTCGACCACTACGGTCCGGTCGCCGAAGGCGCGATCGCCAAGCGCCAGAATGGCGTCATGATTTCCAACGGCACCGGCAATGCTCCGGCTTATGCGCTGGTCAGCCTGCAGGAACGCGGCCGCCTGCTCATCGGCGAAGGCGTCGAGATCTACGAAGGCCAACTCGTCGGCATCCACGCCAAGGACAACGACCTGACCGTCAACGCGCTGCGCGCCAAGCAGCTGACGAACATTCGCGCCGCCGGCAAGGACGACAACGTCCAGCTCACGCCGCCGATCCGGATGTCGCTCGAGCAGGCGCTCGAGTTCATCGAGGACGATGAGCTCGTCGAAGTCACGCCGAAGGGCATCCGGCTGCGCAAGAAGCACCTGACCGAGAACGATCGCAAGAAGGCGTCGCGCCAGGCAGCTTGATCGATGTGTCGGCATGTCGCGACGGAACATGTCGCGACAATGCCGGGTCCGGATAGCTCGTCCGCCAACGCGGCACCAAGAGTCGTTGAACTATCGACCTCGCGCGTGGACCAAATGTCGATCCGCTCCAATAAGGAATGACTTGCCGTGACAACCCGGACGATCGCGTTGCTGCGTTTGTTTGTGGCTCTCGTCGTTCTTTGCGGGTCGGCGAACACGAATGCGCTTGGGCTGCGCTGCGGCTCCAGAATCGTCAGCCCCGGCATGATTTCGCAGCAGGTCCGCAATGCCTGTGGCGTGCCATTCTGGTCCGACACCTACACGTCGCTCGAGATCCTCGGCGCCGGCGGCCCGATCGAGGAACAGCGCGAGGTGTACTGGGAAGTCTGGTACTACAATTTCGGCAGCTCGATGTTCATGCAACGGCTCAGTTTCAGGGATGGGCAGTTGCAGAACGTCGAGGCGCTGGGGTACGGAGTCGAAGAGGTCGGCACGACCTGCGCTCCGGCCATCGCTTCGCGGGGACTGACGTCGGGCGAACTGGTCGCGCGTTGCGGCGAGCCCACCTCGCGCCAGCGCAACGAAGGGGCATTCGTGCGTCGCGCGCCCGGCATCCTGCAAGCGGTTGAAGATCGCCATGAAGAGTGGCTGTACGACGATGGATCCGCATATCTCACGCGCTACTTTCTTACCAACAGCCATGTAACGGGCGCCGACCGGTTGCCGCGATAGTCTGCGGCATCGGCAAAAGTTTCCCCGGCAGTATCGCTGGATGGGTAGAGTTCCGCGATGCGCGCAAGGCGTATCATGATCTTGCGTCCCGGAAGTATTCCGGCGCGCCGGCCGACGATTCGGGGAGACTCCATGAAGTATCTTGTCGCAGCGCTGGTGCTTGCGTCGGGAATCACGCCGAC
>DATIEJ010000576.1:0-7615 GCA_035455825.1 Rhodanobacteraceae bacterium | reverse complement strand
TGCAACTTTTTCCATTCGGATTCCTGAACGGTGGTTTATTCAGTGCGCCACGCTCGCAGCGTGATCGCACAGGGCTATCCCGTCAAGTGAGGACGAGGTTGTGTTTTGCAAGGTTTGGACAACTGGCGCACGGTTTTGCATATTGGTTATGTCCGCTTCACGGAGGTCAAGGTTCTGCCTTTCGGCGCAGGACGGTTTGATTCTGCCGGGCCCCTTCTGTTCTCGTCATTCCGGCGGCTCTCAACAACGGAGCTGGTCAAGCCGGAATCCAGCGTCTTGCCCTTTACTCGTGAAGTGCAAAGCTTCCACTCGCCCTACGGGCGAGCGGGTAACTTTTCTTTGCTTGTGCAAAGAAAAGTCACCAAAAGAAACACACCCCAAGTAGCGCGCCTTCCGGGCATCCGGCAACTGCTCCTGCGTTGCTCTACCTCCGGCATCCATGCCGTCGCCTGCCCTCCAGGTTCGCGAGCGGGCTCCGGGGGGCGCTGAGCGCACGTCCGTGTGCGCGCAGCGCCCTCGCGCGCATCGTGCGCGCGCCCCTTCGGGCTTTTCCTCCACCCGCTCGCCGCGCCACAGGGGCCCCATTTCGGCGCATCCTGCGCAGAAGCAGTCGCTCGCGCTTCGTGCTCTTGCGGCAGGCTTGGCTAGGAGCGAAGAATCGCAACGACGCTGTGACGAAGGTTCTCTTGTTGAGAAAAATCGAGGAGAGCCTTTGCTTCTGCGGCAGGATGCCGCCCAAAAGGGCCCCCTGTGGCGCGGCGAGGCTGTGGAGGAAAAGCCCGAAGGGTGGCGCGCAGGATGCGCGCCAGTTCGTTGCGCGCACAGGGATGTGCGCTCAACGAACCCCGGAGCAGCCTCGCGCAGTCGGAGGGCAGGATGCCCGGAGACCGCGCCACCGGGGGTGTGTTTCTTTGGTTACTTTCTTTGCACAAGCAAAGAAAGTAACTCGCTCGCCCGCAGGGCGAGTGAAAGCCCTGCACTCGAGAGAGAAGTGCAAGGAGCTGGATTACACGCGACTCCTGTCGCGTGCCCTCCGGGCCATTCGCTACGCGAATGTTCGCTCCGGCATCCTGCCTCCGCAGTCCGGCTTTCGCCGGAATGACGAGCTAAGGAGAAGAGCGGAGCGCTATTCCGCGACAGCGCGCGACTGCATCCCGCGGTAGATCAGGTACGGCTCGGCATTGCCGTTGATCACCGCGTCGTCGACGACGACCTTGCTGACGTGCTCGAGCGAGGGTAGCTCGTACATCGTGTCGAGCAGGACCTGTTCGAGGATCGTGCGCAGGCCGCGGGCGCCGGTCTTGCGCTTGAGTGCCTTGCGCGCGACGGCGCCCAGGGCTTCGTTGCGGAATTCGAGTTCGACGCCCTCCATCTCGAACATGCGCTTGAACTGCTTGACGATCGCGTTCTTCGGCTCGGTCAGGATCTTGATCAGCGCGCTCTCGTCGAGTTCCTCGAGCGTGGCGACGACAGGCAGGCGTCCGACGAACTCGGGGATAAGGCCGTACTTGACCAGGTCCTCGGGCTCGACATCGGCCAGGACCTTGCCGACGTTGGTATGGCGGGTCTTGCTGCGTATCTCGGCGCCAAAGCCGATGCCCGTGGATTCCGAGCGCTGCTGGATGATCTTTTCCAGCCCCGAAAAGGCGCCGCCGCAGATGAAAAGTATATTTTTGGTGTCGACCTGCAGGAATTCCTGCTGCGGATGCTTGCGCCCGCCCTGCGGCGGGACCGAGGCGACCGTGCCTTCGATCAGCTTGAGCAGGGCCTGCTGCACGCCTTCGCCGGATACGTCGCGCGTGATCGACGGGTTCTCGCTCTTGCGCGAGATCTTGTCGATCTCGTCGATGTAGACGATGCCGGTCTGCGCCTTCTCGACGTCGTAGTCGCACTTCTGCAGCAGCTTCTGGATGATGTTCTCGACGTCTTCGCCGACATAGCCGGCTTCGGTTAGGGTCGTGGCATCGGCGATCGTGAACGGCACGTTGAGCAGGCGCGCCAGCGTCTCGGCCAGCAGCGTCTTGCCCGAGCCGGTCGGACCGATCAGCAGGATGTTCGACTTGGCCAGTTCGACTTCGTCCTGGCGCGAGCGCGATTCCATGCGCTTGTAGTGGTTGTAGACGGCGACCGCGAGGGTCTTCTTCGCGCGCGTCTGCCCGATGACGTACTGGTCCAGTACGTCCATGATTTCCTTGGGCTTCGGAAGATGGCTGCGGGCACCAGCAGCCTTCTCCTCGAGTTCCTCGCGGATGATGTCGTTGCAGAGTTCGACGCACTCGTCGCAGATGAAAACGCTGGGACCAGCGATCAACTTGCGAACTTCGTGCTGACTTTTGCCGCAGAACGAGCAGTACAGGATCTTGTTGCTGTCGCCCGATCGGCTTTGCCGGTCGTCGCTCATGCCGTGCCTCGGTTCAGTTGCAAATATATGTCAGTGGGGAGAATAGCACAGCCGCGGCAAAAACCAGTGCCTTCCGGGGCGCCAGGGCGCCCGCTGGTTTGTTGCCTCGCAAAAGCCTTGATCAGGCCGTTTTGACCGTGTCGGCAGGCCGCTTCTCGAGTACCGAGTCGACCAGCCCGTAGGCTTGCGCCTCGCTGGCGCTCATGAAGTAGTCGCGATCGACGTCGCGCTCTACCTGCTCGACGCTGCGGCCCGTGTGCATGGCCAGCATTTCGTTCAGGCGCGACTTGATCTGGAGGATTTCCTTGGCGTGGATCGCGATGTCCGAAGCCATGCCGGAAAAGCCGCCCGATGGCTGGTGAATCATCACGCGCGCATTCGGCAGGCAATGGCGCTTGCCCTTGGTGCCGGCCGCGAGCAGGAACGAGCCCATGCTGGCTGCCTGGCCGACGCAGATCGTGCTGATGTCGGGCTTGATGAACTGCATCGTGTCGTAGATCGCCAGTCCGGCCGTGACGACGCCACCGGGGCTGTTGATGTAGAAGTTGATGTCCTTGTCCGGATTTTCCGATTCGAGGAACAGCAACTGCGCGACGATGACGTTGGCCATGTAGTCGTCGACCGGACCGACCATGAACACGACGCGCTCCTTGAGCAGGCGCGAGTAGATGTCATAGGCCCGCTCGCCGCGCGAGGTCTGTTCGACCACCATCGGCACCAGGTTCAGATTGCGGATCGGTTGCGTGTCCATCGTTGGTGCCTCGTTTGCGCCGTGTCCCGTCAGCCGTTGGGACGCATCGCCTCGTTGAAGGTCAGATACTGCTCGTTCGTCTTGGCGTGCTCGGCGATCCAGTCGGCTACCTGATCTTCGAGCACTCGGTTCTGCAGACTGCTCATCAGGTTGGGGTCGCGCTGGTAAAGTTCAACCACCTGCTGCGGCTCCTCGTAGGTCGAGGCAATCGTCGCCAGCGATTCGGCGACGCGCCGGTTGTCCAGGCGAATTCCATTCTGGCGGGCGATCTCGCCGACCAGCACGCCGGCAGCGACACGGCGACGCGCGAGTTCGCGGAAAGATTCGGGCGGCGTCGTCATCGGCTGGCCCTGCTGCCTGGCCTGCTGCTCGGCCTGTTCGGCCAGGGCGCGCGCTTCGTTCTCGACCATGCGCTGCGGCAGTTCGAGATCCGGATGCGACTCGACCAGCTTCTGCACGACGTCGGACTTCAAGCGCGCCGACAGCACGCCCTTGAGTTCGCGCTCGAGGTTGGCGCGCACGTCGGAGCGGAATTGCTCCATGCTTCCGTCCTTGATGCCGAAGGTCGAAATGAAGGCTGCGTTCAGTTCCGGCAACTGCGATTCCTGCACGCGCGAAATCTTCAGCTCGACCCGGGCCGGATTGCCGGCGAGAGCCGGAACACGGAAGGCGGCCGGGAACGTCATGTCGAAAGCCAGTTCGGCGCCCACTTCATGGCCGACGAGCTGCTGCTCCAGTTCCGCGGTCATTGCGCCGGAACCCAGGATCGTTCCGGAACGGTCATTGCCCTCGGCGGGATGACGCACGCCGGCGACCAGCGCGGAATATTCGAACAGCACCATGTCGCCGTTCTGCGCGCCGCGCTCGACCGGACTCCACGTGCGGCGCTGCTGGCGCAGCGTCTCGATCATCGTGTCGACGTCGACATCGGCGACCTGGGCAATCGGCTTGTTGACCGTGAGACTGCTGACGTCGACGGCGCCGACTTCCGGCAGCACTTCGAACGTCGCGGTGTACTCGATATGGCCATCGGCCGGCTGCCCGGTCGTGCTGATCTCCGGCGCCATGGCCGGGCGCATGTTCTGCTGCCCGACGGCTTCCTGGAAGCTCTTGCGGATCAATTCGGAAATGGCTTCGTCGCGGACCTGCGAGCCGAAGCGCTGCTCGATGACCTTGGGCGGAATCTTGCCGGGACGAAAGCCCTTCAGGCGCACGCTGCGTCCGACCTCGGCCAAGCGCGTCTTTACCTGCGACTCGTAGTCGCCGGCGGGAATGCGAACCGTCAGCTTGCGCTCGAGTTTGCCGACATTTTCAACCGAAACCTGCATGCTAGCTCCTCAAAATACGATCCACCGCGCGACCCGGGCGGCGGACGAAATACCAGCGGCAGAAATCTGGTGCGAAAGGAGAGACTCGAACTCTCACGGGTTGCCCCGCTGGAACCTAAATCCAGTGCGTCTACCAGTTCCGCCACTTTCGCCTGATTTACGCCGCTGCCCCTTTTTCGGGAGAACCCGAGGGGCAATGACGATCCTGCGTCATCTTTGGTGTTCGACGAAAGATAAAAATGGTGGGCCGTCTAGGACTCGAACCTAGAACCAACAGATTAAGAGTCTGCTGCTCTACCAATTGAGCTAACGGCCCCGCTTAAATCAAATACCGCTGTTGCGCGCAGCGCAACGATCACTGTCCTCTTCCGCCTGCGGGAGAGGGCAAGGGGTGGGGAAAATCCTGCCTCACCACACAAAAACAACAAGCCGTGCAGGATGAATTATCGCATCACCATGCACTTTGCAAAACTGGGGTGGACGATGGGACTCGAACCCACGACAACCGGAATCACAATCCGGTACTCTAACCAACTGAGCTACGCCCACCATAAAGCAAAACTTGATCTGGACCTGAAAGCTGGCGCGCCCGACAGGAATCGAACCTGCAACCGCCGGCTTAGAAGGCCGATGCTCTATCCGGTTGAGCTACGGGCGCAACTGTTCGAGATTATCGCACCGACAGGCACAGCGCGCCGCCAATCACGGTCACCGATCGAGGCGTCAGCACGGCTCCAGCCAAAGTGGTCGGGGTAGAGGGATTCGAACTCTCGACATCCAGCTCCCAAAGCTGGCGCTCTACCAGGCTGAGCTATACCCCGCCGACAATCAGCAATGCGCTCTCGCAGTGCAGGCAAAAAGCACGCGACAACCCAACCTACCTCAACCAGCGACCGCGGACTATCCTCTTGTACCGCCAGAACCGCATTGTCCAACAACAATAAAAAGGGTGCCGAAGCACCCTCCGCAAAACTGGCGCGCCCGGAGAGATTCGAACTCCCGACCACCAAGTTCGTAGCCTGGTACTCTATCCAGCTGAGCTACGGGCGCGAAGAAGCGGAATTATTCCGTCACAGCGTACTTACGTCAACCCCGAACCGGAGTTGATTTATTCTCTGATTGCTGATGGGCACGCAGAAATACGCTGCGACATTTGACTGGCGGAGAGGGAGGGATGCTACTCGGTACATCCATGTACCTCGCCCTCCGGGCAGCTCCGCTGCACGAATCGGCTTTCCTGCCGATTCGTCGAACCAGACGGTTCGTCCACCCGCCATTCACCTCACAAACGCAAGCGGGGCGCACGGCCCCGCTTGCGTTTGTGGCGGAGAGGGAGGGATTCGAACCCTCGATAGAGCTTTTGACCCTATACTCCCTTAGCAGGGGAGCCCCTTCGGCCTCTCGGGCACCTCTCCGGTTGCTTGCTAGTGTAATTGACGCGGCCCAATTCCTGAAATTCGGGCGGGAGTTTCATTCCGACGCCAATCGGCTCCGCGCAGCGGATGCCCGCTCAACCCGAATGCGGGGGCGTTTCGTCGACCGGACCGCCCTGCTCGCGCTTGATGCGCTGGAAAATCTCTTCACGATGGACGGCAACATCCTTGGGCGCATTGATTCCGATGCGCACCTGGTTGCCTTTCACGCCGAGTACGGTAACGCTGACGGCGTCACCGATCATCAATGTTTCACCTACGCGGCGAGTTAAAATCAGCATGTCGTTTTGCTCCTTCGAATACTTCGTTATGCTCGTCTTCCTGACGAATGGCGGGCCGGTTGCCGTTGCAACCGTGCCTGCTGCGAAACCGGCCTGGACGGCTTAGCGGCGCAAAAGCCTCTCTCGCGCCCCCTGTTCGGGCAACAGCCGAATCGTCCGCACCGGTTTGCGCATCGCCCCAGCGGTGCCGACACCGCGCAAGCGCGGGCATACTAGCCCACGCACCGCACCTGCGCAACGAACCGGTAAACGCTTGCACCTCTGAATCTCCTTAACTGTGACGCAGGTCAAGCAAGGCGCGATTCGACCCAGGCCGGCACTGCGTCGAGGGCAATCGCCAGCTGTGGCGAATCCTCGCCACCGCCCTGGGCCATGTCCGGCCGGCCCCCGCCCTTCCCGCCGATCTGCTGGGCGACGTGTGCGACCAGGTCTCCGGCCTTGACCTTGCCGAGCGCCTTGCCGTTGACGCCGGCAACGAGCGCAATCTTGCCGTCCGAGCCGCCCGCGAGCAGGACCACGCAGTCGACCAGCTTTACCTTGAACTGATCGACGCTGTCGCGCAATGTCTTGACGTCGGCTCCGTCCAGCCGCGCCGCAATGACCTTGATTCCGTTCACGTCCCGGGCGCCCGCTGCCAGGTCAACCGTTGCCGCGCTTGCCGCCTTGGCCTTGACCGATTCGAGTTCGCGCTCGAGCTTCTTCTGCCGATCGAAAACCTGACGCAGCTTTTCGATCACGTCGCCGCCGCTGGCCGAAAGCAGGTCGGCGACCTGGTCGAGCTGCGCCTCTTCGGCGCGCACATGGGCCAGCGCGCCGGCGCCGGTGACCGCTTCGATGCGGCGAACACCGGATGCCACTCCGCCCTCGGCGACTATCTTGAACAAGCCGATGTCCCCGGTCCGGCCGACATGCGTTCCGCCGCAAAGCTCGGTGGAAAAATCGCCGAGCTTCAGCACGCGCACCTCGTCGCCATACTTCTCGCCGAACAGCGCCATCGCGCCGAAATCGATCGCGTCCTTGTAGGCCATCTGGCGGATTTCGGCATCGACGTTACGCCGCACTTCGGCGTTCACGAGGTCTTCGATCGTGCGCAGTTCCCCGGCCGAAACCGGCTTGAAGTGGGCGAAATCGAAACGCAGCCGGTCCGGCGCAACGAGCGAACCCTTCTGTGTCACGTGGTCGCCGAGCACCTCGCGCAACGCCGCATGCAGCAGATGCGTTGCCGAGTGGTTGAGCACGATCGCCTGGCGCCGGGCAGCATCGACCGAACCGTTCAGCGGCGCTCCGACGCGCAGCGTTTTCCCGGTCCATGTTCCGACGTGGCCATGAAATGTGCCCGCCAGCTTGATCGTGTCGGTGACGTTGAAACGCCCGTCGCCATTGCTCAGCAACCCCGTGTCGCCGACCTGCCCGCCGGATTC
>DATIEJ010000575.1:0-4130 GCA_035455825.1 Rhodanobacteraceae bacterium | reverse complement strand
AGCCTGCGATGCTCGGCACCGCGAACGGCGCCGGTTGTGCACGAATCCGTGCATCCCTGCACTGCGTCGTTGCGATCGTTCGCGTACGTGGAGACTTGGCGTGGGAGCAAGAGCCGCGAGCGCCAGCTTCTGCGGCAGGATGCCGCCCAAATGGGGCCCCTGTGGCGCGGCGAGCGGGTGGAGGAAAAGCCCGAAGGGGCGCGCGCAGGATGCGCGCGAGGGCGCTGCGCGCACATGGATGTGCGCTCAGCGACCCCCGGAACCCGCTCGCGCAGTCGGAGGGCAGGATGCCCGGAGACCGCGCCACCGGGGGTGTGTTTCTTTGGTTACTTTCTTTGCACAAGCAAAGAAAGTGACCCGCTCGCCGCAGGCGAGTGGAAGCTTTGCACTTGCAAGAGGGAAACCGAGGACAAGATCAAGATGGATTCCCGCTTTCGCGGGAATGACGTCCAATGAAACAGGAACGCTGGCATCGGGCTATCGCCGGAATGACGAGCAAAACCAAAGAGCGAAGCGCGCGAGTCGTCAAACCGTCCCGCGATTCTTCCCGATCCACGGCCGGTAGAACTCGCGGATCCGCGCCATGTCGGCGGCGACGTCGTCGGTCGGATGGAACAGCGGTCCGAGGCCGACCGTTTTCTCCGGATAGTGGAAGTAGACCGGCAGGACCGGCACGCCGGCTTCGCGTGCGATGTGCCAGAATCCCGTTTTCCACTTCTGTACTTTTTTGCGTGTGCCCTCCGGCGCCAGCGCCAGCCAGAAGCGATCGCGCGCCTCGAACTGGCGGCGCATTTCGCCGACCAGGCCGTGGGCCGCGGAACGGTCGACCGGGATTCCGCCGAAGGCGCGCAGGATCGGACCGAGCGGCCAGACGAACGCTTCGCGCTTGCCGATGAAGTGCACGTCGAGGCGCAGGCTGATCTTGAACAGCAGGCCCCAGATCACGTCCCAGTTGGTCGAATGCGGCGCGGCGATCACCACGACCTTGGCGATGTCGGGCAAGTCGCCGACCATGCGCCAGCCGAAAACGCCGAGCAGCCAGCGGCACATCGCGGTGGCCAGCGACGGCCTGAACTGCGGCATGTTCGGCGGAATGCGCGGAAGCTGCGCCGCGCTCATTCGCTGCCCCAGTGCTTTCCGCGAGTCTGCTTGTGCTGCGCGCGCTTCTTCTTCGAGGCGATGCGGCGTTCCTTCGACGCGCGCGTCGGCTTCGTCGCGACGCGTTTCTTCGGCACGTGCTGTGCGGCGCGGATGATCTCGGCCAGGCGTTCGCGCGCGTCGACGCGATTGCGCGCCTGGTCGCGAAAGCGGCTGGCATGGATCACGAGCACGCCGTCTGCGGTCAGCCGGCGGTCGCGGCGCGCGAGCAGGCGCGCGCGCAGCGGTTCGGGCAGCACCGCGGAACGCGCGACGTCGAAGCGCAGTTCGACCGCGCTGGCGACCTTGTTGACGTTCTGCCCGCCCGGCCCGGACGCGCGCACGAACGTCTCGCTCAGTTCGGCGTCGGGAATCTCGATGGTCGGCGTGATTTGCAGCATTGTTTCGTTTTGAGTGGGTAGAGCAAACTTGAGACGCGGATTACGCGGATGAGCGCGGATAAAAGCGGATTAGAGCAGACATCCGGTAACCATTCATTCGCTCTCTTATCCGCTCTTATCCGCGTTCATCCGCGAAATCCGCGTCCAAAAAAGCTCTCTTGGCTCAATCCCGGAAATTCTCGTACTGCAGCGGCATCTTGATGTCGGCGCCACGCAGCAGCGCGATTGCGGTCTGCAAATCGTCCTTCTTCTTGCCATTGATGCGCAGCTTGTCGCCCTGGATCTGCACGTCGACCTTGAGCTTGGCGTCCTTGATGCGCTTGACGATGTCCTTGGCCAGCGCCTGTTCGATGCCCTGCTTGAGCGTGACTTTCTGCCGCGCCGTGGCCAGGTTGACCTCCGGATCGGCGATCTCGGCGCAGCGGATGTCGATGTGCCGCGCCGCCAGGCGCTGCTTGAGGATCTCGAGCATCTGCTTGAGCTGGAATTCCGCCGGAGCCTTCAAGGTGACGACGGTTTCCTCGCTGCGCTCGAAGACCGCGTCCGAGCCCTTGAAGTCGAAACGATTGGCCAGTTCGCGATTGGCCTGGTCGATTGAATTGGTCAACTCGTGCAGGTCGAGTTTCGAGACGACATCGAATGACGGCATGGCGGTTCCCCAGGGTACCGGCGAATTCTAGCAAGCCGGCCGAACTGTTTCGCCAACGCCAACAGCTGCGCCGGCGAGTGCGCTTTCCCAGCCCATCGATCCGAGCACGCGCCGCCAGACCGCGTCGAGCGGCGCTTCGAGCACCAGCCTCGTGCCGGATAGCGGATGATCCAGCGCCAGCCGCCGCGCATGCAGCAGCAGCCGGTGCACGCCGAAGTGAATGCGCCAGAGCCGGTTGTGGTCGCCGCGGCCATGGCTCGTGTCACCGACGATGTGGTGCGAGACGTGATGCATGTGCTTGCGGATCTGGCGGTAGCGGCCGGTTTGCGGCGACGCTTCGATCAGCGCGTAGCGTTGTTCCGGATACCGGCCGAGCTCGATCGGCACCGTTGCGGTCGCCAGCACGCGCCAGGTCGTGACCGCCGGCTTGCGCGGACTGCGCTCGCGCACATCGGGCAGCGCATAGTCGATCGTGCCCGCGGCATCCGGCCAGCCGCGCACGACGGCGAGATAGGCCTTGTCGATGCTGCGCGCCATGAACTGCTTGCCGAGTTCGCCGGCGATCTCGCGCGACTTGGCCAGCAGCACGATGCCCGACGTGGCGCGGTCGAGGCGGTGCGCCAGGTACAGCGCGGCGCCGGTCTGCTCGCGCAGGCGCTCGAGCAGGAAATCGCGCTCGTCGGCCGCGATCGCGCTGCGGTGGACCAGCAGGCCGGCCGGCTTGTTGACCGCCAGCAGTGCGTCGTCTTCATAGACGACATCGATCGGCGTCAACGGGGCAGTCGTCAACCCGGTTGTGGTCAACGCGACCGGCGCCAGGCCAGGGCGAACGCCAGCACGCCGACGATGGCGATGACCGATGCCGGCAGTGCCCGCGGCAGGTGCGCAAGGCGCACGTCGAGCGCGTAGATGATCGTCGCGCACAGCAGGACGGTGGCGCCGACGATGGCGAAGATCAGGCTCTGCGTCGCGGTGCGGTCCGCGGCAGCCTTGGTTTCGTCGTCACGCGCTCGCGCCGCATCGAAGTCGCCTGCGGCGGCCTTCGTAAGATAGGTATGCACGAGTTGCGGCATTTCCGGCGCGGCCGCGAGCCAGGTCGGCACGCGCGCGCGCAGTTCCTTCAGCGTGCGGCGAATGCCGTAGCGACGGCGCAGGATGTCGGCCAGCACCGGCCGGGCGACCGCCCAGATGTCGATGTCCGGATACAGCGTGCGTCCGATGCCTTCGATGTTCAGCAGCGTCTTCTGCAGCAGGATCAGCTGCGGCTGCAAGGTCAGCTCATACTGGCGCGCGACAGCGAACAGCTTGACGACGACTTCGCCGATCGAAATCTGCGACAGGGGCCGCGTGAAGTACGGTTCGCACACCGTGCGCACAGACGCTTCGAGCTCGTCGAGGCGCACGTGCGCGGGCATCCAGCCGGCGGCGACATGCAGTTCGGCGATGCGCTTGTAGTCGCGGTCGAACAGCGCCATGAAATTTTCCGCCAGCAGGAACTGGTCGCGTTCCGGCAGCGAGCCCATGATGCCGAAATCGAGCGCGATGAAGCGTGGATTCTCCTTGCGCGTGGCGTCGACCCAGATGTTGCCCGGGTGCGCATCGGCGTGGAAGAAGTTGTCGCGGAACACCTGCGTGTAGAACACGCGCACGCCTTTCTCGGCCAGCGCCATGCGGTCGATGCCGGCCGCATCGAGCGCTTCCAGGTCGTCGACGCCGATGCCGCGCACGCGTTCCAGAGTCAGCACCGATTCCTTCGTGTGCGACCAGTAGACCTCGGGCACGATCAGGTCTTCCCCGGCCAGGAAGTTGCGCCGCAGCAGGCTTGCGTTCGCGCCTTCGCGCTGCAGGTCGAGTTCGTGGTTCAGGGTCGACTCGATCTCGGCGACGATGTCGCGCGGCCGGATCTTGTCGGCGGCCGGATGCCAGCGCTGCGCCAGTTCGCC
>DATIEJ010000574.1:0-6407 GCA_035455825.1 Rhodanobacteraceae bacterium | reverse complement strand
ACGCGCTGAACAACCTGCTGACCACCGGCATCAGCGACCAGATCGCGCGCCTGCAGGGCGTCGGCAACACATTCCAGCTCGGCTCGGAATACTCGATGCGCATCTGGCTCGACGCCGACAAGCTGCATGGCTACGGCATGTCCGCCGCGCAGGTGCTCGCGGCCGTGCGCGGACAGAACATCCAGGTCGCGGCCGGCTCGATCGGCGCCGAACCGGCGCCGGTCGGCGCCGGCTTCACGGCCAAGGTCGTCGCCGAGGGCCGCTTTTCCACGCCGCAGCAGTTCGAGAACATCATCCTGCGCGCCGATCCGGAAGGCACCACGGTGCGCCTGAAAGACATCGCGCGGGTCGAGCTCGGGCCGTACAGCTACGGTCAGCGGGTCATGAACAATGGCCAGCCGGTCGCGGGCCTGGGCGTGCAGCTCGTCAGCGGCGCGAACGCACTGACCGTCGCCAACGAGGTCAAGGACAAGCTGACCGAGTTGCAGCCGACCTTTCCGCCGGGCGTCGAGTGGTCGATTCCGTACGACACGACGCGTTTCATCCGGATCTCGATCGAGGAAGTGGTCAAGACCCTTGCCGAGGCGATGGTGCTGGTGTTCCTGGTCATGCTGCTGTTCCTGCAGAACGTCCGCGCAACCGTGATCGCGACCCTGGTGATTCCGGTCGCGCTGATGGGCGGGTTTCTCGGCATGTGGGCGGTCGGCTTCACGATCAACCAGCTGAGCCTGTTCGGCATGGTGCTGGCGATCGGCATCGTCGTCGATGACGCGATCGTCGTGATCGAGAACGTCGAACGCATCATGCGCGAAGAAGGCCTGTCGCCGCACGACGCCACGCGCAAGGCAATGAGCCAGATCTCCGGCGCGGTGGTCGCGATCGCGGTCGTGCTGATGGCGGTGTTCATCCCGAGCTCGATGCAAGCCGGCAGCGTCGGCGCGATCTACCGGCAGTTCGCTCTGACGATCGCGTTGTCGACGGCGTTCTCGGCGTTCCTGGCGCTGGTCTTCACGCCGGCGCTGTGCGCCACGATCATCAAGCCGCACGAAGAAGGCCACAATTTCATTTACCGCCATTTCAACCGCGCCTTCGACTGGGCGCGCGGCACGTACACCGGCCACATCCGCGGCGCGATCCGCCACATGCCGACCTGGATGGGCGTATTCGCCGCAATCCTCGTCGTGCTGGTGTACCTGGCCTGGACACTGCCGACCAGCTTCGTGCCGGAAGAAGACCAGGGCTATGCGATCGCCATCGTCTCGCTGCCGCCCGGCGCGACGATCACCCGGACCAACGCGGTCATGGACCAGGTCACCGACATCATCCGCAAGAACAGCGAAGTCGACGCGGTATTCGCGATCAGCGGCTTCAGCTTCGTCGGCAGCGGCGAGAACGTCGGCATGGCGTTCGTGCGCCTGAAACTCTGGCACGAACGCAATCACACCGCCGCGGAACTGATCCAGCGGATCCAGGGCCAGCTGTTCGGCGGTGTCCGCGACGGCATGGCGTTCGTCGTCAACCTGCCGACGATCCGCGGCCTCGGCCGCTTCGGCGGCTTCGACCTGTACCTCGAAGACCGCGCCGGCCAGGGCCATGATGCGCTGGTCAACGCGCGCAACATCCTGCTGGCCAAGGCCGCCGAAAAGAAGGACACGCTGGTCGGCGTGCGCCCGAACGGCCTGGAAGACACGCCGCAGCTGGCGATGACCGTCGACCGGGTGCAGGCGCAGTCGATGGGCTTGTCGCTCTCGGACGTCTATACCGCCATCCAGCTGATGCTCGCGCCGGTCTACGCAAACGACTTCATTTATAACGGGCGCGTGCTGCGCGTCAACATGCAGGCTGACGCACCGTTCCGCGGCAGCCCGGATGCGCTCAGCCATTTCTATGTGCCGAGCTCGCGCGTTTCCGGAGCGACGGCTGCGACCTCGGGCACGGCGAGCAGCGAAGCGGTGACCACGGCGCCGATGATCCCGCTGTCGAACGTGGTCCGTACGCACTGGACCACCGGTTCGCCGAGCCTGGTGCGTTACAACGGCTACGAGGCGATCGATATCGTCGGCGGCCAGGCGCCGAGCAAGAGCACCGGCGAGGCGATGGCGGCGATGCAGGAGATCATCACGCATGACCTGCCGCCCGGCTTCGGCTTCGACTGGACCGGCCAGTCGCTGCAGGAAATCCTCGCCGGCAACCAGGCGCCGTTGCTGTTCGGACTGTCGATTCTGGTCGTGTTCCTGTGCCTGGCCGCGCTATACGAGAGCTGGTCGGTGCCGTTCGCGGTGCTGATGGTCGTGCCGCTTGGCGTGACCGGCGCGTTCGTCGTGACCTGGCTGCGGCATATGATCGACCCGAATCTGTCGAACGATGTCTATTTCAAGATCGGATTGCTGACGATCATCGGCCTGGCGGCGAAGAACGCGATCCTGATCGTCGAATTCGCCGTCGCCGAGCAGCGCGCCGGCCGCAATCTCGCGACCGCGGTGGTCGATGCCGCGCGCCTGCGCCTGCGGCCGATCCTGATGACCTCGTTCGCGTTCATCCTCGGCGTGCTGCCGCTGGCGATTTCGACCGGCGCCGGCGCCAACGCCCGCCACGCGATCGGCACCGGCGTCATCGGCGGCATGCTGTTCGCCACGTTCCTCGGCGTGCTGCTGATCCCGGTGTTCTACGTGTTCGTGCGGCGCCTGCTCGGCGACAAGCTCGAGTCGGCGGAGCAGACGCTCGAGGCGACGAAAGATCCGACCGTGCATGGGTAACGTTGCCGGCAGTGTTGGGCCTGTTTTTTTGAACGCGGATCAACGCGGATGGATACGGATAAACGCGGATAAGGCAAGAAGCCCTTCAAGAAGACGCTCTTGCTCCTATCCGCGCCATTGCTCTACCAATCCGCGTAATCCGCGTTGAAAAAATCAGCGTGGCAGGAAACCGGGACTTGCCGCCGTCGAGCGCACCGTGTTCCTGCCGAAACGCCGCAACCGGTTACAATAGGCCGCACACGACCGGCCCTCGCCGGCGTCCAGAACAAAGACCGGGAGAATCCCATGACCGAACCCACGCTCACGCCGCCCAGCGGCGGCGCCAAGATCACGATCGCGAACGGCAAGCTGACCGTTCCGAACAATCCGATCATCCCGTTCATCGAAGGCGACGGCACCGGCCGCGACATCTGGCGCGCTTCGGTGCGCGTATTCGACGCGGCCGTCGAAAAAGTATACAAAGGCCAGCGCAAGATCCACTGGATGGAAGTCTATGCCGGCGAAAAATCCTTCAAGCAGTTCAACTCCTGGCTGCCCGATGCGACCGTCACGGCTTGCCGCGACTATCTCGTCTCGATCAAGGGTCCGCTGACCACGCCGATCGGCGGCGGCATCCGTTCGCTCAACGTCGCGCTGCGCCAGATGCTCGACCTGTACGTCTGCCTGCGCCCGGTGCGCTGGTTCAAAGGCGTGCCTTCGCCGGTCAAGCACCCGGAGAAAGTCGAGATGGTGATCTTTCGCGAGAATTGCGAAGACATCTACGCCGGCATCGAATTCGAGCAGGGCAGCGACGCGAACAAGAAATTCCTCGAGTTGTTCAAGGCGAACTTCCCGAAGGAATACGCCAAGATCCGTTTCCCGGAATCGTCGGGCATCGGCATCAAGCCGGTGTCGAAGGACGGTTCCGAGCGCCTGATCCGCTCCGCGATCGAGTACGCGATCGCGAATCGGCAAAAATCGGTGACGCTCGTGCACAAGGGCAACATCATGAAGTTCACCGAAGGCGCGTTCCGCAACTGGGGCTACGCCCTGGCCGAGCGCGAGTTCGGCGACAAGGTCTACACCTGGGAGCAGTGGGAGAAGACCAAGGCCGCCAGCGGCGAGGCCGCCGCGAACGCCGAGCAGAAAGCCGCCTTGGCCAGCGGCCGGATCCTGATCAAGGACGCGATCGCCGACATCACGCTGCAGCAGGTGCTGACGCGGCCGGAAGAATTCGACGTCATCGCGACGCTGAACCTCAATGGCGACTACCTGTCCGACGCGCTCGCCGCGCAGGTCGGCGGCATCGGCATTGCGCCGGGCGGCAACATCAATTACCTGACCGGCCACGCCGTGTTCGAGGCCACGCACGGCACGGCGCCGAAGTACGCCGACCTGGACAAGGTCAATCCCGGTTCGGTGATCCTGTCCGGCGAGATGATGCTGCGCTACATGGGCTGGACCGAAGCCGCCGATGCGCTGATCCGCGCGATGGACACGGCGATCGGCAACAAGCTCGTGACCTACGATTTCGCGCGCCTGATGGAAGGTGCGAAAGAGGTCAAGTGCTCGGAGTTCGCCGACGAGTTGATCAAGGCTATCTGATCGGGCGATCTGATCGCGCCGTCAGGAACGCAGCGACTCGGCAGCCACGATCGACGCGAAGAACACGATAAACGCGAAGCGCAGAAAAATTGGCAGGAATGCTTTCATTGTCTGATGCAGAACCGTGGCGGTGCGAAACCGCCACCGTGCAGAAGGACCATGAGAGCAGAAGGTCGGATCACCAAGGACACGAAGAACACGAAGGGAGCGAAAAACTCAGGTAACGTTTCCCAACGTGTTCCCTGGTCGTGCCGGCGAGCAGCCCTGAGGGGGAGGCACAAGGCATTACGCTCGTCCGGACCAACCGGGAATTGCCACTTCCTTCGTGTTCTGCGTGGCCTCGGTGATCGATTCTTTCTCTAAGTCCTTGGAACCTGCTTCCGGGTTCACCGGTAGGCCGCGATTTGCGGATGCGGCGGACGGCGCACGGTGTCGTTCGAGCAGGCGCGTTTGACTTCCGGCTTGGCTGCCGACTCGGCCTGAGTGCGAGCGACATCCGTGCCGAGGTAACCGCCGTTGAACAACTGGCCGTGCGCCAGTTGCTGCAAATTCTTCCAGAAAGTAGCCATGTACGGACCCTCTGCGGTTTGATGGAAGCACAAGATAGGCTTGTAGTCGCGGGTAAAAAAGCGATACTTTTGCAACCCACAGTTGAATTCCGTTCAACACGGATGCAAGCCGATGAGCCGCCCGCCACTGCACGCCCTTCAGGCATTCGTCGCGATTGCGCGGTCCCGCAACCTGACGCGCGCGGCAACCCAGTTGAACCTCACGGTCAGTGCGCTGAGTCACCAGATGCGCGCGCTCGAACAACGCATGAATCAGCGCCTGCTCGTGCGCGGTCCGCGCGGCGTCACGCTGACGCTGCAGGGCGAACGCCTGCTCGAGGACATCGCGCCGCATGTCGAAGGCATCGAGCGCGTGTTCGCGCGCTTGCGCGAACGCAACGAGAATGCGCTGACGGTCAGCGCGCTGCCGTCGTTTTCATCGAGCTGGCTGATGCCGCGTCTGCCGGGTTTCATGGCGCAGCATCCGGGGCTGGAGTTCAACCTGCAGACGAGTGTTGCGCTGGTCGACTTCGAGCGCGAGCCGGTCGACGCGGCCATGCGCCTGGGCGGCGGGCAGTGGCCGGGCCTGACGGCCGAACACCTGTTCGACGAATGGATCGTGCCGATGGCGAGCCCGAAGCTGCTCGGCCGCCGGCGCCGGCCGGCGCCCAACGAGATGGGCAACTGGCCGCTGATCGGCGAGTCCGACGACGACAACCGGCGCTGGCGGCGCTGGTTCGCGCAGTACGGCGGTCCGCTGCCCAAGCGCTACGTCGCCAGCTTCACCGACGCCGAGCTGCTGCACAAGGCGGCGGCCGAAGGCATCGGCATCGTGCTCGGCCGGCTGATCCTGGCCAAACCGCTGATCGACAATGGCAGCCTCGTCGTGCTGACCGACCAGCGCATGCCGGCCGACTACAGCCACTACCTCGTCTACCCGCAGCGCTCGGCCAATCATCCGCCGCTGCTCGCGTTCAGGGCCTGGCTGTTGCCGGAAATCCGCAAGTATGTGAGTGCGGAGAAGCAGCGCGGGCGCAGATCATCGCGTTAGGGTCCAACCCGTTGCCGGACGCCCGCTACGAATCGTAGAGATCAACCAAAGCCGTTCGCCCTGAGCGTAGGCCGGCCGCTCCCAGCCATCCATGGCTCCGCGGCACTCGGGCATCCTGCCCATTGAAGGCCGAAGTCGAAGGGTCGCCAAGCCGCTTCGACTTCGCTCGCTGCGCGAGCTACGCTCAGCGCGAACGGATTTACTTTCTCGCCCCCACCGGCCCCGATGGCGTCAACCCTGGCTAAAGACCCCTGACGTTCGCGGCAAATGACGCGCCGTCCGATCTTGCATAGACTGCGGACATGAATACCGCGACCACCTCGGCGCGCAACGAAATCGACAAAGCTCTCGTCGACGTCTGCGCGCGCGAACTGCGCGCCGGTTTCGCCGACTACCACGCGCGCTTTTCCGCGATCACGAAGCGCGCGCAGCGCCGATTCGAGACGCGCGACTGGGAAGGCGCGCAGA
>DATIEJ010000573.1:0-5157 GCA_035455825.1 Rhodanobacteraceae bacterium | reverse complement strand
CGACGCGACGTCGAAGTCGTATTGGTGCTTCGTCGGCTCCTTGGGTTTTGGCTCGATCAGGAATTGCCCCTTGAAACCAATGTCCTTCGCATAGTCGACCGCCATGTGCAGGAACGCCGCGAGGTGGTCCTGTTCGCGTTTCAAGTTCGTATTGAGCAGCGTTTCGTAGCCTTCGCGACCGCCCCAGAACACGTAGTTCTCGCCGCCGAGTTCGACCGTGGCATCGAGCGCATTCTTGATCTGCACGGCCGCGCGCGCGACGACGGCGAAGTCCGGATTGGTCGCCGCGCCGTTCATGTAACGCGGATGGCTGAACAGGTTTGCCGTGCCCCACAGCAGCTTCACGCCGCTGGCTTTCTGCCGCTCTTTCGCCAGCCCGACCATGTGCCTGAGATTCTTTTCGTAAACGCCGATGTCTTCGTCGTCCGGCGCCATGTCGATGTCGTGAAAGCAGTAGTGCGTGACGCCGAGCTTGGTGAAGAACTCGAACGCCGCGTCGAGCTTGGCCTCGGCGCGCGCCAGCGGCGCGTCCGGCGTTGCTGCCGCATCCCACGGATAGTTGCGCGTGCCCGGACCGAACGGATCGTGCCCGGCGTTGACGAAGCTGTGCCAGTAGCACACGGCGAAGCGCAGGTGCTCGGCCATCGTCTTGTCGCCGATTTTTTTCTTCGCGTCGTAGTGCTTGAACGCCAGCGGGTTGTCGGACTCGCGGCCCTCGAAGGCGATCCGGCCGATGCCGGGGAAGTATTCGCGCTTGCCGATAAGGGAGCTATTCATGGCGTTGAACCTTGCTGCTGGATGGTTGAGGAAAGATCCGCTCCGCAAGCGCCGCCGCGGATCGTGCCGATGGGAACCGTGCCGATGGAGATCGCGCCAATGGAGGTCGCGCTGATGGAAATCGGGCCGGCGAGGATCATGTCAATGGATCCTGGCCGGCGGCGTAGAGCTGTTTGGCTGCTTCGAGATGGCCGAGGAAGCGGCCGTACTGCTCGCGGTAGGCGTCGGCCGCGGCCGGATCGGGTTGCGCCGATTGTGCCGCGTCGACGACGGCGTGTTCGCGCGCGATCGCAGCGATCGTGCTGTTTCCGCCCTCGGCGCGGTCGTACGCCCACAGCGCCTGCAGCGCTGCGCCGAATGCGGCGCCCTCGACCTGCGTGGGCACTTCGACCGGCAACCCGAACACGTCCGCGATCATCTGCCGCCAGGCGACGCTCTGGCTGCCGCCGCCGGTCAAGCGGATTGCCGAAAACTCCAGCCCGGCCGACTGCAGCGCATCGATGCCGTTGCGCAGCGCGTAGGTCGCTCCTTCCATCGCCGCGCGATAGACGTTGCCCTGGCTCAGGTTGCCGGCTTCGATTCCATGCAGGGTGGCGCGCGCGTGCGGCAGGTTCGGCGTGCGCTCGCCGTTGAAGAACGGCAGCATGACGAGTCCGCCCGCACCCGGCGTCGTGCCTTTCATGACCGCGTCACCGTCGCGCGCATCGAAACCGAACGTGCGCGCCACGGTCTCGGTGGCGACCGTGCAGTTCATCGTGCAGATCAGCGGCAGCCAGCCTCCGGTCGACGAACAGAACGCGGCCCAATCGCCCGCGCCGTGCACGACCGGATGGTCGGCGTACGCGAACAACGTGCCCGACGTACCCAGGCTCATGCTCAGCACGCCGGTCTCGACGTTGCCGGTGCCGATCGCCGCCATCATGTTGTCGCCGCCACCGGCGCTGACACGCACGGCGCGCGGCAGACCGAGTTCATCGGCGACTCCGGGCGCGATCGCGAAGCTTGCATCGGCCTCGACCAGCGGCGGCAGGCACGCGGACAGATCGCGGCCGGCGTCGGTCGCCGCCAGCAGCGGTGCCGACCACTTGCGCGCGCGCACATCGAGCCAGCCGGTGCCGGAGGCATCGCCGTATTCCATCCAGCGCTGGCCGGTCAGCCAGAAATTCACGTAGTCGTGCGGCAGCAGGATCGCGGCGAGATTTCGGTAAACGTCGGGCCGGTGCTTGCGCGTCCACGGCAGCTTCGACGCGGTGTAACCGGCCAGGATCGGATTTCCGGCCAGTTCCACGCACTGCAGCGGCCCGCCGGCCACGGCCATGATCTCGTCGCATTCGAGTTGCGTGCTCGTGTCGCACCAAAGCTTGGCCGGCGCCAGCACGTTGCCGTCCGCGCCGACCGGCACGAATCCATGCTGCTGGCCCGACACGCCGATCGCCGTCACGCGCGCGCGCTGCGCCGGCTCGATTCGAGCGATGCAGGCGCGGATCGCGTCGATCCACCATTGCGCATGCTGCTCGCGGCTGCCGTCGTCGGCGGCGATCAGCTCGAGCGGCTGGCCGTGCGCGGCCACGACCACGCCCGCGCCGGGATCGTAGACGACGACCTTGACGCTCTGCGTGCCGACATCGATTCCGACGACGAGTCCGTGAACTACGGTCATGCCCACGCTCCGCTAGGGCATCCGATGTTAGCGCTACCATTGCGGACGCGCAAAATTTCCTTGTTCGAACCGCTCATTGACCTGGCATCCCCGGGATTCGCGAACTTTACCAGCGAAGCCGGGAAACACACGCTGCGGTGCGCAAAACGACCCCCGGTTTTCGGCTGGAATGGCCCTTCGGCTCGCGTTTGCTCACCCCTTGGGCGGCAACAGCGACAGGTTCTCTTTCGCCAACGCCTGCGGCAATTCGGCGCGCATCCTGTTGATCTGTTCGCGCTGCCCGGCAAAGTGGGCGACCACGCGCGGATCATCGGCCACGCCGAGCATGCGCGCCGCGCCTTCGCGCAGCGGCAGGTCCGTGACCGCCGTGTTGGCCGGCGCGATGAACGTGGCGACGACGCCGTCGCGCTCGTTGCGCAACTCGGCGGCGAGCGGGCGCAACGCCGGGCTCTGTTCCCAGTCGGCGCCCGCGACCCGCACCGCGATCGCGCGCAGCTGATCGCGCCGCGCTGCATCCGCAGGCGCTGCGCCGAAGACGCAGCGACGCAGCCCGGCGATTTGGCGCAGTTTGACGCTGGCCGAGCCGACGCTGCCAACCCACGCATCGAAACCGGCCGGGCTCAAGTCGCGCGGCAGGACACCGGCATCGGCCAGCGCGACACGCATGTCCGCAGTGCGTCCGAGCTCGTCTGCAGCCAGGCAACCGAAGATGACCGCACGGCGCCAGAAATCATGATGCTCCTCGCGCCGGCGCGGGATGATCTTCAACGCCCGCTCGACCGTCACGGCGCGGTTGCCGCGGGCAAAGGCCACCGCGATCCCCACGCCTTCGGCGAGCAGGTTTCCCGGGACTTGGCGAAGCGATTCGGCCATCCACGCGTCCGCGGCTGCGCTCTCGCCAATCTGGTCGTACAGCTCGGCGAGATTGGCTGACGACTCCGGATCGGCGCGGTCCAACCGATAGCCTTTCACGCTCCAGACGATGGCGTCGACCAGATTTCCGCGCGCCCACTCGTTCTGGCCAAGCTCCCAGTAGTTCGACGAGTTTTTCGGATCGCGCTCCAGCGCAAGCAGGGCAGCGGCCTTGGCTTCGTCGAGCCGCCCGGCCCAGCGCAGCTTGCTTGCGCGATAGCGGGTCACGTTCGGGTCGAGCGGATTCAACGCGAGCGCGACGTCCATCTCCGGGAGCGCAGCATCGTCGTTTTCCTGCTGCGAGTAGACATCGGCGAGGATGTTGTGCAGGCGCGCCACGCCCGGCGCGGTCGCCACGGCGCGCTTGACCAGTTGCAAGGCGACTTCATCCTCGCCACGCGACTGTGCGATCTCGCCGCGGAACATCAACAGCCAGGCATTGCCTGGATCGAGCGCTTCGACGCGATCGAGCACCGGCGCCGCGCGCGCCTGGAATTCCGCCAGGGTGATCTGGCCGGTGCGGAACATGTTCAGCCAGGTGTTGACCAGGCCGAGCATCGCGTCGACATAACCCGGATCGAGCGCCAGCGCCTGCTTCATCAGCGCCTCGGCCTGGATGTTGGACGGGAAGTTGTTGACGGCAAGCTGTTCGAGCGCGCGCGTGTAGGCGTCGTACGCGGCCAGGTTCCTGGTGCCGCCCTTGGTCAGGATCTCGCGGGTCTTCGGCAGCAGTTCGCCGACCAGCGCTTCGGTAACGGCGCCGGCGATTTCGTCCTGGATCGCGAACAGGTCGGCAGCCTTCCGATCGTAGTTGCGCGACCACAGGTGCGCGCCGTCGGCGGCGCGAACCAGTTGTGCGGTGATGCGCAACGTGTCGCCGGCCTGCTGCACGCTGCCTTCGACCAGGCTCGCGACGCCAAGCTGCGCGCCGATCTTGCGCACGTCGGTGTTCGTGCCCTTGAAGCTGAAGGATGACGTGCGCGCGGCGACCTTGAGCTGCGGCACCTGGGCCAGGCGGTTCAGCAGCGTCTCGGTCATGCCGTCGGAAAAATATTCGTTGGCCTTGTCGGCCGACATGTTCACGAACGGCAGGACCGCGGTCGATGCCGCGCCGAGCGCCGAAGCGCTCGATGGATCCGGCGCCGTTGCGGCATCGTGCGCCGTCGTGGCGACGCGCCACAGCATCGCGCCGCCGATCGCCAGCAACAGCGCCAGTACCGACAGCTCCGTGCCGGACACGCGCTGCTCACCGCGCTCGCCGTGATACCAGGCGAGCACGAGCGCAACGAAAAATCCGACGCCGAGTGCGACGATGAGCAAGCGCTCGACCTGTTCGGGCCAGCCGAACCGCTGGCCGATGATGTCCACGGCCTGGAGCAGCGCGAACGCGCCGGCAAGATAGGCCAACGCCCACTGCACGATCTTGCGCTGCCGGAGCCGCTCGAAAAAGTCGTCCACGCGAAATCGATTCCACCAGGCCAGCAACGGAGCGAGTCTATACCAGCCGCGTGCGACCGCTATCCGGATGTCGCGCAGCGGGAGGCCGAAGCCCGGCTCTCTGCGGATCAGAGACTGCCTGGCGTGAACTCCAGGCTCAGCGAGTGCGGCCGTTGCGGCAGCGACAATTCGCTTTGCCTCGGCGCGCCGCGGGCGATGACTTTGCCGGCGCGCAACACGAGCAGGCGCGCGGCCTTGAGCCGGATCGCCTCGAATGCATCGGCGGCCTGCAATACGACGAGGTCGGCGCGGCACCCCGGCTCGAGACCGTAGCCGTCCAGATGCAGGATCCTCGCCGCGTTCGCGGTGAC
>DATIEJ010000572.1:0-4136 GCA_035455825.1 Rhodanobacteraceae bacterium | reverse complement strand
AAGCACGGCTTGGGGGAGAGGGTAGGGTGAGGGGGCGGCGCCCAGGTGCCTCACTATCCTCGCAGCAGCACTGCGCGCTGGCCTCCTCACCCCAACCATCTCCCCCGACCGCGGCCGGGGGAGAGGGAGGAGAGCGGCCATGCTGACGCGGCGCATCATCCCGTGCCTCGACGTGCGCGATGGCCAGGTCGTCAAGGGAGTCCGCTTCCGCGATCACGTCGTCATGGGCGCGATCGAGGATCTCGCGCGGCGCTACCGCGACGCCGGCGCCGATGAACTCGTGTTCTACGACATCACGGCCAGCCCGCAGCAGCGCGCGGTCGATTGCGCCTGGGTCGAACGCGTCGCGCGCATCATCGACATTCCGTTCTGCGTCGCCGGCGGCATACGCAGCGTCGCCGACGCACGCGCGGTGCTGCATGCCGGCGCGGACAAGATTTCGGTCAATTCGCCGGCACTCGAGCGCCCTGAACTCTTCGACGAACTGGCCGCGGCGTTCGGCGTGCAGTGCGTCGTCGCCGGCATCGACAGCCTGCGGGACGCCGATGGCGAGTGGCATGTACGGCAATACAGCGGCGACCCCGGCAAATCCCGGGCACTGCCAAGACGCACGCTGGACTGGGTCGTCGAGGCACAAGAGCGCGGCGCCGGCGAAGTCGTGCTGAATTGCATGGGTTCGGACGGCGTGCGCAGCGGCTACGACATCGAGCAGCTTGCAGCCGTGCGCGCGCTGTGCAGCGTGCCGCTGATCGCCTCGGGCGGAGCCGGTGCGCCGGAACACTTCCTCGCGGTATTCTCGCAGGCGGACGTCGATGGTGCGCTGGCGGCGAGCGTGTTCCATTCGGGCGCGATCGCAATCGGCGACCTGAAGGGTTACCTGCGCACGCAAGGCGTCGCGATCCGGCCATGATGGCACCGCCGACGAATTCATCGACCTGCGAGAAAGAGGCTCATGGCTGACATGGTGATCGATGCCGACAGACTCGACTGGAGCAAGGGTGGTGGACTGCTGCCCGCGGCCATCCAGCACTGGCGCAGCGGCGCCGTGCTGATGCTCGGCTATATGAGCCGGGAGGCGCTGCTGCAGACGCGGCAAAGTGGAAAAGTGACATTCTTCAGCCGCAGCAAGCAGCGCCTCTGGACCAAGGGCGAGACATCCGGCAATTTCCTGCTGTTCAAGGCGGCCTTTGCCGACTGCGACAACGACGCGCTCGTCATCCATGCCGAGCCGCAGGGTCCGACCTGCCATCTCGGCACGGCGAGCTGTTTCGGCGATGCCTCGGCGCCGCCATTGGCGTTCCTGGCCGAACTCGACGCGCTCGTTGCCGTTCGCGAACGCGATCGTCCGGCCGGTAGTTACACGACACGCTTGTTCGAATCCGGCCTGCGCCGGATCGCACAGAAGGTCGGCGAGGAGGGCGTGGAAGCCGCGCTGTCCGCCGTGGCGGAGGACAGGCAGGCCCTGGTCGGCGAATCGGCCGACCTGCTCTTCCACCTGCTGGTCCTGCTGCGCGCCCGGGATGCGTCGCTCGGCGACGTCGTCGCCGCACTGGCTGCACGGCATGCCGCGCCGGCACAAGGACGAGCGGAGTAGGGATGCATCACTGGAAGACGCTCGACGGTTCGGCGCCGCGCATCATCGCTCATCGTGGCGCAAGCGGCTACCGGCCCGAGCACACGCTCGACGGCTACGCGCTCGCAGCCGCGCAGGGCGCGGACGTGCTCGAACCCGACCTGGTGCTCAGTCGCGACGGCGTGCTGTTCGCGCGCCACGACCTGGGCCTTGCGCGCAGCACGGACATTGCCGGGCACCCGCAGTTCGCGAGCCGCGCGCGCGAGATCGCCGGCCAGCGCGACTGGTGGGTCAGCGACTTCACGGCGGCCGAACTGGATTCGTTGCGCGCGATCCAGCCGTTTCCGGAACGCGGCACGCGCTTCGACAGCCGTCTGGTCGTGCCGCGATTTTCGATGCTGCTCGACTTGCGCGCCGCCGCCAGCGCCAACCACGGACGCGCGATCGCCGTCTATCCGGAATTGAAACACCCGGAGTATTTTCGCGCGCTGGGCCTGGATCCGGTTGCCGCCTTGCATCAGGAACTGGCTACGCGCGGCCTGCTCGGGCCCGCTTCACCGGTCTGGATCCAGTGCTTCGATCACACGGTCCTGCGGGAAGCCAAGGAGCGCTGCGGAAACCCGTGTTTCGCATTGCTCGAAAATGTTCCGGCCGAGGAGCATGAACGCGACACGCTGCTGCGGGAGATCGCGCGCTGGGCCCAGGGCGTGGCGCCACCGAAGCACCTGTTGTGGGACCGCAGCGGCAACGACAACGGGCTGGCAGCCGCGGCACACGCACTCGGCCTGCAGATTCACGCTTGGACGTTTCGCGACGATCGCCCACCCGCGCCATTCGCGAGCGCGCGCGACGAACTGTTTGCCGCGTTCGCGCTCGGTGTCGACGCGCTGTTCTGCGATTTTCCGGACACGGCGATCGACGCGCGCAAGTTGTTTGCGGTGGGCTAGCGTCTCGTTCCGCGAGAGCCTTCCATCATGGTCCACTTCTCCCCTTGTGGGAGAGGTCGATGCGCGTAGCGCGGCGGGAGAGGGGAAGGCGCCGCAGGGCGCCTGCTGCACAGCCGGCACTTTCGACCATCCATGGCCTTCGAGGCACCTGGGCTCCTGGCCATCGAAGGCGCCGCAGACGCCTGCTACGCAGGCGTCACCCTCTCCCCAACCCCTCCCCCATCAAGGGGGAGGGGCTGAAGAGCTATTCGTGCATCGCTCCGCAGGCCGCGCTGGCGTTCACTGCACCGCCGAGACCAGAGCAGTCAATGTGTCGGCCTTCGCCGGTCGCGCCCGCGTCGGTACGGCGGGCTGGAACGGCACCGGTGGTCCGAGCCGCAGGCCATCGCGCCATAGTTTGAGTTGCGCCTCGATCTGCGGTGCTTTTGAGATCTGCGGATCCGAATGTTCCTGGCCCGCCTTGGTTTCCCAGTCGTTGACGAGCTTGCGCGCCTCGCTGAATGCGCCATCGAACGTGTCGCTATGGTTCAGGCCATTGACGAAGAACGCGCGTCCGAAATCGGTGATGTCGGACTTGGTGCCGCAGCCGAACGACGGACGATCGGCGCGCGACGCCGTGATGACCATCGTCGAAGGTCCCTTGAGCGCATCGATGAAGCCGCCGGAATAGCAGGCCGAAAGTACGATGACCTTGTTGCGGATGGTCGAGCCGGCCAGCAGGTCAGCCAGGTCCTCCGGGGCGATCAGGTCCAGTGGCAGTGGATCGAGGTCGACCGCGAGTTCGTGTTCGGCCGAGCCGTGGCTCGTGATGAACAGCAGCAGCACGTCCTCGTCGGTCTTCATCTTCGCGGCGACCGCGTCGATTGCGGTCTCCAGGTTGCTCAGGCTGGCAATGGGCCGCTGCGTCAGCGTCGCCGGATTGTTGATCAGCACGAGCGTATGGCCGCCGGCATCGAAGCGTTCGGCAAACTGCTTCTCGACGTATTCGACCTCGTTGCGGAAAACATTCTCGCTGCCGTCGCCGGCGAACGCGACGACGTACAGGTTTACCTTTCCGGGCGTGCGCGGCGTCAGTTTCGAAATCGCTTCGTCCATGCGCTTTCCCTGCGCGTACATGACTTGTTCCGGCGTGCCGGCTTCTTCCGGCCACGCAGGCGCGTTGTCGTCGTCGTTGTCGCCGGAGTCGCCGTTGCCGGCAGAATCGGGCACGGAATCGGCAGCGGAATTACCCGCGGTGGCGTTAGCCGCTTCGCCGATGACGGATTCGCGCGCGACATCCTGCTCATGGCGAACCAGGTACACGGCAGCAATCACGCCGAGCGAAAAGGCGAACAGAAACGTCAGCAGCAGCTTGTGACGAATCATCATGCGGATCCGGTTGCGCGACGAGAGCGCAGCGGGTTCGGAATCAGTGCCGGGACTTCACTCTGGAATTTCCGGTACGCATCGCCGAACCGTTCGATCATCCAGCGTTCCTCGAGCTTGAGCTTGCGCCAGAGCGCGGCATAGCAGATTGCCACGGCCAGAACGCCGCGCCATTCGTTGCGCGCAATGGCCGACCCGACGAAACCGAGCAGGATGCCCGTGTAGATCGGATGGCGCACGAAACGGTAGGG
>DATIEJ010000571.1:0-14327 GCA_035455825.1 Rhodanobacteraceae bacterium | reverse complement strand
TACGATAGGAGCGCGTGCGACGCCATACATCGGCAGCGCCACCCAAATTGCGCGCTCGCGCTACCCAGATTGGCGGAGCGACCCTCGGCCGGAAGATGCCGGCGCCATGTGGACGCTATACCGCGCGTCGGCGTTGGCTATACTGCCGGTCATGGAGAGGGGAGCCCGGTCGATACCGCAGGTGGGCGCATACGCGCGCTACGTTGGCGCGCTGGTGCTGTGCACCGCCCTGCTGAGCTTCGTCGCGTTCCTTGCTGCGTCCACGCAACCGGCGCCGGGTTTCATTCCGATCTGGCCGAGCAGCGGTATCGGGTTGGCCCTGCTCTGGCGCCACGGCGCGCGTTTCTGGCCCGCCGTGTTCATCTCCAATACCGTCAGCAGCATGGCAGTCGGCACGCCGCTGCTGGCGGCGACCGGCATCGGGTGGCTCGAAGTGCTGATCGCGATGTGCGCCCTGCGCCTGCTGCAGCACTGGAAAGTGCAGATGTCGCTGGCCGACGTGCGCCAGTTCATGGGCTTTGTTGCCGCGCTCCTGGTCGCCAGTTCGCTGGCCATTCCGATCGATGCCGTGCGCATGGTCGTGCTGTTCGAGCAAACGCCGCAACAGGCGCTGGCTTACGGCGCCGAGTACTTTCTTTCGGCAACTTTCAGTTTTCTGATCTTCACGCCGCTGCTGTTGTCGTGGTCATACCAGCCATTTCCGAAGGGCGTGAAGGGCTGGGTGTTCGTCGGCTCGATGCTGGCGCTCGTAATCGCCGGATGGGCGGTGCTGTCGCTGAACGCCGTACCGCAGGACCGGCTGCTGTTTCCGTTGCTGCCGATCGTGGTCGTTTGCGCGCTCGTCGCCGGGCTCGGCGGGGCCAGCGCGGCGTGCGCCGTCCTGACGATCGTACTCAATGCGATGGCGCCGGCATCGGCGTCGATTTCCGATACGCTGCTGCGCTCGTTCTTCGTCCTGAGTTCCACCCTGGCCGGCTATCTGCTCGCCGTCATGTTCCGCGAACGCGAGCGCACCGCGACCGAACTGGAATATCGCGCGCACCACGACGCGTTGACCGGCCTGCTCAATCGCGGCGAATTCGAGCATCGCGTCAATGCCGCGCTGCGCGACCCGGCCAGCAGCCACGCCCTGTTGTACCTGGACCTCGACCAGTTCAGGGTCGTCAACGACACCTGCGGTCACGCCGCCGGCGATCAGCTCCTGCGCGACGTCGGCGTGCTCCTGACTTCGACCCTGCCCAGGAGCGCGATGGTGGCGCGCCTCGGCGGCGACGAATTCTCGATCCTGATCAGCGGATATTCCGCGGAATCGGCGCTCGCGGTTGCCGAGTCGCTGCGCCGGGCGATCAACGATTTTCAGTTCGTGCACCTTGGACGCACGTTCTGGCTGAGCGTCAGCACCGGCGTCGTGCTTCCCGAAAGTGGCACCGACAGCTTCGAGATGGCCTTGGCCGACGCGGACCGCGCCTGTTACCAGGCCAAGGAGGAAGGGCGCAATCGCGTTCGCCTGTTCGCCCACAGCGATCGCGACATTGCCGTGCGCAGGGCGGAAATGGATTGGGTCTCGCGCTTGCGCGCGGCGATCGACGAGAAGCGCCTGCAGCTGTACGCGCAGCCCATCGTCTCGGTCGAGAACCCGAAGGTTTCGGATGCGCACGTCGAACTGCTGCTCAGGCTCGTCGACGAGAGCGGAAACCTGGTGCAGCCGATGGCATTCATTCCCGCGGCCGAGCGCTACGGACTGATGCCGACCCTGGACCGCTGGGTCGTCGAAGAGGCCTTTACCCTCTATGCCGCGCACGCCGCGAGCGGGCAGGGCAGCAGCGACGACAGCTGGGCGATCAATTTGTCCGGCGCGACGCTCGGTGACGCAGGCTTTCCGGCATTCCTGAAGCGACAGTTCGCCGTGCATGGACTGCGCTTCGACGTCATCTGCTTCGAAATCACCGAAACCGCTGCGATCAACAACCTTGCGCAGGCGCGCAAGTTCATGCGCGAGATGAAGGACCTCGGCTGCCGCTTTGCGCTCGACGATTTCGGCGCCGGGGCGTCTTCATTCTCCTACCTGCAGAACCTGCCGGTCGATTACCTCAAGATCGACGCCAGCTTCGTGACCGACATCATGTCCAATCCGGTCAAGGACGTCATGGTGCGCGCGATCAACCAGATCGGCCATGTCATGAACATCAAGACGATTGCCGAAGGCGTCGAGTCGATCGACCTGCTTGCACGCCTGGCCGCGATCGGTGTCGACTATGCCCAAGGCTATGCCATTGGCAGGCCGCGACCGTTCAAGGCCGACCGTCCGGAAAGCCTGCGGGCCAGCGTGTAGGTGCGCGTGGCGGTCCGCCGGCGCACGCCGCAGCGATGCCATGGCGACGCGCTGCGGGCAATGTCCGGTTTCGACCGCGACATCGTATTGATAGGGCAGGCAACGCTGTTGCCCGTGCGCGCCGCCGATTGCCGCACGCCGATTTTCCGGATTCGCGATTCCGTGGCGGGTTCCGGAGCGAAACGGCGTCTTGTAAGGCAATCGAGGCTGGCGCCTCGCCACCACTGAAGGATGACCGTCATGCAACGCTACAAGATCTCCACCCTGGTACTGGCCCTGGCCGCACTGCCCCTGGGCAGCGCGTTTGCCGCACCGGCGACGTGCGGCGTCGGGCTGACGCAGGAGCCGCTCGTGATGCGCCTGGGCAAGGACGAGTTCCGCATCGCGTTCGGCCTCGACGCGGCGACCTGCCGTGAAAACGGCTGTTCGGGGTCGATCAGCTACAACGCGACGTGGCAGACCGACGATGGACAGCAGAGCACTGAGCGCAAGACGGTGGCGTTCGACATTCCTGCCGGGGCCGAGCGCTCGCTGAGCGTCGACCGGCATTACTTCGACACGGCCGAAGCGCAGCACACGACGAAGGTCGTCGGCGTCGACGTGCAGCAGATCAGTTGCGACAGTTCGCAGCCGAGCAGCCTCGCCAGCCGCTAGTCTTCGCGCTCGCTCCAAACTACCATGGGCCGCGAGCAAATCCAGATCGGCCGATGACGATGGCGTCGTCGGTCGAACATCGGATTGCGATGCCGGGGCAGTCCGTGAGCCAGCGCGAAACGTTGTTGCTGAGCAAGGCCTACATCCACGAACACATCCCCGTGGCCGCGTTCCTGCCGGCGATGCGCGAGGCGTTTCTCGCTCTCGACCGCGGCGAATTGCAGAACCCCAGCGTGGGGCATCTGAAAGGCGAGGGCGGCGGCGTGCATATCAAGGCGGCTGCCGGCGTCGAGCGGTTCGGCAAGATCGTCGTCAAGATGAATGCCAATTTCCCCGGCAATCCCGCACGCGGATTGCCGACGATCCAGGGCGTCGTCGCGCTGTTCGATGCGCGCTCCGGTGAACTGCTCGCGCTGATGGATTCGATCGAGATCACCGCGCGGCGAACGGCCGCTGTGTCGACGTTGGCCGCGCAGCACCTGGCGCGCGCCGGCAGCGACAGACTCGGGATGATCGGCTGCGGAATGCAGGCGCTCTACCACCTCGAAGCGCTGCGCGGTGCGTTCGCGCTGTCACACGTTGCTTGCGCGGACGTCGACCAACGACGCGCCAGCGAGTTCGCGCGGCAGGCTCAATCGCTCGGCTTGTCCGTCGAGGTCGCAACGACCGCGGCAGAATGTGCGCGCACGGCGGATATCGTCGTCACCTGCACGCCGTCGACCGCACCGATCCTGCATCGAGCCGACATCGCTCCGGGCTGCTTCATCGCCGCGGTCGGTACCGACAGTCCAGGCAAGAATGAACTGGCGCCGGACCTGATGGCGGCCGCGCTCGTCGTGCCGGATGATCTGGCGCAAGCGCTCGAAATGGGCGACACGCATCATGCCGTTCGCGCCGGCGCGATGACGCCGGCGTCCGTCCATGCGGAATTGGCTGCAATCGTGTCGGGCCGTTTCGCCGGGCGCACGTCGTCGGATCAGATCTTCGTGTTCGATTCAACCGGCATGGCGATCGAGGACCTCGCCGCCGCCGACCTCGTCTTCGCTCACGCCTCACGGGATGAGCAGGCATTTCGCTTTGCGCTGAACGCGAAAGGCTGCTGACGCCGGCACGATCAAGCGAAACGAAAACGCCGCATCGCGCAGCACCTGCGTCAGTCGCACAGCTGCATTGCGCGCAACCTTTCGCCGCTCAGTCGAACTTCGTATGGAACAGACCATCGAGTTCATACACCCACAACTGCGACTCGGCAGTCGGGCTTACGCCGTCGACAACGTAGATCTTGCCGTCGACGACGATCGGACTTTGCCAGTGCGTGTCGTTGAACAGCGTGGTGGCCCAGGCCGATGTATCGTCAACCAGCGGCGCGCCGCTGACGGCGTCGTATGCATACAGCCTTGCATCGGAGGTCATGTAGACGACGCCATTGGCGACGATCGGCGACGTGGCATTGTTTCCGGTCCACTTCAACGACAATGATGGCTTGCCACTGCCGTCCAGCACGATCTTGTAGGCGGCCATGCCGGCGAATTCGGTGGTGACGTAGAGCCACGTGGAGTGATCCGCAGGATTGACCCAGACTGCCGGCTGCGACTTGATCTCCGGCCCGTCCTGGCCCGTGGCGCAATTGACGCCGCCGGGAAAGTTGATCGCCTGCAATTCGCCGCCGACGTGCGCCGGCCCGCCTTGGCCGCTGAGGTTGGCAATATTCAGCAGCCGCAAGCAACCGTCCTTTCCGCCCTGGACTGCCAGATGCTGATAGCTTGCGGATGTTCCCGGAGGCGGAGGTATGAGCGCCAGCGTGACCGCGCCGAGGTCCGCGTCGAAACCTTCGAGTCCCACCTGCGGGCTATCGCTACCGTACGTCGTCGGCGTATAGCTGTCGACCGGCATGCCGGCGCCGCCACCGGTGCCATCGGGATTCAAGGCCAGGACGGTGTCGCCCCAATCCATTCCGTGGCCCTTGGCGTTGCCCGGATCGAAATCGCCATTGCCGGTCGTGAAGAAGAGACGATTCGTGACAGCATCGTAAAGCGTACCCGGCCGTCCCCAGGTCCCGCTGTTGCCGCCACCGATGCGCATGCAATCATTCTGCCCGGCGCCGCTGGTGATTCCATTCGCGACGAAATGGATCGTCAGGCTGCTGCACTGGGCATTGAAGACGGTTTGCGCGCCGGTTGTCAGGTCGATCGCCGTCACGTGTCCCTGGTAATCGTTGGTATCGTCGACGTAGCCGCTGACGACGGAATACAGATAGGATTTGCCGTTCTGCGCCGTGGCGATGCTCAACCCGGCCGAACCCTTTTCCTGGTCCGGCTTCAACGTCGAAACCTGTGGCCATCCGGCGCTGGTCACCTCGGTGCCGTCGCCAACCTGGTATTTGTGTACTTTTCCGTCGAGGCCGAACGCGTATACATGCAGGCGGTCCGGATCGATTGCCGCGGAGCCATTGGTGACGAGGCCGGTGCCGAGCGGCCGTTTCGACCACAGCACGTCAAGGCTTTGGCTGTCTGCATCGAGCGCGAGCAGCGTGCCGTTCTTGCTGACCAGGAACAACACGTTCCTCGATCCCGAAGTCGTCGCGACGTTGCTCAGATAGACCGGCGCGCTGTCGACGAGGCCGGCGCTGCCCGGCAAAGCGTAGTGGTACAGGACGCGATTGCCGTTGGGTGTCGGATAACCACGCTCGGCGCGATTGAAGCCGCTATGGGCCTGGTCGTAGCCGAATTGCAGCCAGTCCGTTGCATACGCGTTTTCGAAAATCCCCCCAACCATGAGTGCCAAAACAGCGATCGTGCGTCCAACGTTGTCCACCATCGTTCCAACTCCGCGTCGCGAACCCCCGGACGCCGAAAACTAGCATCGTCAAGCTGTATTCTTCGTAAGCGGGCGCAAGTACGACGCTCGCGCTTGCAGCAGGGTCTGCTGCCTATGTTTGCTTTCGAGCAAGAACGTGCCGCGTTGCCGGCGGGGATTGACCCGCACCAATCACGGCCGCATTTTGCGAAGCGAGAGTGCGAATCAAACGGTTTCGAAACAAAGACGGCCGCCCGCAGGCGGCCGTCCGTCCGATTCGATGGCGCGTCCGTCGCGCGGAACCGGAGTGATCGCTCAGCGATCCTGCGAGCCGGAACGGCTGCGATCGCTTCCGGTCTGGTTTCCGGATCGATCATCGCGGTGTTTCTGGCCCTTGTCCTTGCCCATCTGGTCCTTGCCGATGTTGCCGCCGCGTTTCGACATGTCGTCGTCGCGCTGGCGTTCCTTGGAATGTTGCTGCTGGTCGTTCTGATTGCCGTGCGGATTGTTCGTCTGATTACCCATGGTGAAATGGTCTCCGTATGAAAAAAACTCCGTCCCTGTCGTGTTGCCGTCCGTCACACGGAAGTTGCAGCGGACATGCCAGACGCGCGCACGAAGAAAACGTACGTCGCGTCAGCGGCCTACGATTTTTTAAGAACGGATTTCCCATGCAGATTGCAAACGCCCGCGTTCCGACGCAGGCGGGATGCAGTCAATCTGGTCGGCGCGAAGTCATGCCGGCGCCAGTTCACCACCCTCGTCCGTGCCTTGAGCACGTTCAGCATGATGGTCCGCCGCGAGCAGCATGTAGAACGCGGGCACGACGAACAGCGTGAACAACGTGCCGATCGACAGGCCCGTGGCGATGACCAGGCCCATGTTGAAGCGTCCGGCGGCGCCGGCGCCGGACGCGATGACGAGCGGGAGCACGCCGAGCACCATGGCGGCCGTCGTCATCAGGATCGGGCGCAGGCGCACGGCGGCAGCGTGCTCGATCGCCTCGCGCTTGCCCATGCCGGCGCGCTGCGACTCGTTGGCGAACTGCACGATCAGGATGCCATGCTTGCTGATCAGGCCCATCAGGGTGACGAGGCCGACCTGCGTGTAGATGTTCAGGCTCGCGATCAGGTTCACGAAGATCATCGCGCCGAACAAAGCCATCGGCACCGAGACGAGTATCACGATCGGATCGCGCAAGCTGTTGAACTGCGCAGCGAGCGCGAGGAACACGATGATCACGGCGAACAGCAACGTCGTGGCGAAGCCGCCGGACTCCTGCACGAACTGGCGCGACTGGCCGGAATAATCGATCTGGTAGCCGCTCGGCGCGACTTCCTGCAAGGCATCGCGCAGGAATTGCAGGGCCTCACCCTGCGACATGCCGCTCGCGCCGGAAATCGTCGCCGAGTTCAGCTGCTGGAAGCGGCTGATCGATTGCGGAACGACCGAATTCTTCAGCGAGGCCATCGTCGCGGCCGGCATCACGCTTCCGTTCGGCGCGCGCACGTAGTAGTCGAGCACCTGGTCCGGATTGAGGCGGTCGGCCTGCAGCACCTGCGGGATGACCTTGTACGAACGTCCGGCGATCGAGAAGTAGTTGACGTAGCCGCCGCCGAGGGCCGCGCCGAGCGCGCTGCCGACGTCCTGCTGGGTCAGGCCCAGGGTCGAGATCATGTCGCGATCGACGACTACCGTGGATTGCGGCTTGTCGATCTTCAGATCGGCGTCGACGAACCAGAACTTGCCGCTGTCCTGCGCCTTCTTCAGCACGGCCTGGACGACTTCATTGAGATTCTGGAACGGCTCGGTCGTATTGATGACGACCTGGATCGGGGCGCCCTGCGCGCCCGGCAGCGGTGGCAGCGGGAAAACGAAAATCTGGCCGCCGGCGATCGCGCTCCATTTTGCCTGCAGCTCCTGCTGCAGGACGTGCGCATCCTTGCTGCGCTCGCTCCACGGCGTGAACGCCATGCCGCCGAAACCCTGGCCCGGGGTGATGATCTGGAACATCATCTGGTATTCGGGCAACACCTTGCCGATATCGAACATCTGCTGCGAGTAGCCGATCATCTGCTGCGCGGTCGAATTCGGCGCCGCCTTGAGCTGGTAGAACAGGAAGCCCTGGTCTTCCTCGGGCGCGAGCTCGGACTTCGAGGTCATGTCGAGCAGCAGCGTCGCCCCGAACAACATCAGGCCCATGACGACGACGACGCTGAACGTGGCCAGCGTTCCATGCAGCATGCGCTGATAGCGGTGGCGCACGCGCTCGAACTGGCGGTCGATGAACTGGACGAAGCGTCCGCTTTCCTGCTCGGTCTTGAAGAAGCGCGCGCACATCATCGGTGACAGGGTCAGCGCAACGATCGCCGAGACCGTCACGGCTCCCGCCAGCGTAAACGCGAACTCGCCGAACAGCGCGCCGGTCAGGCCTTTCTGGAATCCGATCGGCACGTACACGGCGACCAGCACGACCGTCATCGCCAGGATCGGCCCGCCGAGCTCGCGCGCGGCGAGCAATGCCGATTGCAGCGGCGTCTTGCCTTCTTCCTTCATGTGCCGATCCACGTTCTCGACGACGATGATCGCGTCGTCGACGACGAGGCCGATCGCGAGCACGAGCGCGAGCAGCGTCAGCAGGTTCATCGAATAGCCGAGCACGAGCATCACGAAGAACGTGCCGATCAGCGACAGCGGCATCGCGATGACCGGAATGATCACGGCGCGGAAACTGCCGAGGAACAGGAAAATGACGACCGTGACGATCAGCAGCGCCTCGATCAGGGTCTTGACGACTTCCTGGATCGACGAAGTGATGAAGGTCGTGCCGTCATAGACGATCTCGCCGGACAAGCCGGCCGGCAGTTGCGACTGGATACCCGGCATCGCCTCGCGCACGCGCTTGGCGACGTCGAGGACGTTCGCGTCGGGCGCGACCTTGATGCCGATGAACACGGCGAGCTTGCCGCTGAACGAAACATTGGAATCGTATTCTTCGGCGCCGAGCACGACGTTGGCAACGTCTTCGAGACGGACGATCGCGCCGTCCTTCTGCCTGATCGACATCTTCTTGAATTCCTCGACCGAATGCAGGTCGGTGCCCGCGGTCAGGTCGACGCTGACCATCTGGCCCTTGGTCGTGCCGACCGCAGCGAGATAGTTGTTCGCGGACATCGCCTGGAAGACGTCGCTGGCCGTGATGTTGTGGGCGGCGAGCCGAGCCGGGTCGAGCCACGCGCGCAACGCGAACTGGCGTCCGCCGAGTATCTCGGCCGTCTGCACGCCCTGGATCGAGTCGAGCTTCGGCTTGACGACGCGAGCCAGGTAGTCGGTGATGCTGTTCGCCGGCAACGTGTCGCTGCGGTAGCCCATGTACATCGCATCGATCGTCTCGCCGACCAGCACATTCAGCACAGGCTGCTGCGCCTGCGGCGGCAGCTGGTTGCGCACCGAGCTGACCTGGGTCTGGATCTGCGTCAACGCCTTGTTGGCGTCATAGTTCAGGCGCAGCGTCGCGGTGATCGTCGACACGCCGCTGACGCTCGTCGACGAAAGATAGTCGATGCCCTGCGCCTGCGAGATCGCCTGCTCGAGTGGCTGCGTGATGAAGCCGGCGATCGTCTGCGCATCGGCGCCGTAGTACGCCGTCGAGACCGTCACGACCGCGTTCTCGGTCTTCGGATACTGGCGCACCGAAAGGTCGCTGAGCGCGCGCAAACCGAGCACGAGGATCAGTGAGCTGACGACGATCGCGAGGACCGGTTTGTTGATGAAGGTGTCGGTGAAGTTCATGGTTGTCGCCCAGCGGATTGCTTATGTGCCGTCATTCCCGCGAAAGCGGGGCTCTCAACAGCGGAGCTGGTAATCCATCTTGATCCTTGCTTTTGCGCGCCAAGCAAAATGGATTCCCGCTTTCGCTGGAAATGACGACTGTTCTTTCTGTCGTCTGACGCATTCGCCTAATGTTCCTGCGGCGTCGGATTCGCACTGTTCGCCGGCTGCACGCTGTTGTCGATCGTGATCGGCGAGCCGCTCTTGAGCTTGATCTGGCCGCTCGTGACGATCTCGGCGCCCTCGTCCAGGCCCTTGAGTATCGCGACCTGGTCGCCGCGCGTCGCACCGGTCGTCACGAACACCTGCTGCACGACCAGCGCATCCGGTGGAAGCTGAGGTCCCTTGCCGGCGTCCTTGTCCTTGCCATCCTTGTCCTTGCCGGCATCCTTTGCCGCGGGCTGCGTTTTGGCGTCGCTGCCCTTGGCGTCGTTGCCCTTGGCCAGCGCCGCCTGCGCCTTGTCGAACTCGCTCTTCTTCCTGACGATGAAGACCGTCTCGCCATACGGGTTGTACACAATTGCAGTCTGCGGCAACGTCAGGTAGCGCTGCTGCTCGCCGACCTCGACGCTGGCGTTCGTGAACATTCCCGGTGTCAGCACGCGATCGGGATTCGGCACCCTGGCCTCGACCTGCACGTTGCGCGTGTCGCTGTCGACCTTCGGACTGATCGCGCTCAGCGCGCCTTCGAAACTCTTGTTGCCGAACGCGTCGAGCGTGAGCGTGACTTTCTGGCCGACGTGCAACTCGCCGAGATTCTTCTGCGGCAGGTGAAAGTCGACGAAAACCGGATCGAGCTGCTGCAACGTGACGATCATCTTGCCGGAATCGAGGAACGCGCCGGGATTGATCGTGACGATGCCGACGCGTCCCGCGAACGGCGCGCGCAGCTGCTTCTTCGCCACGTTGACCTGCTGTTGCTGCACGGCGGCCTGCTTGGCCTTCAGGTCGGCGGCGGCGGTGTCGTAATCCGCCTGGCTGATCGCCTTGACGGCCAGCTGCTGTTTCGCGCGGCCGAACGTCACCTCGGCCAGCGCAGCGGCGGCTTCGAGCTGGTGCAACTGGGCGACGTCTTCGCTGTCGCGCAACTGCAGCAGCACCTGGCCTTCCTTGACTTCGTCGCCGGACTGCACGTTGACCTTGGTGACGAGGCCGGCGACGTCGAGTGCCAGGTCGGCGCCGCGGGCCGCGCGCAGCGATCCGATCGCGGTCAGCGCCGGCTGCCATTCGGAATACACGGTCTTGATCGTGCTGACCGTCGCCGGCGGCGGCGGCTTCATGCCCGAAATCATCTTGTAGATCGTCAGGGCCTTGATACCGGCGATGACGACGATCAGGAGCAGCACGAGGCCGATCATGATCAGCATCCGCTTCTTCGTGCTGGGCTTCTTGTTGTTCTCGACACGCGCTTGCATGCGCCGTTCTCCGTGGTTTTACGCAATCGAACCCTGATTGCTAAAGGTCAGGCGGGCTTCCTGGCTCCGCAAGGTATCCTTGCGACCGATCCTTGATCGCGGTCAAAGCGGCGTTCCTTCCGCTTGTCAGAAAACTTTTATTCGGGAGGTGGCGCGGCGATCGCGACTTTGCGCGCATCGTCTTCGCGCCAGCCGCCGCCGAGCGCGGCGTACAGCGCGGCGGTATCGGCGAGCCGTGCGGCGCGCGCCTGGATCAGGCCAATGCGCGCCTGCTGGAACTGCCGGGTCGCGTCCAGCACCTGCAGATAACTCGCCGAGCCGTTGCGATACTGGAAGCGCACGAGTTCGAGGCTGGCCTCCGCCGACTTTTCGGCGGCAGCCTGGGCCTGCAGGCTGTCTGCGTCGAGTTCGAGCGCCCGCAGGCTGTCGGCGACATTCTGGAACGCGGTCAGCACCGTGCTCTGGTAGTCGGCGGCAGCCTTGTCGAGTCCGGCCTCGGCAGCGCGCTCCTGCGCGCGCAGAGTCCCACCGTGGAACAGTGGTGCGAGCAGGTTTCCGCCGACGCCCCAGGCCTTCGTGCCGCCGCCGAACAGATCACCCGTGTGCAGGGCGATGGAGCCGAGATTTCCGGTCAGCGTGATCTGTGGAAACAGGTTCGCGGTCGCGATGCCGACGTCCGCCGTCGCGCTGTGCAATTGCGCTTCGGCGGCGCGCACGTCCGGACGCTGGCGTGTCAGCGTCGACGGCAGGCTCACCGGGATATCGTGCGGCAACGTGAGCGCGTCGAGGTTGACTGCGGACAGTTCCGCCGTCGACGGGAATTGGCCGAGATACACGGCCAGTTGCGTCTGCGTCTGCTCGAGCGCCTGGCGCAGCGGCGGCAGCGTGGCCTCCACGGTGGCGACCTGCGTGCGTATGACCAGCACGTCGGACATCGACTTCGCGCCAATCTCGTTCTGCTTTTCGACCAGGTCGAGTTCCGTCCTGTAGTCGGCGATGATCTGTTCGGTCGCGTGGATCTGCTCGCGCAGCGAAGCCTCGCGGAAGCTCGCGGTTGCCACGTTCGACGCAAGGCTCAGGTATGTGCCTTCGAGCTGGAAAAGCTGCGCATCGGCCAGCGCGGATTGCGCTTCGATGGTGCGGCGCACGCCGCCGAACAGATCGAGCGTGTAGCCGACATTGACGCCGACGTTGTAGAGCGTGAACGTCGACGCACCGGTGGCGCCACCGGTCGCCGGAACGCCATTGAATTGCGTGACGTTGCCGCGCGTGACGCCCGCCTTCGCGTCGACGCTGGGGAACAGCGCACCGCGTGCCGCATTGGCGTTTTCCTGGGCTCGACGCAAGGCGGCCTGAGCCGATGCAACGCTGGGGCTGTGCGCCAACGCCTGCGCGACACGCCGGTTCAGTTCGTCACTGGCAAATTGCGTCCACCATTGCTCGGGAACGTCGCCGCCTTCGAGAAATCGCTGCGCGTCGCCGGTCGGTACGCCAGCCGAAGCGGTTGCCGGCGGCAGCGCATCCTTGCGGTACGCATCGACGGCCGGCGGCTCCGGCGAATGGAAATTCGGACCGACTGCGCAACCGGCGAGCACGATCAGGCCGGGTACGACCAGGCCGCGGATGATGAGGGCCCCCAATGTCAGCAGTCGGCGAGGCGCCGCGACCTGGTATATCGTCATGACGATAGCTGTCTCCGTTGGGATGTCGAAAAGCAGGCGATGTGCGCGCCATTTACAGCCATGACGTATCAGCGCGCGAGATTTCGACAATTTCCGGCAAATATTCTTGCGGTCTGTTTCTGTACCTGCGAGTTTAATAATAGCCCGCTCACGCGAACGGATCAACAGGTTTTGTTACCTGCGTGCTGTGCGGAGTTCCCGATGCAGCGATTCAGCGGGTCTGCAAGTGTCGAATGTAATGTTTCCGGCGTTCCTGCGCGCAGCAAGACTCTGCTGCCGAGCTGGGCCCAGCTCGCGCTGCAAACGAATACCAAATGCCTTTCGCGTTGAGCGTAGCTCGCAGTCGAAACGGCTGCGCCCGAGCGGGGGAGAGACCTCAGTCCCGAATCTGGCAAAAGTATTGTTGTATATATTGCGCGGTCAGGCCGCGTGTACGAGCGGCTCGCCGGCCACGATCCGGCCGATGATCGAGGCCTGCGCGAAACCTGCCTGGCGGAACAGTTCGATCGCCTCATCCGCGGCATTTTCCGCGCACGCGATGAGCAGCCCGCCGGAAGTCTGCGGGTCGCACAGCAAGGCCTTCGCGGCGCCCTCGAGATGCGGTGCAAGACGCACGTCGCGGCCGTACGACATCCAGTTGCGCGCCGATGCGCCCGTGACGACGCCGGCCTCGGCCAGCGCAAGCACATTGCCGAGCAGCGGAACGTCGCTCATGCGCAGTTGCGCGCCGAACCCGGAGCCGCGGCACATTTCCAGCAAATGGCCGAGCAGGCCGAAACCGGTGACGTCGGTCATCGCGTGCACGCCCGGCAGTTTCGCCAGCTCCGGTCCGACGCGGTTCAACTTGACCGTCGTCTCGATCATTGCGCGATAGCCGGCCTCATCGAGGCGCCCGCTCTTCAGTGCCGCAGACAGGATGCCCACGCCGAGCGGCTTGCCGAGTATCAGCACGTCACCGCCGAGCGCGCCGCAGTTGCGCTTCACGTTCTTCGGATCGATGACGCCGATCGCGGCCAGGCCGTAGATCGGCTCGACCGAATCGATACTGTGACCGCCGGCAATCGGAATGCCGGCTTCGGCACAAATGCTTTCGCCGCCGCGCAGGATTTCGCGGATCACTTCCGGCGGCAGGACCTTGATCGGCATCGCCACGAGCGCCAGGGCCATCAGCGGCGTGCCACCCATTGCGTAGACGTCGGACAGCGCATTGGTGGCGGCGACGCGGCCGAAATCGAACGGGTCGTCGACGATCGGCATGAAGAAATCGGTCGTCGCGATGATCGCCTGGCTGTCGTTGATCCGATACACGGCCGCGTCGTCGGCCGTTTCCGTGCCGACCAGCAATTGTGGAAATTGCTGCATCGGCGCCGAGCGCTTGAGCAGGTCCGCCAGCACCCCCGGGGCGATCTTGCAACCACAGCCGCCGCCGTGCGAGAGCGACGTCAGGCGCGGAACGGTCGAATCAGTCACGGTCATGATCGGCAGTGCCTCACGCTTTGCACGCTGGCGGGAATTCAAAGTGGCGGAAGGCAGCAGGAGTCGAACCTACCAGGGAACGGCTGACGCCCCCTACTGGGTTTGAAGCCCAGCCGCACCACCGGATACGTATGCCTTCCA
>DATIEJ010000570.1:0-18181 GCA_035455825.1 Rhodanobacteraceae bacterium | reverse complement strand
CCGGACGGCGGCGCTTGTTGCTCGGCATCGCGGGCGGCCTGTCGGCTTCGGGATTGCTGATGCTGACCCGCTTCGCCGGATCGACGGCCAATGCTGCATCGCCCGCATCGTTCGAGGTCGTGCACACGGACGCCGAATGGCGCGAACTGCTGACTCCGGAACAGTTCCATGTCCTGCGCCAGCAAGGCACGGAGCGACCGTTCACAAGTCCGCTCGATCGCGAAAAACGCAGCGGCACGTTCGCTTGTGCGGGATGCGGCCTCGATCTTTTTTCGTCGAAGGCGAAATTCGACAGCGGCACGGGCTGGCCCAGTTTCTTTCGATCCTTGCCGAATGCCGTCAATGAAGCGAGCCGCACGCAGATGGGCATGTTCGGCGCGGAAATCCATTGCCGCCGCTGTGGCGGCCATCTCGGCCACGTGTTCGACGACGGCCCGGCGCCGACTGGATTGCGCTATTGCATCAACGGCGTCGCGTTGAAGTTCGTGGCCGCCGCTTGAGAGCGAAGGAATTGCAGACGATGGACAACCAGGAAACTTCGCGCAACCGCATGCTTCCGATGCTGGCTATCGGCGTACTCGTCTTGCTGGCTTTTGCCTGGCAGCTGGTTGCGCGTTCCGCCGAACAGGCCGTGGCGATTCCGGCGGCGACGATCGATGAACCCGCGTCGGATGCGCGGCTCGAAACCGCGGTTGTCGCCGGCGGATGTTTCTGGGGCGTGCAAGGCGTCTTCCAGCACGTCAAGGGCGTGACCAGCGCGATGTCTGGTTATGCCGGCGGCGCCGCCGCGACAGCGCGCTACGAAGACGTCGGCACCGGCACTACCGGACACGCGGAGTCCGTGCAGGTCACGTTCGATCCGAAACAGATCACTTATGGTCAACTGCTGCGCATCTACTTTTCCGTCGCGCACGACCCGACCCAGCTGAATCGGCAAGGGCCCGACAGCGGCACGCAGTATCGGTCCGCGATCTTTCCGGCAAACGATTCCCAGCGCAAGGTCGCGGACGCCTACATCGATCAGCTGCGCAAGAGCGGCGCATTTTCACGCCCGATCGTGACGGTGGTCGAGCCCGGCAAGACTTTCTACGCCGCCGAGGCTTATCACCAGGATTTCCTGACCCTCAACCCGACCTATCCGTACATCGTCATCAACGACCTGCCGAAAGTCGATCACCTGAAGCAGATGTTCCCGGACCTGTATCGGCAGCAGCCGGTGCTCGTTTCGGATCGCGCCCGCCACGCTGCAGGACCTCGATCCTCCTGAATTGCCCGCCGTCGTCGATCGTCAGGCAAATCGGCTTGCGGACCGATCCCGCGTTGATATTCGGACGAATCTTCCGGACACTGTGAAACGCCGCCGCATACGGTTTCGCGTGGCGGTGTAGTCTTCGCAACGCGAGGGAGGAGCGGCTGCGGGTGACCACCCTGTTCGACAACGTCGAGGTGCTGGGGCTGCTGGTTCAGGCGATGGGTGCCGCGCTGATCGGGCTGCTGTGCCTGATGCTCAACGGCGTCGTGCATCGGCCGGCGCTATCAGCCTGGTGGACCGGCTGGTTGAGCCTGGCCTGCGGCTTGACGGCGCTGCTGATCGAACAGGCGATGCCCGCTACTGCCGCGGTCACATTGCCGCTGTACATGTTCGGCGAATACCTGTTCGGCTACTGGATCGTGTCGGGCTGTGCGCACTTCGCCGGCCGCGCCTGGCCGAAGCGGCTCCTTCCGAAAGTCGTGCCGGCGTTCGCCGTCATCGCTGCGACAGTGCCGCGAATGACCGGCTACGAGTTCCGCGTGATTTTCATGGTGCAGTCGCTGGCGCTCGCGATCACGTTCGGCGCGGCGCTCGTCGCGCTGGCGCCCGCCGCGAGGCGCGCAGGGTCGAGCCCGGGCCTGACGGCGATGCGCGTCGCGCTGATCCTGCTGGTCATCACGTTCCTCTACTACATTCCGATCTTCGGCGCGAACGTGCTGCGCGACGATCCTCTGCCTTTGACCCTGCTCCGGGTCAGTTCGGCCGTGCACCTGCTCTGCGAATTCCTGCTTGGCTTTGGCGGCGCGGTGCTGGTGCTCGAGGAAAGCCATCACGGACTGGCCGTGCGCTACGACGATCTCGCCGTCAGCAGCGCGAAATACCGCGACGCCGCCGAACGCGATGCCTTGACCGGCGCATCGAATCGCCATGCGTTCTTCAGCATGCTCGACCGGTTGAGCGATGCCGGGACCGCGGTGCGCGGCTGCGCGGCAATGATCGATGTCGACGAACTCAAGCAGCTCAACGACCGTCACGGTCATTCCGCGGGCGACGCCGCGCTGACGCGTGTCGTGAAGGCGGTGGCCAAGCGCGCGAGACGCGAGGACCAGCTGTTCCGCTGGGGCGGCGACGAATTCCTGCTGGTCGCACTCGGCGTGCATGCGGCCGAGCTCGACGAGCGGCTCGACCTGGTCAATCGCGAACTCGCCACGCCGAACCCGCTGTCCATGCAGGTGTCGTATGGCGCGGTCGAATTCGGCAACGTCGGCGAACTGCTCGAAGCGGTCAAGCGCGCCGACGCGGACATGTATGCACGCAAGCGCGAGCGCGCCGCGCTGAAACGGTGCACGGATTCCGGCGTCATCGCCAAACCGGCAGCGCGTCGCGCCGATGCGCCGAGCGATCCGCACAGCCGCGGCTGACCGGCGCGCCGCCCGGGCTAGGCGACGATCGCCTCGAAGCAGCAGCGCGGCAGGGCCTCGGAACGATCGCAGCAGTCGTTGACCGCGACGCCGAGCCGCCGCGCGATGACGCCGGCAAGCACGCCGCACAGTTCGGGATGCGTGGCGACCATCGACGCGAGCGGACAATCGGCGCCGCGCAGGCGCAGCTTCTTGCCCCTGCGTTCGATTTCGACATCCGCGCCAATGCTCGCCAGCAGCGCCGTCGTGTCGGCAATGCGCGCTTCGAGGCCTGCGTCCGCTCGCGGCGCCGGTCCTGCGAGCCGGTCGGCGGCATCTTCCAATATGGCCGTATAGACGGCCGCGCCGGCATTTTCGCGCGCCGCGGTCAGCACGACGTCGAGCATCGTGTCGTACGCCTTTGGCGTGAGCGCCTGCGCGTCGCTGGTCAAGCGGTATTGATAAGCCGGCTTGCCGACACCCTGTTTTTGCAGCGGCTCGAGCATCACGATCTGGTCGCGCTCGAGCGCTGCGAGGTGCGAACGCACGGCGTTTGCGCTGATCGCCAGTTTTTCGGTGAGCGCACTGACAGTCGCCGGACCGCGGCGAAGCTCCGCCAGGATCCGGCCTCGGGTACCGGCGAGAAGCCGGCGCATCCAGTGATTGGCCACGGCACGATACCTCCTTTCTCGAGTCCACGTTAGCACATTCATGCCATATTAACTATATTCACCAAATATATGGTATATATTACTGACGCGCGCCCGATCCGGGCGTGCGGCCACCGTCCAATTTGGAGCATCCTCATGATCATGAAAGCCTATGTGTGGCCTTTTGCACTGGTAGCCGGCCTGGCAGCCAACAGTGCGCTGGCGCAAAAACCCGCCGTGACCGACGCCCAGATCGCGCAGATCGTCGTCACGGCCAACACCATCGACATCGACAACGGCAAGATCGCGCTGAAGCAGTCCAAGACCGCCAGCGTCGATGAGTTTGCGAACCTGATGATCAAGGACCATACCGCGGTCAACAACAACGCGACCGCCCTCGTCACGAAACTGGGTGTAAAACCGGAACCCAGTGACACGAGCAAGAGCCTGCAGGACGCGGCCGACAAGGAACAGGCCAAATTGCGCGGACTGAAGGGTGCGGAATTCGATCGTGCATACCTCGAGAATGAAGTGGCCTATCACACACAGGTACTCGGCGCGATCACCGACGTGCTGATTCCGAACGCGCAGAATGCCGATCTGAAAAAAATGCTGGTCGACGTGAAGCCCGCGTTCCAGGCGCACCTGGACCACGCCAAGCAGGCCCTCGCCGCGCTCGACGCGAAACACTGACATGCGCTGCCGATTGCACATGGCAATCCTCGGCGCTGGCCTTTGTGCCAGCGCCTTCGCGCTCGCGGACGAGCCGGGCGCGGTGACGATCAGGATGCAGAAGGAAGCGTTCGTTCCGGCAAGCCTGGCTGTTGCCGCCGGCACGCACGTCACCTGGACGAACACGGACACGGTTCCGCACTCGGTCACGGCGGGCGACAACCGTTTCGATTCGGGACCGATCCAGCCCGGAAAATCGTTCGCATGGACCGCCGAGGGCAGCGGAGCAGTAAACTACCACTGCATCTTCCATCCCAGCATGACCGCGATCCTGACCGTTGGAACAACGACCGGCAAGGCGGGCAAGTAACACCGGCTCGCGCCGGGTCCAAGAGATCACACAGCCACGGGAGTAATGTCCATGGAACCCGGTCTCGTCCTGCGAACTTGTGCGGCGCTGCTGACTCTGGCCGCAATCGGTGGAGCGACAATGGCCGCCATGACATTCGGCGGCAAACCACGGCCGCCGGCATGGCTGGCGATGCTGCACGGTTTCCTCGCCGCCGCTGCGGTGACGCTGCTGCTGTATGCGTCCGCCACGGTCGGTCTGTCGATTCTCGCGAATGCAGCTCTGGCGCTGTTCCTGGTCGCTGCCGCGGGCGGCGCGTACATGAATCTCGAGTTCCACTGGAAAATGCTGGCGCTGCCGAAGTGGCTGGTCCTCGTGCACGCCGTGATTGCGGTGGCCGGCTACCTGCTGTTGCTTGCCGCCGTGTTTGCGAGCCATACCTAGCGAACGGCCAGGCGTCGAACCCTGGTCCTGCTACATGGCCTAATTCTGCGCGCCGACCGTCTCGACGCGCTCGATGTCACTCAGCCACAAATATACATTCCACGGCGGCGCCGTCGGATCATCCAGCCGCACCATCGCATTGATGCTCTCGTCGGCTACTCCGCTGCGGATCAGCTGTGTTGCGGGCCGCTCGGTGACAGTGCCGGTAAAGACATCGCCGTTGCGCATCGTGATGCGCACGCGCGCCTGGCTTGGCAGCTGCACGACGAGGTCTTCGATGCGCGCGGCGTCGACTGATTCGCCACGCGGATTGTTCGCGGACCCGCTCATGGCCGACATTGGACGCCGCCGCGCGCGAACGGTTGCTGAATCGTGTGCTGCGGGATTGCAGGCGCCGTGGCACACCCGTTGCACCCTGCATCCGGCGACAGCGAGAATCGGAGAGCGCGATGATCGTCGAACAAACCAGGCAGAAATGTGCGCACGAAGGTTGCGTGTGCGAAGTGCACTCGAGCCAGACCTATTGCAGCCCGTATTGCGCGACCGCAGCGGCCGAACATGAAGTCACGCACGAGCACGGACCGTGCGACTGCGGCCACGCGGCGTGCAAGCCGCGCGCACGCGATGCGGTGTAGGCCTGAGAACCAGGACCGGTACCCGCTTCCATCGATGCCGGAGCGTGAAGCGCTCGGAAATCCTGGAACGGTGGGCGAACGCGGCTAGAACTCAGCGCAGCGCGATGTAGCCCCCCGCGACGCCATTCGGACTGAGCACGATCTGCCACAGCTGGTTGCGCCGGCAGCGAAACGTCGCGGCCGAAGCAGACAGGTAGAAGCGCCACATGCGGTAGAAGCGTTCGCCGTAATTGTCGCGCAGGGTTGGCCATGCGCTCTCGAAATTCGCGCGCCAGGCCATCAGCGTGCGATCGTAGTCGGCGCCGAAGTTGTGCCAGTCCTCCATGACGAAGAGGCGCTCGTGGGCGGCGCCGATCTGCATCGCCGACGGGATCATCGAATTCGGAAAAATATACTTTTCGATCCAGGGATCGGTGTGGTTCGTCGACTCGTTGCCACCGATCGTGTGCAGGAGGTTCAGCCCGTCGTCCGCCAGGCAGCGCCGCGTCACCTCGAAATAGTTCCGGTAATTCTTCAGGCCGACATGCTCGAACATGCCGATCGACCAGATCCGGTCGAAGCGCTCGTCCAGTTCGCGATAGTCCTGCAGGCGGATCTCGACCGGCAGACCGGCGCACAGTTCGCGCGCGAACGTCGCCTGCTCTTTCGAGATCGTCACGCCGACGCCGCTCACGCCGTAGCGCTCGGCCGCGAACTTCAGCGCCTCGCCCCAGCCGCAACCGATATCGAGCACGCGCATGCCCGGCCCAAGTCCGAGCTTGCGGCATACGAGGTCGAGCTTGGCCTCCTGCGCCGCGTCCAGGCCACCCGCATTCTTCCAGTAGCCGCAACTGTAGACCATGCGCTGGCCGAGCATCGCCCGGAACAGATCGTTGCCGAGGTCGTAGTGGCGCTTGCCGACGACGCGCGAGCGCAGGCCATTCTGCAGGTTGATGAGCTTGGACTGCACGTACAACGCGGCATCGTCGATGCCGCCGACACGCTCGTCGAGGCGCGCGCTGAGCACGCGGAACAGGAATCCGTCGAGATCGTCCGCATCCCACCATCCATCCATGTAGGCCTCGCCCAATCCGAGCGAGCCATGCGCGATGACGCGCGCGTGCAGGCGCGAATCATGCGCGCGCATGTCCCACGGCGCGTCGCCGTCCACCTCAACGCCAGCGATCGCCAGCAGTTCGGCAACCCGGTCCCGCGCGCTTCGGCGCAGCATCCGCGCCAGGGCGAAGCGCGCCCGCGTATCTGCACGGCGTTTTCTGGCCGCATCGTTCTTCGACTCGTGCGAAGAACGCGAGCCCTGCGGGCTGCGCGAACGAAACAGGTTCTTCGCGCCGGCTCGACCGAGGTCCGGCGTTTCGACCAGGGCGTTCGGTATGCCCATATCGGCAGTTGACGAGAGACGGGCGGATTGCAGATCGGCCATGAGACGGCTCCTTCAGCGACTTTGGCGCGCTGGCGCGGCAAGACGTGTGCCACCGCTTCGGCGCAAACGGGCACGCCTTCGACCTCTCCGCGAAAGTGCATTTTGCAACCCGCCGCCGGCGCTTTTCTCAAAATGCACACCGGGCGGTTGATCGAAAATGGCATGAACGCTGGGCAAATGCCGGCAGGCATCGCTGGCACAACCCTTGCCGTCACCGATACATCAGAGGGAGGGCGCCGGATGAACATCATGTCTGCACTGCTTCGGGTTGTCGGCAAGCACACGACCGGGCCGGGGAGTGACCCCTGGTGGCTGTCGATCAGCTACGCGACGGGTGCGCGCCGTGTTTATCGGCACCGGGATTCGCGCTTCATCTATCCACCCTCCGGCCGACATGTGCATTTCGGCGCGACGCCGCAGCAGGTGCGGCAGCAGCGCGAACAAATTCTCGAGAATGCGTCGGGCGGCAATCGCCTGCTGCAGACTCGTTGAAACACTGAAAAACGCCGAGGGAGCACTCCCCTTCTCCCACGGCTGCCGCGCGTGAGCGCCGCCACTTCGGGACCTGATCAAAGCCAGGATGGCCAGCTGCTTGTTTCGCAATGGGGCGGACTTCGGTCCGCCCCTTTTATTTCGTGCAACACTCCGATTCGACGCCTGAATGGCATCGGCGCGAACCGTGCTGCGCAGAACTTCGTTGCCGGGCCAAGGGTCCAGCTATCAGGTGGCGCATTTGCGCGGTCTGCGCAATTGCGGCAACGAGACAGCAGCGCGATGCGCGAGCGCATCGCTTGTTTCAGCTCGCATCAGGAGCAGTCCAATGGCACAGATCAAAACCGCACGCGCCAGTTCCGTCGTCAACCTGCGGCGCAAGGCGCAAAAAGACACCGAAGCCAAGACCCGCAAGCGCGACACTTCCAAAGCCCGGCGCTCCGGCGCCGTGCAGGCAGGCCCGCACGCCGAGCCGGAAAATCCGCTGCCGGCACAACACCAGCAGAAGCCCGGCATTGAAAGCCAGCTCGATCCACGCCCGCTGTTCATCGCCCCGGACTACATCGGCAGCGCGAAGTTGAAGAACAAGGTCGCGCTGATCACCGGCGGCGATTCCGGAATCGGCCGTGCCGTGGCCGTGCTGTTCGCGCGCGAAGGCGCCGACATTGCCATCGTCTACCTCAGCGAAGATGGCGACGCGCATGAAACCGCGCAGCGCGTCGAGGCGGAAGGCGGCCGTTGCATGCTGCTGCGTGGCGACGTTCGCGATCCGAAGTTCTGTTCCCGCGCCGTCGTGCAGACGGTCGAAACGCTCGGCAAGCTCGACATCCTGGTGAACAACGCCGCGTTCCAGGAGCACGCCGGGTCGATCCTGGAGATTTCCGAAGACCAGTTCGACCTGACGATGAAGACGAACATCTACGGCTATTTCCACATGGCCAAGGCCGCCGTTCCGTACCTGGGCAAGGGCGGCTGCATCATCAACACCGGCTCCGAAACCGGTCTTTTCGGCAGCAAGGAATTGCTCGATTACTCGACCACCAAAGGCGCCATCCATACCTTTACGCAATCCCTTGCGACCAACCTGCTGGAGCGCGGGATCCGCGTCAACGCCGTTGCGCCGGGTCCGGTATGGACGCCGCTGAATCCATCCGATCGCAGTGCCGAAGAGGTCAAGTCGTTCGGCGCGCATTCGGGCATGAAGCGGCCGGCGCAGCCGGAAGAGATTTCGCCGGCCTACGTGTTTCTTGCTTCGCCGGTATGCGCAGGCTACGTTACCGGCGTCGTGCTTCCGGTCATGGGTGGCGTGACGCCGACTGGTTGAGCGTACTGCGGTTGGCATGCTGCCAGAAGAATGATGAGCCGCATCGAGTCGCGCGATCCGTCGCCGCGCATACCCAGTCGCGCGCGCGCGTTCGTCTATGTCGCAAGCTGCCGCGACGAAGACATCCTCAAGCTCGGATTCTCGCGCGACCCGCTGGAGCGGCTGCGATCGTTTCATCCGCGCTATTTCGAGTTCTTCGATCTCGACCGCAGCTTCATGATCGAGACTGACAAGGTCAAGGATGCGCGCGCGATCGAGCGGCGCCTGGCCGACCAGGTAACGGAACATCGCGCGCCGTCGCCACTGCTGGTCGAACGGGCGGCTGGCGGACACACGGAGTGGTATCGCGGCGCATACGCCGCGATCCATGCCGATGCGATGCGGGCGATCGCCGAACTCGGTCACGGCTATCACGCGAGCCTGCGGCAGTGGCTGCGCGAAAGCCTGGCCCGGCAGAGCGACATGATCTACGAGTGGAGCGGCCAGATGTTGCGGGCGATCGAGATCCAGCGCGGCTCCGATCCGCAACGGGCGCTGAACATGCAGCAAACGCTGGAAGCCGCGCTCGATGCATACGAACACGTCGGACTCGCAGCGCAACACCTGCTTCCGGGCGACGTGCTCGACTGGTGGCAGCAGCACAAGGCCGCGCGCTGAAAGCGCAAATGCAACCGTGGCGGCACGTGCCTTGCAGCCATAGGTCTCGTCACCGCCAGCGATGCAGCAGATGATGCCGTGCACGCCACAACGTGTGCCGGCGCCATGCAAATTGCCAAAGCGGTGAAGGTCGATTCGAGTGATCTGCACGACAGATGCTCGAAATCGTTCGCCAACCTGCGACAACCTGGAACAACCACTTACGGAGAACGTCATGGGCAAATATTTTCTCGCTTGGCTACTCGGTGTTCCCGGCGGCATCCTGCTGCTGGTCTTCCTGTTCACGCACGTGTTCTGATCCGCGGCAGAGTGCACGCGATGAAAAGGCAGCGCGCGGCGGCTTGCGATTCGCGGCCCAGCATCAACGTCGACCGGCGCACGTTCATCGGTACGATGGCGTGCGCCGGCGCCGGAATGTCGTTTGGCGCGCTGGCGCAACCGCCGCCACCGGCTGCCGCACCGGTGCAGGCGCAACGCGCGACGATCACGCTGCACGTCAACGGCGTTGCCCATGAACTCGACCTCGAGCCACGCGTAACGCTGCTCGATGCGCTGCGCGACCGGATCGGGCTGCACGGCACCAAGAAAGGCTGCGATCGCGGCCAGTGCGGCGCATGCACGGTGCTCGTCGATGGCCGGCGCATCAATTCGTGCCTGACCCTGGCGGTCATGCACGACCAGCAGGCGATAACGACGGTCGAAGGGCTCGCCGTGAACGCCGAACCGAGCGCACTGCAGTCGGCGTTCATGGACTTCGATGCATTTCAGTGCGGGTTCTGCACTCCCGGGCAGCTGTGCTCGGCCGTCGCGATGATCGACGAAGCGCGCGCCGGCGCGGCGAGCGCGGTGACCGCTGACATCAAGGCCGGGTCGAACCCCGGCACGATTTCGGACGCGGACATCCGCGAGCGCATGAGCGGCAACATCTGCCGCTGCGGCGCCTACCCGAACATCGTCGCGGCGATCCGCCACGCATCGGCCAGGACCGGCTAGGACAGGGCTCGAAGCGATGATCGCGTTCGATTACGCAAGACCCACGACAATCGATAGCGCCCTGGCTGCGGCCGCGAACACGCAAGCACGCTTCATCGGCGGCGGGACGAACCTGCTCGATCTCATGAAGGGCAGCGTCGAGCAACCGGCGCTGCTCATCGACGTCAATCATCTCGATATCTCGGCCGTCGAGGAGTTGCCCGATGGCGGTTTGCGCATCGGTGCAGGCGCGCGCAACAGCGACGTCGCCAATCATCGACTCGTGCGCGAACGCTACCCGCTGCTGACCAGGGCGTTGCTCGCCGGCGCGTCGCCGCAGCTGCGCAACATGGCGACCGTCGGTGGCAACCTGATGCAGCGCACGCGCTGCGATTATTTCGTCGACACAGGCTTCGCCCGCTGCAACAAGCGCCTTCCCGGTTCCGGCTGCGCCGCGCGCGACGGCCACAACCACCTGCATGCGATCCTCGGCGCGAGCGACCAGTGCGTGGCGGTGAACCCGTCGGACATGAGCGTCGCGCTGCTGGCACTGGCTGCAACCGTGAACGTGCGCGGTGTCGGCGGCGACCGCAGGATCGCGATGGCCGACTTCCACCGCCTGCCGGAAGACCATCCCGAGCGCGACACGAATCTGAAGCCCGGCGAGTTGATCGTATCTGTCGATCTGCCGAGCCCCCGCTTCGCGCAGAACTACCATTATCTGAAAGTGCGCGAGCGCGCGAGTTTTGCTTTCGCGCTCGTGGCGGTCGCGGTCGGCCTCGACATCGACGAGAGCGGTCGCGTGCGCGAGGCCGGCATCGCCCTCGGAGGCGTCGCCCATAAACCCTGGCTCGCGCGCGACGCCGCAACGCTGCTCACCGGCAAGAGCGCGCATGATGCCGACCTCGATGCCGTCGCTGCCGCCGCGCTGAGCGGTGCGCAGCCGCTGTCGCGCAACGCCTACAAGATTCCGATGGCGAAGAATGCCGTCGTCCGCGCGATCAAGATCGCGATGGAGGCATGATGAAAGGGTCGACAGGCAGCGCGATGAACCGCGTCGACGGACTGGCCAAGGTAACCGGCGCTGCGGCCTACGCCGCGGATTTCGATATCCCGCGCATCGCGTATGCAACGATGGTCCAGAGCACCATCGCCCGGGGCCGCATTGCCTCGGTGCAGACCGAGCGCGCCGCCCAGGCGCCCGGCGTGCTGCTCGTCATGACGCACGAGAACGCGCCGAAGTTGCCGGCCGAGGGGCAGAAGGCGCAGCCCCCCGGCGACCGCGCGCTGTCCCTGCTGCAGGACGACCAGGTGCGCTACAACGGCGAGCCGGTTGCCGTCGTCGTCGCCGAAACGCTCGAGCAGGCGAAATACGCCGCATCGCTGCTGAAATTTTCCTGGGAGTCGGCTGTTCCGGCGCTGGACTTCGAGTCCGCGCGCGCTTCGGCCTACCAACCCGCGGCACTCACGCACGCGCCACCGGATGTCGCATGGGGCGACGCCGCGACCGCCCTGCGCGATGCGCCGGCGCAGCACGCGGCAACGTACGCGACACCGATGGAGAATCACAACCCGATGGAGCCGCATGCGACACTGGCGGTCTGGAACGGCGACGAGTTGACGGTTCACGACTCGACCCAGGGCGTCGTCGGCGCACGCAAGGCGCTGGCCAGGAAGCTCGGCATTCCGGTCGAAAAAGTCCGCGTGATCTCGCCTTACGTTGGCGGTGGTTTCGGCTGCAAGGGATCGGCCTGGTCGCACGTCCTGCTGGCCGCGATGGCCGCGCGCAAGACGCATCGGCCAGTGCGATTGGCGCTCGAGCGCACGCAGATGTTCGGCCCTGTCGGCTACCGTCCGCGCACGCGCCAGGAACTCGCGCTCGGCGCGGACAGCGCCGGCAACCTTCTGGCGATTCGCCACGACGTCGTATCGTCGACGTCGACGTTCGAGGACTGGAGCGAGCCGTCCGCCGTCGTCACGCGCATGCTGTACGCCTGCCCGAACGTCAGCACGACGCACCGGCTGGTCAAGCTCAACCTCGCCACGCCGACGTTCACGCGCGCGCCGGGCGAGGCCACCGGCAGCTATGCGCTCGAGGCGGCGATGGACGAACTCGCCTGGAAACTGCAGGTCGACCCGGTGGAATTGCGGCTGCGCAACTACGCCGAAAAGGAACCCGAAAGCGGCAAGGCCTGGTCGAGCAAGGCGCTGCGCGAATGCTACCGCGCCGGCGCCGAGCGCTTCGGCTGGTCGCGCCGCAAGGCCGCGACCGGATCGTTGCGCGACGGCGAGCAACTGATCGGCCTGGGCATGGCCACGGCGACTTATCCGGCCAATCGCCAGGCGGCGAACGCTCTCGTGCGCATCGGCGCGGACGGATCGGCCACGGTCCAGTGCGCAACCCAAGACATCGGTACGGGCACCTACACGATCATCACCCAGGTCGCGGCCGACGCACTCGGATTGCCGGCGAACCGCATCGCCGTCGAGATCGGCGATTCGCAGTTCCCGGAAGCGCCGATCTCGGGCGGCTCGATGACGGCGGCGAGCGTGACTCCGGCCGTGCAGGCAGCGGCGCGCCAGGCACGTTCGCAACTGGTCGCGCGCGCAGTGGCCGACAGCGAGTCGCCGCTGCATGGCCTGGCTGGCGATGAGATCGACGCTGCCGACGGCTGGCTACTCAGCCGCGCCGACAACAGCAGGCGCGACGCGTTCGCCAGCGTGATTGCGCGCAGTGGCGGCAGTCCGATCGAGGCGCGCGCGCAGGCAAAGCCGGGCGAGGAAAAGGACCAGTACGCGATGCATTCGTTCGGCGCGGTCTTCGCCGAAGTCGCCGTCGATGCGGCGCTGGGCGAGGTTCGCGTGCGCAGGATCGTCGGCACCTACAGCGTCGGCAGCGTGCTCAACGCGAAGACCGCGCGCAGCCAGCTGATCGGCGGCGTGGTCTGGGGCATCGGCATGGCGCTGCACGAGCAGACCCTTGTGGATCCTGCCAGCGGCCGCGTGGTGAACGCCAACCTCGCCCAGTATCACGTGCCGGTGAACGCCGACATCGCCGACATCGACATCACGTTCGTCGACGAGAACGACCAGAACTTCAATCCGCTCGGCGCGCGAGGCATCGGCGAGATCGGCATCACCGGCGTCGCCGCGGCGATCGCCAACGCCGTCTATCACGCAACCGGCAAGCGCGTGCGCGATTTGCCGATCACTCCGGACAAGCTGCTTGGCGCTTGAAAAAACACAGGTGCATTTGATTCCAGGGCAAGGAGAGACTCCATGAGCAAGCTGCTACTGAGAAACGTGTTCCTTGGCGGCGTCTGCGTCGTCGCGGTGTCGGCCGGTGCGATGGCGCAGGGTTCCAGTGCGCCGGCAAAGCCGGCGGAGGGCCCGGATGCGTCGTTCGTGCACAAGGCCGGTGAAGGCGATCTGGCGGAACTCGAACTGAGCAGGCTCGCCGCAGATCGTGCGGCCTCGCCGAAAGTTCGCGCGTATGCGCAGACCATCGTCCGGGACCACGGCCAGACCTCGCGCGAACTGGCAATCATCGCGGCCCACGAAAATATCGCCCTTCCCGACGTGGTCGACGAGGAACACTCGCAGGTGCTCGATGCGCTGGCCGGTGAAGGCGGCGCGATCTTCGACGACAACTACATCACGGCGATGCTCGCGGCGCACCAGCAACTGGCCAGCCTGCTGCAATCGTCCGAAGCGGCGGTCAGCAGCGACGAACTGCGCACCTACATCCGCAAGACACTGCCGGTCGTGGAGCGCGAACGACGGCTGGCGCAAGAAGTCAGCACGCACTAGCACGGCTGGAGCAGAACATGCCTGAAGCATCGACAATGAAACGCGCGGCGCGCGACAAGCGCCAGGGAAAATCCGCCGGCACCCAGGCCGGCGAATTCGTCCGCGAGGAAATGGACCACATCCGTGAAGGCAAGCACGGCGCCCGCTCGGCGAAGCAGGCGATCGCGATCGGCCTGTCCAAAGCGCGCCGCGCGGGCGTGAAGCTGCCGGCATCCGCGACAGCTTCGGCGCAAACGCGGCGCAAGGCGCGTGCCGACAGCGCCGCTGCCACGCAACGGCGCAAGCCGTCGCCCGCGCGGCAGCGCGCGACGCTCGGCGCCTTGCGGCACGAAGGCAGCGCGGCGGCATCGCACCTGGCGCTGTCGCGGCATGCGCACGCCGCCGCCCGCAAACGCAGCGCCGGCGACCGTTCCGCGGCGGCGCGCAAGGCGGCGCGCACGAAGGGGCGCTCCGGGCGCCAGGCGTCGGCAAAAAAGGCAGCGCGCACGCGCCGGGTGGCGCGCTGACAGACACCACCCGCATGCCATCGCGCGGCGTCGCGCAATGACGCCGGCGAATCCAGAGCATGCTTCCACAACAGGAGCAGACAATGGCCACAACGGCAAAACGTCCAGGCAAGAAAACGACTGCGCGCGGGAAACCCGCGAAGAAGGCCGGCCTGAAGAAAGGCGGCGCGAAGAAAGCCGGCGCAAAAAAGGCCGCGGCAACCGCGCGGCGTGGCGTCACTGGCAGGACAGCAGCGCGCAAGGCGGCGGCGAAACGGCCGCAGGCGGCAAAGGCGAAGACCGGTACACGCGCATCGACCGGGTCTGCCGGCAACACAAGCGCCGCGAAAAAGAGCAAACTTGGGGCGGCGCACAAGACTGCGCGCTCCAGGAGCAAACCGGTTCCGGCGAAGACGGCGCGTCGCCGGATGTCTCCACAAGCCAGAAAGAATCTCGTGGCCAAGCATCTGCGCGAAATGCTCGAAGAAAAGAACCGCCGTGCGGCGCAGACGCCGGCGTGGCAGCAGATCGTGCATCACGATCATCCCGCGCCGCTGAATCCGCCGCGGATTCCGGATAGCGAACAACCCGAGCCGTCGACCGAGCCGGGTCCGGCCGCGACCGGTGATGGCAGCCGCGATCGCGGCGGCAATTGAGTCTGCAGGGCGAGCGCATGCCGGCGGAAAACTCCCGACACTTTGCCGCCGACAGCCAGCTGCGCCAGATCGCCAGGCAATGGCTCTGTCGCGCGTCCGGCGCTCCGCTGATCGAAGGCAACCGCGTCGACCTCCTGATCGACGCACCGGAAAATTTTCCGGCGTGGCTGGCCGCCGTGCGCGCCGCGAAGCAGCGCGTCCTGGTCGAAAACTACATCTTTCGCGACGACGAGTTCGGCCGGGAGTTCCTCGCCGCGCTGGCCGGACGCGCCGAAGCCGGCGTCCAGGTCTGCGTGATCTACGACTGGCTCGGTTGCCGCGGCCAGTCGCGCGCAAGTTTCTGGCGGCCGCTGCTCGAGGCCGGCGGTCAGGTGCGCCGCTACAACCCGTTCCAGCTCGCCAGCCCGTTCGGATGGCTGAATCGCGATCACCGCAAGCTGCTGCTGGCCGATCGCACGGTCGGATTTCTCGGCGGCCTGTGCGTCAGCGCCAAGTGGCTCGGCAAGGCCGCGGACAAATCCACGATCTGGCGAGACAGCGCGGTCGCGGTGCGCGGCCCTGCCCTGCTGGAATTCGAGCAGGCGTTCGCCGATATCTGGGAACAGCTCGGTCCGCCGTTGCGCCATCTGCGGCTGGAAGATCCCGCGCCCGCGGGCGACGTCGATGTGCGCGTCATCGCGACGCAACCGGATACCGCGGGCATCTTCCGTCTCGACCAGCTGATCGCAGCGATGGCGCAGCGTTCGCTGTGGCTGGCCGACGCATACTTCGTCGGCGTCGCGCCGTACGTGCAGGCTCTGGTCGCGGCGGCGCGCGACGGTGTCGACGTGCGCCTGCTGGTGCCCGGAGCGAGCGATCTGCCGGTCGTGGCTGCGATGTCGCAGTCCGGTTACCGCCCGCTGCTCGAGGCCGGCGTGCGCGTGTTCGAATGGAACGGCAGCATGATGCACGCCAAGACGGCGGTCGCCGACGGCCGCTGGGCGCGCGTCGGGTCGAGCAATCTCAACGTCGCCAGCTGGCTCGGCAACTGCGAAATCGACATCGCTGTGGAAAATGTCGCGTTTGCCGCAACGATGGAAGCGCAGTACCAGCGCGACCTGGAAAACTGCACAGAGATCGTGCTCAACGCCAAGCGTCACGTGCGCCGCCGCAGCGTGCGCCCGAGCGCCCGGCGCGCCGGAGGCAGTTCGGGCCGGGCGGCAGCAAGCGCCCTGCGCCTGGCGCACTCGGTCGGGGCCGCGCTCGGCAATCGGCGCGTGCTCGACCGGAAAGAAACGACGGTGCTGCCGTGGCTGGTCATGCCGATCTTCCTGTTTGCAATCGTCGGGGCGATCTGGCCGCGCGTGCTGGCGTGGCCGTTGTCCGTGTTCGCGGCATGGATCGGCTTCGTGCTGCTCGGACGCTATCTGCGCTCGCGCCGCGAGCGCGCCGCGGCCGTCGCGCAAGCCCTTCCCGAAGCCGACCGCGCGCCGACGCAGGAATCCCGTCCCTGATTCGAACCGCCGGCGCGGTCGACTCGTACGCGGCGTTGCCTTGCATTCGCGAACCTGAATTGGGCACAAACCCGCAGCGCCGAGGCCGGCGCGTACCGCTGCGGCTGGCATGATCCTTCCTTGATCTTCGTGGGGTCCTGATCCCGACGGAGGTCATCGCGTGAAACGCTATATTTTTGCTTTCGACTCTGCCGAAGCCGCGCGCTCTGCCGTGGCGCTGTTGCGCCGCCAGGGCCTCGACGACAAATGCCTGTCCCTGGCCGCGCGCAAGGACATCGAACTCGAGGAAATCCCCGCTCGCCTGCTCGATGCGTCGATGGACTTCGCTCCCGCGCTCGGACGCGGCGCGGCGCTCGGCGGCATCACCGGGCTGTTCGCGGGCATCATCGCAATGGCGATTCCGCCTCTGGGCATCGCCGTCGGCGGGCCGGCGCTGATCGGTTTCTTCACGGGCGGTGCTCTGGTCGGGACCTGGGCGTCAGCGCTCGTCGGTTCGTCGATCCCGGATGAAGTGCGGCGCAAGTTCGAAGCCGAGATCGAGGCCGGCCATGTCCTGCTGGTCATCGATGCGAAGCCTGGAACCGATCGCATCATCGAGTCGACGATGCTGCTCGAAGGCGGTCATCACCTGATCTGGCAGAGCGACCTGAAGTCGCCGGCTGCCGTCTGACGGGCGCGCTCGTGCACGCTGCTTCGAAAAACGCCGTCACACTCGGCACGATCGCTTCGTCCGCGCCGCGGGAGGCGCTCATGGCGGCACTCGGACAATTGCGCCCGCAGTTCGACGTATCGCTCGACGAAATCCCGGGAAGCGCCGGCGCGGAAACGCACTACCGCGTCGTGGTCGAATTGAATGAGCAGATTCCCGCCCCCCGACAGGTCAGCGATTGGCTGTCGCTCAAGAGCGCGCTGATGGCGCGGTTTCCTGCCGGCAAGCCCGGCGCCGTGACGGCAATCGATCCTTGACGCCTCGAGCCGTGGTCAGCGTCGTGAAAGCGGCCGGCATGTTTCCTGCTCGCTCAATGCCGGAACTCTCTCTTGTCGCGAAGGACGAAGACATGATCCGAAAACTGAAATCCGGCGAATACCGCCTGTATTCGCGCAAGGCCGATCCAAAAACCGGAAAACGCCGCAATCTGGGCACGTTTGCCTCGCGCGCCGCGGCCGAAAAGCACGAACGCGAGGTGCAGTACTTCAAGCGGCATTGAGTTGCCGCGCAGCGCGAACCGCGGGGCGACGCGATCAGAATTCGTCGACGAATTCGACGATCACGCCAAGCTCGCGCGCGCCCAGCTCGGCCATTGTCCGAACCTCTTCGATGTGGCGCTGGCCGTTGACCTCGACTTCGACGCAGTGCAGATCCGGGCCCGTATCGTCGACGAGCGAGTTCGAACTGGAATCATCGCGCATGCCTCTCATCTGATCGGCAATCTGTTCCACGCCGCGAACGTGCGGCAGCCCGTGCAGCGT
>DATIEJ010000569.1:0-5118 GCA_035455825.1 Rhodanobacteraceae bacterium | reverse complement strand
GATTGCATGGAGGGAATCATGAAAGCACCGTCATCAGGTTTTGCGCACTTGTCATCGTCGGCCAAGTCCCTGGCGACATTTCCGCCGAAGCGCGACTTCTCGTCGCTGTCGATCAAGGATCTGCTCGACGCGCGCGAGGCGTATCACGTGCAGCTGTCGAGCCTCGAGAACGTCGTGGCCACGGCGATCGGTCGCTACCTCATTCACAAGGACGACTGGTATGCGTCGCATTCGCCGGACGTGCCGCGCCCGGCGAACGTCGAGAAGCCGAAAGAAGCGCGCACGCTCGATAATTCGGTGATTCGGGCCTGGTCGTGGCCTGCCGTGCTTGTCTTCGTGCGCGCCTGGGGCGATCCGCGAAAGCTCGGCGGCGAGGCGGTTCCGCGTTCGCTGTATCTGCCGGATGGGCGCGTGATTCCGACGTGCGTGGTGCTCGCGGCCCCGGATGAATCGCTGCCGCCGCCGGCGGTCGGGCCTTCGCAGGTCAGCCAGATGGTTGGTGGCGGCTATTCGTGCCTGCGCAGCGACCAGGGCGTGGATCATCTGGGCACGTTCGCGTGCCTCGTCGATCGCGAAGGGTCGTATTTCGCGTTGACCAATCGGCACGTGGCCGGACCCGTCGGCGCGGAGATCAAGGCATACATCGGCGGCCAGTATGTGCGCGTCGGCGAGTCGGTCGACATCGGTCTTTCGAAACTGCGCATGTCCAACGCGTTTCGCGCATGGGGCGGGCTCAGCACGAGGCTCGCCTTCGACGCCGGCTTGGTGCGTATCGACAAGCTCAGCGACTGGACGTCGCAGGCTTTCGGCATCGGCGAGATCGGCGAGATCTTCAGCGCAACGGAGCATTCGCTGACGCTGGACCTGATCGGCACGCCACTGCGCGCCTTTGGCGGGACGAGCGGGGTGATGGAAGGCGAGATTCGCGCGCTGTTCTTCCAGTACAAGTCGGTCGGCGGCGCGGATTACGCGACCGACGTGCTGATCGGCGCGCGCGAGCCGGACAAGTCCGCGAATCCTCGCGGTCCGCTGACGCGTCCCGGCGATTCGGGTACGTTGTGGTTCTACGACCCGCCGAACGCTCCGCCGCCGCCGTCGCCGGATGTCCTGGCGCACGAGGAAGCGCCGGACCGCGGCCTGCGTGCGCGGCGCCTGCGGCCGATCGCGATGCAATGGGGCGGCCAGCGGTTTGTCGACGAGAAGGGCAAATCCAGCGCGTTCGCGCTCGGCAGCTTCCTGTCGACGGTGTGCCGCGAACTCGAATTCGAAATCGTACGCAACTGGAGCACCGGCCACAGCGAATACTGGGGAAAGCTCGGCCATTTCGCGATCGGCTGGAAGGCCTGCGATTACGTTACCGGCGGCCTGAAGACGCTGATGGGCCTGAATCAGGAACGCATTGGCTTCGGCGATGAAACATTGGGCGCCGGTGCGCAGTTCACGATGGGGCGCGGTGATTTCGTGCCGCTGGCCGATGTGTCCGACTATGTGTGGGTGCACGCAAAGGACCGTGGCTTCGAAGGCATCCAGCATTTTGCCGATATCGACATCCAGGACATCGACGGCGGCGACAGCATGCTCAAGCGCTGCCATGACGATGGCGCGAATTGTTCGGCGACGCAGTGGAAAGCGTACTTCGACGGCTTCAAGGCGGCCGGAGTCGGCCCCGACGACGGCGCGCTGCCGTTTCGCGTGTGGCAGATATGGGAGGCGATGGTCGCCTACCTCAAGCAGAAGGATGTCATCCGCTTCGTGGCCGCCGCCGGTGTGCTCGCGCATTATGTCGGCGATGCGTCGCAGCCGCTGCATTGCTCATACATGCATCACGGCGTGCCACCCATGAAGAAGCATGCCGGGAGAAATTATCCGGTGCGCAAGGGGACCGACGAGTTCAACGCGTTCAAGAAAACGCCGGCGGCCGACATTCACGGAATCTACGAAGAGAACATGCTCGAGGTCGACACACCGACCGCGCTCGTGTCGGTCAACAACCTGCTGGACGGCGTGCAGATCGATCCGAATTCGATTCGCAGCGGCTTCGATGCGGCGAAGGCGACGCTCGGCCTGATGTACGACGCGCAGAAACGCCTGCCGCCTAAGAAGATCATCGCCGCCGACGATCCGACTCTGCAGAAGCCGGCGCGTGCGCAGCGGTTATGGAACAACACCGTCGTGCGCAAGGCCACGATCGAATCGCTCGCGCAGAGCGTGAAGGTTCTGGCCACGATGTGGCAGGCGGCTTGGAAAGCGGGCGGCGGAAACACGCTGCCGGCCGGTTCCCTGGTCAAGTTCAAGGAGGCGGACTTGAGCGCGATCTACCGTCGCGAGAAAGACTTCCTGAAGAGCCTGTCGCTTGCCGAGATGGCCAGCAGCGGCGACTTCGAACCGCCGCCCTGAGCGCGCCGTGAAGCTGCCGCTCGCGACGGCTGCCCGTTTCTGCCCGCGTGCTGCGTGCTCGGGGCTCGCGGCTATCAGTCGCGAAAGCGCAGCTTCGGCTTCTCGACCAGCCGGCCGTCGGGTTCGATGACGGAGAGGGAGTTGTTGTCCGGATTGTAGACGGCAGCCAGCGGCGTGCCTTCGCCTTCGGTGCGGACAAATTTCAGCGACCAGCCGACCAGCTCCAGCGAACGCAACGTATCGGCTTGGTCCGCGTTGAGTTTGCGTTTCCAGTCAGCCAGTTGCACGGGCCGCACCCTGCGGCGATCGAACCAATCCATATCCATCTGTCCTCCCCTGGAATGCGAAATTCCGGGTTTAGCGGTGTGTGCCGGCACAATTCCGCAACCCGTCGATTTTGCTATGCAAAATGTGTGCAGGGTGTGAAGTTTTTCGTGAACGAACACCTCCTGCCGGCCAGACGGCCGATGTCGCAAAAACGGCCCGAACGGAGTTTCTCGTTTGCGGGTACGCGGTTTCCGGGGTCGGGGCCGCGGTTTCGTACCGGCCGACACCCATGCGGGCTTGGCCGTAGTGCTGGCTTTGCTGCCGTGTCGAACGGTTCATTGGGCCAATGTCGGGGGGTGCAATGGTTTTTTCCGGGCTCGTTCGTAGTGTGTGCGGGAAGTTCGCGCGCGCGCTGTTCGTCGTTGCGTCGTCAGGCGCATTTGCGTCGGTTGCGGGCGCTGCGCCGCTGACATTCTTGGTCAACAGCCCTGTTGACGAACTGGACTTCAATCCGGGAAACGGCATTTGCGAAACGGTGGCGGGAAACGGCGTGTGCACGCTTCGCGCTGCCATCCTGGAAGCCAACGCGCACGCCGGCGCCGACACGATCGTCCTCCAGGCGAACGTCACTTACCTGTTGACCCGGGTCGGAATCGACGACGTCGCGCGAACCGGCGATCTCGACGTAACGGACAGCGTGACGATAATCGGCGCGGGACCCACGACGGTCATCGATGGCAACGGCGCAGTGTTGGGGGACCGGGTCTTCCAGTTCGACAAATGCATCGGGGGCGGGTACATGAGTGTATGCGCGACGGGCGACGTCGTGGCCACGCTGTCGGGTGTGACGATCCAGCACGGTTATTCGGCTGTTGCTGGCGGCGGGATTCTGAACCATGCGACTCTGACGTTGCAGAACTGCGTCGTTACGGCAAATACCGTCAACGGCCTCAACGACTGGGGCGGAGGTATCCTGAGTGATGCCAGCCTCACTATTATCGGCAGCGTTGTTTCGAACAATATCAGCGGTGGACACAATGCTTACGGCGGCGGCATCTACAGCCAGGGCCCGCTGACCATCGAGTCCAGCACGATCAGCGGCAATACGACCTCGGGTTCGCCCGGAGCTGGCGGTGGTTTGATCATTTTGGGTGGCGCCAAATCGCTAATCAGAAACACTACCATCAGCGGCAACGGCGCTACGACCGGCGGCGGCATTTACACAACGATCAATTCGTTGTCCGTCGTCAACACGACAATCTCCGGCAACGCCAGCACCGAAGGCGCCGGTGGCGTCTATTCCAAATACGGCCCGGTTGGCTTCTACAACGTGACGGTTGTGAAAAATACTGCCAACTCCGATGAGATCAAGCCGGGCGGGACGGGAGCCGGGATATTCAATGAAGCTGGTGCAACCTTGTACCTCGCGAACAGTATCGTTGCCGACAATGCAGTTTTAGTCCCAACCGATGGGAAACCGATCCGGGATCCCGACCAATGTTCCGGCTACATCGCTTCCCTCGGCGGCAATCTGCTCAGCGACGTCGATGCGGGTCACTGCTCGATCGGCGGTCCTTATTCCGTCACTGCGGTAGCGCTCGGCCCACTGCAAAACAACGGGGGACCAACAAAGACGCACGCGTTGTTGGCGGGCAGTGCCGCCATCGATGCCGGAAACATAACCGGATGCCTGGATGGCGACGATAAGCCTATCACCACGGACCAGCGCGGATTCCGGCGGCCGTACGGGCCGTATTGCGACGTGGGTGCGTTTGAAGCGTCCGATACGATCTTCCTCAACGCCTTCGAGCTTGGCGTCTGAAGAGCGCTGCCGTCACGCGGACGCCGGGCGGCGTTTCCTCTGTTTGCCGGCTGGCTTCGCTGCCGGTTTGCGCGTCACCAGTCCGCGCAGGGCATTGCTGATAAGGCCAACCGAAGACTTCATCGCCTCGACTGTCCAGTCGAGCACGCGCCGCTCGTCGACACCGCTGAATGCACGCAGTGCGTCGGGCATGCCGGTGATCGGCGCGTCACGAAGTTTCGCGACGGCCTGCGCGCGCTTGCCGACGGCATACGTCACCATCGCGTTGGCAAACGCGGACGATGCAATCGACGTCAGCGGCACGATGCGAACGGCGACGTAGGTTCCGAACTGTCCAACGCTGCGCTTGAGCAGTGTCCGCATGATCGCGTCGCTGGCGACGCTGGCGCTCGTGCCGATCATCTGTACGCGGCCGACCAGAACCTCATGCACCGGCTTGGGCAGTTCAAGCCCATAAATGGCGAACGTTCTTTCGATCAGTTGACGCTGGATGCTGGCGAGGAACTTCGCGTCGAGCAACTCGCCGAAAACCAAACCGAGGACGCGCGACAAGCCCGGGATCAGCTCGCCAGCAGCGGTGAGCGCACCGACGCTGGCCGCGCTGAGGCACTGCTTGCGCAGCAGCGCTAGGA
>DATIEJ010000568.1:0-8625 GCA_035455825.1 Rhodanobacteraceae bacterium | reverse complement strand
GTAGCGGTTCTGCAGGATGAAGGCGACGACGTCGGCGAACTCGGCCGACGTGCCGAGGCGAGACGGATAGGGTACTTGTGCACAAAGCGACTCGTATACGTGCGGCGGCATGCCGTCGACCATCGGCGTGTGGAACACGCCGGGCGCGACCGTCATCACGCGGACGCCGATGCGGGCGAACTCGCGCGCCATCGGCAACGTCATGCCGATCACGCCACCCTTGGATGCGGCGTACGCTGCCTGGCCGATCTGTCCTTCGTAGGCGGCGATCGACGCCGTGTTGACGATCACGCCGCGCTCGCCGTCTTCGCCGGGCGCATTGTTCTGCATCAGTGCCGCCGCGGCCTTGGCCACGTTGAAGCTGCCGATCAGGTTGACCATGATCGTGGTCTGGAACGTCTTCAGCGGCATCGGCCCTTCCTTGCCGAGCACGCGGCCGGCGCCGAGGATGCCGGCGCAGTTGATCGCCGCGTTCAAGCCGCCCATTCGATCGGCAGCCTGCTGCAGTGAAGCCGTGACATGTTCCTCACTGGTGACATCGGTGCGGTGATAGCTGGCCTTCGCGCCGAGTTCGGCGACTGCGCTGGCGCCTTTTTCGTCGTTGATGTCGACAAGGGCGACGCTGGCACCACGCGCGGCGAGCAGATGGGCCACGGCAAGGCCGAGTCCCGAAACGCCGCCGGTAACGACAGCCTTGACTTGATCGAGTTGCATTGCCTCGCGCTCCGGCGCATTGCGGGGCGCGCATTGTAGCGGAAGGACGCCGCCCTTTGTCTGCCGCGATTCAAAAGCAGCGCGATTGAACCACGGAGAACACGGAGAACACGGAGAAAGCCAGGATGCGGTGGTCAGTAGTCAGCACGCCGACTGGGGAACGTTGCCGTCATCCGGCGAACGCCGGGATCCAGCTCTCGCGGCCAGTAATTGGATCTGGATTCCGCCTTGACCAGCTCCGCTGTTGAAAGACGCCGGAATGTCGAAAAAAGGGGCCACGCCTCCTACACGGGTTTGTTGCTTTCCGGCTGTTCTCCGTGGTTCAGTCTCTTCGCTCCTGCCTGGACTGCCCCGCGTCATTGACGTCGACGCGGGGCGGTCGGGAAAGTGTCGCTGTTACTTGATCGGCGCCATCAAATGCTGGTACGGAGTCCCGGCCCACATCACATACGGTTGGGACGTATCGGGGTCCGGGCTCTTCGGATACGAGTCGTAGAAGCTGGCATCGGCGCCGACGACCATGATGTGCGGACCGGTCTTGACCCAGTGATTGCTGGCGGTTGGTTTGGTTGCGAACGGATCGGTGTTGCTCGCGTCGGTGCCGCCCTCGAGCATGTACATGAAGCCGACTTTGCCTTGCGGTGGATCCTTGTGCGCCATCCAGGCGCCCGCCCAGGCAAACGCGTTCTTGTCCATGCACATCGGATCAGGTCCCGGCGTCGTCGGGCTGTCCGGCATGCAGGTAAAGCCGTTGGTTCCCTGACGCAGGGTTCGCATCTTGCCGTCTGCGTCCATTGCGATGATCGTTGCGTCCTTCGAGACTTTCGCCGGTGCCGCGCGCTGGGCGCTTGCGATCAGCTGGGCATCGCTCGGCGCTTTCGCGGCGGGCGCGGCAGGCTCCTTCTTCGCATGCTCCGCGGCAGAAACCAGACTGGCCGCTGTTGCGGCGATAGCGGCAGCAATAAGGGTTTTGATCAAACGTGGTGCGAGCATAAATCCCTCCCAGGTTCGAATGATCGATCGACGCGGATGCGTCGGATTCCCAATCTCCTCCTCAAGCCGGCGTCAGTCAACGAGACCGGCGCATCTGGAGCAAATGCCGTACCAGATGCCTGCCCAAAGACCGGTAACACCGCCGGGAGCTTTCGCCGGCTCGCGCTGCCTCAGCCGAGGAACCCGAGGTCCGCGACCGGGAAGTTGCCGACGTACGGGAAGATCGTGCCGATGTCGCAGGCGTCGACTCCGAGCCATTTCGCCAGCGTGGCCGAGTATTGATCGCTCGATACGCTCGGAATCATCTGCCCGCGCGACAGGCAATCGGGCCCGTCGAGCGTGAGGTCCGGGAAATAGTTGCGGCCGCTGGCCATCGGCGCGCTGTACAGCTTCTTGCCGAGCACCGAGCCGCCAGCCGCGAGCTGGACGCCACCCCAGGCGTGATCAGTGCCATCGCCATTCGAGTTCAGAGTGCGCGCGAATTCCGAAAACGTGAAGCTCGTGACCGCGTTCGGTACGCCAAGCTGAACTGTCGCGGCGTACAAGCTGGCGAGTGCCTGCGAGATCGTCGCGAACAATTTCGGCTGGCCGGAATTCGTGTCGAGCTGGCCGTCGTGCGTGTCGAAGCTGCCGTACGAGACGAAGAAAATCTGGCGTTTCGCACCGAGCGTGGCGCGCACCGAAATGATCTTCGCGATTTCCTGCATCGCATCGGCGACCGGGTTCACGCCTTTCGCGGGGAAGTTGGCCGAAACGTCGGTCGCATTTGCGAGCGCAGCGTTCAACGTGTGATACCAATCAATCGAATTCTGCAGCGTCGACTTGTAGCGGCGCGACAGCGGGTCCGGGTAGGTCTGCGCGAGCAGTTCCTCGAGAGCATCCATCTTGGCCGTCCCGATCGCACCGTTGTAGCCGCCGAGCCCGGCGGGACCTGAACTCGTCACCGAATACGGCTGCACCAACTGCCCGGCCTGCAGGCGGTTCTGGCCATTCAACGAAATCGACATCGGTATCGTCATGCCCGGATTGAGCACGCTCAACCGGTCGGCAGCCAGGCCTGCCCAGCCGACGGTGCCGTTCTGCGCCGGCTGGCCGAACTGCCATTGCCCCTGCTGGTCGGCATGCGAGAAAAGTTGTGGCGGCAACGGATAGCCCGGTGTCTGGTAGTCGGCCTTGGTCGTCGGTTGCAGCGCGGTGCCGGCATTCACGACGAAGGCAAGTTTTCCGCTTTCGAACAGCGCCGCAAGTTCCGGACAACTCGGATGCATGCCGTAGGTGTCGCCGGCCTGGTCGAGCGTGGTCGGATGCACCGGGATCAGCGTGGCCTTGTCGATCGCCATGCCGGCCGGAGCCGGACCGCTACGCGACGTGTTGTAGACGCCGTAGCGCGCGGTGTCGCTCGGGATCAGCAGGTTGAACGAGTCGTTGCCGCCGACCAAAAACAGGCACACGAGCGCCTTGTAGTCGTCGACCGGCGGATAAGCCGGGCACGCGGCGAGCAGCGAATTCATCAGGCTCAGCTGGCCGAACAGCGCACCGCTCGATGCGCAGGCGAGGCTCGAGCACGCCGTGCGGCGCAGGAAATCGCGGCGCGACTGGAACACGCGGCTGCTCGTCGCGATGGACTTGCCCGCGTTGAATTTGTTCACGGAGAATGGGTTCACGGCGTCCTCACTTCTGGATCGCGAATTCGGGAGAGGCAAGCACGACTTGCAGCAGCGCGAGTACGCGCGGCTGCGGGTCGGACGCGTTGTACGGGATCGGTCCAAGCATGCCGACCAGCGTCGCCTGCATCGACGCACTCATGCTGCCGTACATCAAGTCGTGGTTGACCTGCGCGACGAGCAGCGCCGGATTGCCGGCCAGCGCAAACAGCGTGGACAGATCCACGGCGATCGTGCTGGCCGTGTTCGCGGGATTGCCGGCGTACGCGTTGATGCGCGCGGTCAGGTCGTTCGCCGTCGACACGACCGAACTTTCGCTCTCGATCTGGAATTCCGGAGCGAACAGCCCGGCATCGGCAAGCTCGCCCGGTGGCAGGTAATCCGGCAGGTAGAAGTTGAATACCGACGGCGAGTCGAGTGGCGCCTGCGCATAGGCCGAAGCCGGCGATACCGTATACACGCCGCTCTGCGCCGCGCCGCCGTAGTAGCGCCACAACGCCGTCAGCTTCAGCAGCGGTTCGCGTGCCTTGCCGAACACGTACGGCGCCGGCGGTGGCGCAGCGCCGTACCGTGCTTCGGCGTCGGTCAGGATCGCTTTGACGACGGCGCCGATGTCGCCGTATGTGCCCTGGCCATTGTCGAGGAATACGTGGGCGATGCGTTCGATGTACGCGGGCGACGGATTGCTCGTCGTGAAGCGCTGGATCAGCTGGCGCGAAATGAATGGGGCAACATTGGCATGCTGCGCGATGATCGACAGCAGCTGGGCGATATCCTGTCCGCAGTTCGGCGCCGGATTGGCAATCGTCGCGCCGTCGAGCACGGTCTTGGCCGTTTCGTCGTGGTGGATTTCGTAGCAGAACAACGGCAGGTAGTCGGCGACGGTCCAGCCGGCGCCGTTGGTCGGATAGCTGCGGAAGCCGTCCGAATACTGCGGGTCGTAGCTCAATCCCGTGAACACGTGCGCGGCGCCCGTGACCATGCTCTGGTCGTAGGTCGCGATCGTCTTGCCGTTGACGAGTTTCGGCGAGAAATCCAGGTTGCGCTCGATCAGGCCGATCGAAAACAGCTGCATGACTTCACGCGCATAGTTTTCGTCCGGCGCCAGGTGCAATGCCGGGTTTCCCTTGTCGTTCTGCACGTAGGTCAGCATCTTCGCCATCGCCGGGCTGTACGTCACGTCGGCGAGCAACGTCGGGTAGAGGCCCGCGTGATACAAGCTGCCGTCGTCGAAGTAGCCGAACGCGTCGCGCGCAAGCGTGTCGTAGTATTCGGCGAGCGCAACCGGATCCTGGCTGAGCTTGTTGCCCTGGTCGCTGGCTACCAGAATTTGCGACAGCGCCCACGCCGTGCGCTGGCGCAACTGGTCCGGCGCCGTGATCGCAACCTTGAACCACTCGGCGCGCCGATGGCTCTGGCCGGGATTCTGCACGCCGGCATCGAGCGCCTCGACCGCCGGACGTTCCGGCGTCGCGGGCATCGCCAGCTGCTGCTCGATCCACTGGCCGTAGCCGATCCCGCGCAGGCGCGCGATCTCGGCCTGGTTCGGGCCGAACGTTGCCATCGTCAGGAAGCGCGCGGATTCGGCGTCGCTCTGCGGCGCGTCGGTGACCGGCTCGAGGTTGCCGCGGAAAATCAGGTCATAGGCCGGCGGCGATGTGGCCAAAGCCGATGGCGCCGTCGCTGCAATTGCCGCCAGCAACATGCACGCCGCGATTCCATGGACCCCATCCCGATGCTTCATGCCAACCTCCCGTGTCGGCTGGAGCGCCGCGAACTTTTTTGCTTCGCCGCGCGCCGGCCGAATTGTCGTCGGCTCCCGATTCCCCGTGCTCGTGGAAATTCAACGTGCGAACGTCGATCCGGTTGACACGTCGTGGAGCGACGCGCGCGGCGTCGCGGAGAAATCAGGCGTTCAGTTCGCGCACGTAGAAGCGGTTGCAGCCGAAATGACCGGTGTTGCCGAGCGCTTTCGGAATGCGCGCGAAGCCTTGCGCTTCGTAGAGTTTCTGCGCGGCGTCCATGCCCGTGAGCGTCTCGAGGTAGCAGCGGCGGTAACCGAGTTTGCGCGCCGCATCCAGGCACTGCCCGATCAGCGCCTTGCCGGCACCGAGTCCGCGCAATTCCGGCAGGAAATACATCTTGCGCAGTTCGCAGATGCCCGGCTCGGGATCGTCGAGCGGCGCAACGCCGCCGCCGCCGCACACTCGGCCGTTGCGTTCGACGACGAAGTACGCGCAGCCCGGCTGCGCATAGGCGGCCGCCATGTCGCCGACTTCCTTGTCATGGATCGCGAAACCCGGCCCGTCGGCTCCGAATTCCGGCATCACCGTGCGGATGACGCCGGCGACCGCCGCGTTGTCGGCGGGCGTGATCGGGCGGATGATGAAGCCGGTCGAGGAAGTTGCTTTTTGCATTTTGTGTGGTGCCAGAAAACAAGTTGGTTGCTGGAAAGGTAGTGGAGAGCAGCGCGCTGTCGACCTTCGGTCACCGGTTCACTGCGAACTGTCTCTCTTCTCTCGTCTATCTTCTCTCGTCCCTCGCACCTCGTCCCGCGCCCCTAATCAGAGCGGCCGGCGAAAATCCAGGTCGTAGCGCGCGCCATGCACCAGCACGTGCACGCGCAGATTCGTGATGCTGATCGGACCGCTCGGATCGGCGTCGGCGACATTCGAGTGGCCGATGTCGGTCGGATCGATGACAGTGATGCCGCCATGACCGATCACGTCCATGACGTTGTCGGCGCCAATGAGTCCCGCAGTATCCGGATCGATACCGATGCCGAGCGCAAACGGATTGAGAGCCAGCGCTCCAAGCAGCCGGCCGAGGCGGTTGGCGCTCGCGCCGCCCTGGTCGATGACGAGGCGATTGGTCAGTCCGAGCCCGGGTGCGAGAGTCACGCTGCCCATGCGCGGCGTTGGTCCGTGGGCGCCGCCGGCGAGCATATGCTCGGCCAGGATCGCCGCACCGGCGCCGATCCCGCCGATCGCCATGCCCTCGGCGTTGCGTTTGCGCAGGAGGCGGGCGAGCGCCGTGCCGCCGAGCAGCGTCGACAGGCGCAGCGGTTGATCGGCAAACAGCAGCACGAGGTCGGCGCTTTCGACCAGCGCGAGCGTCGAGCGCTGGTCTGCGTCTCCCCGACTGGCCAGGGTCGTGCGACGCAGTTGCGCGGCGCCACTGGCCACCAGGTGGCTCTCGAGTTCTTCGGGAACGGGATCTTCGGCGGCGGCCGCGGCAATGACCGCCACGGTCGGGCGCTGCCCGATGACTGCGAGCACTCGCCGGTAGATTCCCAGTGCACTGTCGGCGCGCACGCTCTGGCCGATCGGAACGAGGTAACCGCGCGACTGATCCGGAGCAAGTTTGGCTGGCATGCGCGTGATCGACAGGGCGGCAAGGCCGGATTATAGCCGCACGTAACGGCGGCTGCCTCGAAATGGATCACCCCGATGCTTATCGAGACGAAGGTCTCAGCAGCTGGCGCAGCGTATCGTTCAGCGCAACCAGCGGTTCGTCCGATCCGGTCAGGCGCGGCAGCGCGTCGCGAATGCGCGCGCCGAGGCTGGACCGGCGCGGGGAATCGTTGGCGATTTCGACGCAAAGACCGGCCACGCCGCGCGCAGAGTCAGCGATCAATTCCGCGCAGTCCATGGTCTTGAGCATCGCGGCCGACTGGCGTCCGCGCATCAGCGCGCCCGGATGGGTGGCAATGGGCAATCCGCAATGCAAAGCGTCGAGCGACGTGTTGCCCCCGGACCAGTGCAGGCTGTCGACCATGACATCGCAGGCGAGATTCACGCGCAGGTACTCTTCGCGCGTGCGCTGGCCGAGGAACAGCAGGTGCTTGTCAGGCCGCGCGGCAACGCCGCTCAACGCCGCGACCAGGCGCTTGCGCACGCTGTCTGTGGCGCCGCGTTCCGAACCGGCGAACAGCACGAACAATGCGTTTGCATCATTTTCCACAATGTGCGCAAGCACCGCGTCGTTGTCCGGGTGCAGCTTGAACAACGACTGCGGAACCAGGTACAGGCGGCGGTCGTCCGGCAGGCCGCACGCCGCGCGTGGCGAACGCGCGGGAACCGGCGGCGGCGGATAGCGCGTGCCGAGTCCGGGCAGCAGGTGCAATAGCTCGGTGTAATGCGCCGCGGCGTCGGCCGGCTCCATGTCGGCGCACGACAGGAACGCATCGATCGTCGGCAGCCCGGTCGTGCTTGGATGACCCCAGGCACAGACTTGCACGGGAGCCAGGCGCAGCGCCGCCAGGCCGAGCACCGAACTGTCCATGCCGAGTTCGGGATACAGCGCCAGGTCCGCATCGAGTTCGCGCACGCGCCGGGCGCGGTCGGCGAACGCGCCGGTCAGCGTGACCTCGCCATGCGCACAGCGCGCCAGGTGCTCGGTCCAGTCGTCGCGGTACGCGCCGACGTGGACCAGGATCACTTCCCAGCCGTGACTGGACAGGTATTCGATCCACGCCGAGAAGTACATGCCGACCGTGCAACGGTGAAACCGGCCCGAGATCATCGCGATGCGCGGACGCTGGCGAGCCGGCCTTGCGAGCGCGGCGGCGGGAAGAATTGCGCCGAGCGCCGCGCAGTACCAGGCGCCGAAAGCGTGCTGGAGATCGCGGTCGTTGCGTCCCTGGTAGGCCAGGTAGAAGTTATCCCAGAGCAATGCGTCCGGATCCGGCCCGATCTGCGCGATGCGGCTCGGCGGATATTCGCTGGCCAGATAGTCGATACCGCGCGCAAGGTGCGCGCGCGCCGCGGCAATCGCGTCGGCGTTCGAATAGACCGCCGGCAAGCCGAGCGAGACGTGCAGGTCGACGCGCAGGCGCGCCGCGGCGCCGAGCGGCTTGCGCGCGAGTGTGTCGAGCAGCATGGCGCTGGCCGGCATCGCTGCGTTGTCGCGCAGCCGTTTTGCGTGGTGCAGCAACGCGTCGAGATTCGGCGGCGCGCTTTCGGCAATGCGCAAGGCCGCGGCCAGGGACTCGTCGACCCTGCCGGCATCGAGCAGGATGCCGGCGACGGCTTCGACAACGTCGTCGCGCGCGCTTTGCCGCCCCAGCGCGACGAGCCGCGCGACAGCGGCGTCTTCGGCACCGGTCGCAAGCTCGGCGCGAGCCAGATCGAGGGCGGCTTCCTCGTTACCGGGTTCGGCCGCGACCACGGAAGCCAGCATCGGCAGCGAATCGGCGAAGCGTTCGAGCCGCAGCAGCAGCGTGCCGAGATTGTGACGCGCATCCTGGCTCAGT
>DATIEJ010000567.1:0-2044 GCA_035455825.1 Rhodanobacteraceae bacterium | reverse complement strand
CGGCGACTTCCCGGCAATCCTCGCGCTGAATGCCGAGTCGGTGCATTTCCTCAGCCCGCTCGACGCGGCACGTCTGCGCCGTTTGCACGCGCAGGCCGCGTACCACCGCGTTGTCGAACATGAAGAAAAGGTCGCCGCGTTCCTGCTCGCGTTTCGCGAAGGCGCCGATTACGACAGCCCGAACTATCGCTGGTTTGCGCAGCGCTACGCGCAGTTTCTCTATGTCGACCGGATCGTCGTCGCGGGCGTCACGCGCGGCCTCGGCTTCGGCGCGCAACTGTACGACGACATCCTCGCGTTCGCGGCCGCGACGAATGCCGCGCGCCTGACCGCCGAATTCGACGTCGCGCCGCCGAACCCGGTGTCGGCCGCGTTTCATCAGCGCTACGGCTTTCGCGAGGTCGGCACGCAGTGGATCGGCGGCGACAGGAAGCAGGTGTCGTTGCAAGTGCGCGAAGTTCCGGCGCGGACTTCGGTATGATCGCGCCATGAACAAAAGCCGTCATTCCCGCGAAAGCGGGAATCCATTTTGCTCCCGGCTCGAATAGAACAGGATCAAGGTGGATCCCCGCTTGCGCGGGGATGACGTCCTTAGAGTAGTGTTTACCCTTGGGGACCGCATGAGTCTTATCCAGCAACTGACGCGCCACAAAAGCATTGAACAGCTGCAGGCCGAAGTCGGCCAGCGCCGCGACTTCCGCCGCGTCCTCGGCCTGTGGCAGCTGACCGCGATCGGCCTGGGCGGCATCATCGGCGTCGGCATCTTCGTGCTCGCCGGCCAGCAGGCCGCGGCCAACGCTGGGCCGGCGGTCGCGCTGTCATTCATTCTCGCCGGCATCGCCAGCGCCGCGGCGGCACTGTGCTATGCGGAATTCGCCGGACTCATTCCGGTTACCGGTAGCGCCTACACCTACGGCTATGCCGTGCTCGGCGAGGGCGTGGCCTGGCTGATCGGCTGGGACCTGCTGCTCGAGTACGCGCTGATCGTCGCGGCCGTCGCCAGCGGCTGGTCGGGCTACGTGCTGAATCTGCTCGACGCAGTCGGCATTCATCTGCCCGAGGCGCTGCGCGGGGCTCCCGATTCCGGTCCCGGCCGTTACTTCAACCTGATCGCCGCGATCGTCGCGATGGGAGTTGCCGTGCTGCTGACGATGCGCACGGAGTGGGGCGCCCGGGCCAACACGCTGATCGTGGCTATCAAGGTCGTCGCGGTGATCCTCGTGATCGGCGTCGGCATCTTCTACGTCAACCCGGCGAACTGGCATCCATTCGTTCCGGAACGCATCGTCGACGCGCAAGGCGTTGGCCACTTCGGCTGGCCCGGCGTCGTGACTGCCGCGGCCGTCGTGTTCTTCGCCGTCTTCGGCTACGACACGCTGACCACGGCCGCCGAGGAGGCGAAGAATCCGCAGCGCGACCTGCCGCGCGCGATCCTGCTGTCGCTCGGCATTTCGATGACGTTGTACATCGCGATCACGCTCGTGCTGACCGGCATGGTGCCGTACACGCAGCTCGGCACCGATGCGCCGGTCGCGCAGGCATTCCAGTCGCTCGGCATGAAGTGGATCGGCGCGGCGATTTCGGCGACGGCGATCGCGAGCATCCTCAGCGTGATCTTCGCGTTCATGCTCGGCGCGGCGCGCATCTGGTTCGCACTGTCGCGCGACGGTTTGCTGCCCGGCTGGTTCGCCAAAGTCCATCCGCGCTACGGCACGCCGCATCGGCCGACGATCGCGCTCGGCATATTCACCGCCCTGGTCGCCGGGCTGTTTCCACTCGGCGAAGTCGCCAAGCTCGTCAATATCGGCGTGCTTTCGGCGTTCATTGTCATCTGCTCCGCGGTGCTGCTGCTGCGCTATCGCAAGCCCGAATTGCCGCGCGCATTCCGCACGCCGTGGGTACCGGTCGTGCCGGTCATCGGCATCGCGTTCTCGATCTGGCTGCTGACCGAGCTCGCCTTCATCACCTGGATGGTATTCCTCGGCTGGGTCGCGTTCGGCACGCTGGTCTATTTCGCCTACGGTATCCGCCATAGCAAGCTGGC
>DATIEJ010000566.1:0-7447 GCA_035455825.1 Rhodanobacteraceae bacterium | reverse complement strand
GGGCGCCCCTGCATCGACAATCGGCGCCGCGGGGAAGTCGCGATACTCGAAACCGGAAGCGAAGATATCGTCACCAGCCAACGCTGGCGATTGCAGCGCCAAGGCGAACACCGAAGCCGCGCACAGGATGACGAACGATCGGCACATGGCAGTATCCATCGAAGTCTGCATCAAAATACCACCTTTGCCACGACATTGGCGCGAACACGCGGAAACCCGTGGCAGCGCGAGTTTTCGCATAGCAGAGTCCAAGACCGGGTCAGAGCCATTACGAAAAAGGGCCGCTCGAGGCGGCTGGTGCAGGGTCAATAACTCGGGAGCGAAATCGCCCTGCCCCGTTTCTGCTGGATTTGTTCGCTTCGCGCACTTCCCGGCGTTCTCCTGGGATCGCAATCGCCGCCGCACGCGCAATGCCCCGGCAATTGCTATCAGCAGAGGGGGCAGGCATGTTCCAGCCGATTGCAAAACCGCAGGAGCCGGCGTCGGAGCGCAGGCTTGCGTTCGTCATAGCGACGCTGCTCGGCAGCGGCGCAACGTTTGGCGCGACGGCCGCCGTCGCCGCGCCGGCCGCGGTCACGAGTTGCGCCGATGACGGCGGGTTCGACACGCTGCGGCACGCGGTCTTGACCTCGAATGCCGGCGACACGATCGATCTCGGCACGGCCGGGTGCGGTACGATCACGCTCTCGGCCGCGATCCCGATCAACTTCGCCCCGCTCACGATCATCGGACCCGGCGCGGACAAATTGACGATCGACGCGAACGGCGTCGACCGCGTGTTCGTCAACAACACCACCTCCGCGCTCACGCTGACCGACCTGACGATCTCGCACGGTGCGCACCAGACCACCGGTGACGCTTTTGGCGGCTGCGTGTATTCGAAAGGTACGGTGACGCTGCAGCGCTCGGTCGTGAGTCATTGCTCGGCGACAGGCAAGGCCAACGTCAAGGGTGGCGGCGTCTTCAGCGCCATGGACGTTCAGGGCTACGGCTCGACAATCTCCGACAGCCACGCGTTCGCCGACGCCGGCTCTTTGCTGGCCGCCGGCGGCGCCATCTATGCGCAGGGAACCATCACGCTGCACGACAGCATCGTCTCCGGCAATACGGCCATGACCACATCCGGGCACGCCTATGGCGGCGCGATGATGGCGGCGCAAATCACCGTGAAATATTCCACGCTGTCGGGCAACACGGCGAGCGGGAACGGCAGCGGCAATGCGGTTGGCGGCGCGCTCAGGTCGAGCACCTCGGCGGCGGTCATCAACAGCACGCTCGATCACAACAGTGCCGACATCGGCGGCGCCATATCCGCGATCGGCGCCGGCGGAACCCTTGGCATTGTCCAGAGCACGATCTCTTCGAACACGGCCAATACCGGCATCGGCCAGGCGATCAGCGCGAACGTCAACACCGAAATCGACAACAGCACGATCGCCTTCAACACGGGCGGCGTCTTCAGCACCGGCGTGTGGATCGCAAACGCGAGCGCGGTTACCGTAACGCTGAACAGCACGATCATCGCGAACAACACGGCGCTCGATATCGATGTCTTCAACCCGATGCAGATCGGCGGCGGCAGCAACCTCGTCAGACTTGCAGGCAACGGCGCGAAGCTGCCGGGCGGCACGGTGATCCTCGACCCCAAGCTCGGGCCACTCGCCTACAACGGCGGTACGATGCGCACGCATGCAATCGACGCGACGAGCCCCGCGATCGAGGCCGGCAGCAACCCCGACACCTTTACCGTCGACCAACGCGGTCCGGCCTATAGGCGCGTAGTCAACACGATCGACATCGGTGCTTTCGAATTCGACGGCGACCACATCTTCGGGTGCGGGTTCGAATCACACTGAACTGCAGCAGGCGCGATGCCGGGGCGACAAGGGTCCGCAGCATGCTGCCCTTCGCCGCAAGACAACGTCGCGGAATTGCCGGAAAACGTCACGCGTCTTGAAGGCGGCATTGTATACGCGGTGCAGCCCGACCAGGGATCGCCGAAGCGCGGGCCGATCCTCCAGCTATCCGCGATATCGCTCCAGGAGGATCTTGGCGTGTCCCTGCTTATTGGCAACTCGCGTGTACTCGCGGAACCCCAGCTTGCCAGCCACGCGCGCCGAGACGTCATTGCCTGGATCGATGATGCAGACCATGCGGTCCGATTCGAAGTGTGCTTCACCCCAGGCCAACACCGCGCGCAATGCTTCCGTCGCATAACCTTTGCCGTGCGCGCTCGGAACCAGCGCCCAGCCGAGTTCGGGAACGGTGTCGACCGACGCATGCAGGTCTCGCTTGAAATATCCGAATCCAAGTTCGCCGATATAGCGCCCCGTCTCCTTTGCCTCGACTGCCCAGTATCCGAAACCGAGCACGCTCCAGTGACCGCGGTGACCCAGCAAGCGCATCCAGGTGCGCTGCGGAGGCGAGGGCTCGCCGATCGTGTATCTGACCACGGTGGGATCGGCCCACATGAGCACATACTCGGACAAGTCCCCGGGCTGATGCGCGCGAAGCCTCAGGCGGCCGGTCTCGAGCGTCGGGGCTTCTGTGAATCGGTGCCGGACGTGGACTGACATCGGTCGTGTCTCGGATCGGGTGGAGCAGCCAGATAGCAAGTGAGGACGGCCGCCTCTTGACTTGCAGCGCCCCCGGAAACGGCCATTTGCCCTGGCACGCTTTTCCGGTCGTTAGCCCCGATCCCGCGGCGGCACGAACGCCACTCCCTTGGAACCCGATGCACAAGCCTGGCGTGTCAGCGCAAGCATTTCCTTTCGCGCGGCTGGCGTCGCCGAGAAGTGATTGCGTTCGACCGCGCGCGCGACGTCGACCATGTGCGGCGTCCATCCTTGCTGGCAAAACACAGTGATTTTTGCATCGGGACCGTGCTGATGCCCCTGTGCGGAAATTGCACCAGTCAGCATCGCCAGCGCGCCTATGCAGATTTGAAAGGTCTTCATTGTTTCCTCGTCGGTTGATAGTCATGCGCCTTGACACTCGATACCTGCGGCTGCTCACGCAGTCGATGGCAACAGGGAAAGGCGCTCATAAATCGACATCGGGACTTTTTCCAATGTCATTCGTGTTGGATCAACTCGAAGAACGGACTTGCGGGACGAAGTGCGCCATGCGTCGGCGGAAAAAACAGGGGCAGCGGGGCCTTTCGATAAAACAACGCGAACCTGTTCGACACGGACCAGCGTGGCAGCGGCTACCCCCGCGAGGTGAACGGCAGCGCGACATTGGTGCCTACGAACGCCAACTTCGCAACGACGAGATTTTCTACAGCGGGATGGAGTAGGTTGAGAAATTGGACGGAGGTGACTACGCCAAGATAATTTCCTCCATCCCCTTATTTTTGTCGTTTTGTCTGCGAATGTCGTTTGGCTGACCCGCTTGCCGTATAGGAGCGTATGAGTGCCTCGCACGACATTGGATGGAAAACGTGAATCCGCAAACCTTGCTTGCCGGGTGGACTCGTCTGGCCTGCGCGGTCGGATTTTTAGTCGCAGCCAGTCTGCTGCTGCCGTGCGCGGCGTTGGCGGTCACCTTTACGGTCAACAGCACCGACGATGGTGCCGACGTGAATCCCGGCGACGGCAAGTGTTCCGCCGTGGCGGCGCCGGCGCCGCCCGTCTGCACGCTGCGCGCGGCGATAATGGAGGCGAATCGGGCGCCCAACCTCGGCGCGCTCATCAAGTTGCCCGCTTCTGCAGTCCCCTACACGCTCCAGATATTTCCACACGATTCCGATGGCGAGTACAACGGCGATCTCAACTTGTTCACCCCGGCTGGCTACACTCCCGGCCCTGTCCAGATAATCGGCGATGGCGCGGCTGTCACGATCATCGACGCCAACGGAATCGACCGTATCCTGTCCATCGAGGGGGGCAGAACGGTGAGCATCTCCGGGGTCACCCTGCGCAACGGGTTCACGTCTTCCAGCGGCGGAGCCATCTACTGCGACGGACATCTGACGTTGACCGACGCAGAGGTAACTGACAATACCTCGACTTCTTCTTCCGGTGGAGGCATCTACGGTGAAATCTCCAGCGTGCTCTTCGTGAATCACAGCGTGCTGAGCGGCAACAAGGCCAGCAGCGGCGGCGGTATCGCGGCCGAGCACAATTCGGCCACAGTGACCGAGAGTATTCTGACGGACAACCATGCCAACGCCTTCGGGGGCGGTATATATACAAGTGGCGAGCTCACGCTCGACCGCAGCACCTTGAGCGGCAATACGGCAGCCTTCGGCGGCGGCCTTGGGCTGCCCCAAGCCATCGATCAGATCGATGCGAATGTGAGCGGGAGCACGATCTCGGGCAACTGGGCAAGTCAAAGCGGCGGCGGAATTTCGAATGACGGCACTTCATTGAATGTAATCAACAGCACGATCGCGGGAAACAGCGCCCAGATCGACGGCGGAGGGATCTACAACCTGTCCACGATAAATGTCTACAACTCGACCATCGCTTACAACCAATCGGACAGCAATGGCGACGGAATCGGCGCCGGTCCCGGGGTTTTCAACACGGCCGGCGCTGTTTTCAACCTGCGCAACAGCGTGGTTGCCGGCAACCACTATCCCGGACCTTACGGCCTGACCCTCTACAACGACTGCCATGGCGCCTTGACGTCATACGGCGCAAACCGGTTCTACTCGTTTACCGACTGCAGCGTTACCCAGTCCGGCGCCGGCAGCGCTACGCAACTGGTGCCGTCTGCGTCGATGGGCGCCCTGCAGGACAACGGCGGCACGACGCTGACGATTGCGTTGAAACCTGCGCCGAATGCAAACCTGATCGACTTTGCGCTCACCTGCTCCGATCAAAACAACGCCACGCTGACGACCGACCAGCGCGGCCGGAAGCGAATCGTCGGCGCAAGTTGCGATGTCGGCGCGTTCGAGTACGACGCCGGCGACATCTTCATCAACGGGTTTCAATAAGGAACAAGCTACGTCTGCGCCCAGCGCCGTAGCAAGTTCGCATGTGCCTTGCTGATCAGGTCGAAGACCTGACCTCTATTTCAGCTGTCCACTGCCCGCCGTATTGCTGCCCTCACCAACCCGTCCAGCCGCCTCCTTCACCGCATCCACCACGATCTGTGGCTGATCGTTCTGCACGTCATGCGAGGAATGCGCGACCGGAATGATCTTGCCGCGCGTCGACGTCGCGGCAATTGCCTTCTGCGTCCTGATGCGCGCCGTCTCGATCATCGGACGATCTTCCGGTGGTTCGTCGTCGAACGGATTGTCGGGCTGCAGGATGATCAGCGGGATTGCGCCGTGCGTTTCCGTCGCCGGAACGGGCTCGCGATCGAGTGCGCGTCCGGCGCGCAGCGCGTTGGCGATGCTCTCCCAGAACGCGGGACGCGACTTCGACGCGTGTTGCGCGGCGTTCAGCGCAGCGCTGAACTTCGGGTTCGGCGGCCGCAGGCAACCTTCGAGCTCAGGCGGATTCTTCGCCGCCTTGCGGCCGCAGCCGGCGATGGATTCCATCATTGCCGCATTCTCCTTGTCGACCGCCTCGCGCTTCTCCGCGGTGACGCCCTCGAGGTCCTGCGCGGGCGGATCGAGCAGCACGATCGCCCCTACATCCGTGGGGTACTTCGAAGCGTATTCGCGAACGATGTTGGTCCCGAGTGAATGTCCGACCAGCACGACCGGGCGCGCGATCTTCGCCGCCTGCAGCAGCGCGTGCAGGTCCTTCGCGGTGCTCTGGACGTACGGCGCGCTTGCCGCACCTTCGCTGAAACCGTAACCCGCGCGATCGTACGAACACACGCGGAACGTCTTCGCCAGCAGCGGTTGCACGTCGGACCAGGTCATCGAATCGGTGACCGCACCGCTTTCCAGAATCACGGTCGGCGAACCGCTACCCGAACAACGCAGGTTGAGGCGCTTGCCGTTGCCGATGGCGACAAGCTCGCCCGGCACCGCATAGACATCCAGTGCAAGGTTCGGCGCCGGCGCCTCGGCGAACGCCGTGGTGAGCGCGAATGACGCGCAGGCGAGTGCGGCGAACAGGCCCTTGTCCGTCATGGCTGAAGATTCCGTGAGTGGAGGAACCACGAGTCTAGCAACACCGCGGCGACGCGCGGTTATCCAACGCGCCGGATTCATCTTCCGGCAGATTTGGCAGACCCTCGTGGCAACGTCTGCAACATGGACTGGCTTTCGGGGTTACGGAGACCGTGTCAGATCCGCACGTGTGAACCCGCGAACATCGATGCCTGGCGTTGAAATGCACAGGCGCCGTGGCGCGCGCCCGAGGGCGCGCCGGTGGCGCATGTCGTTTCGCTGTCGCGCTTCTCGTAAATACAGAGGAAGCAGCGAGGAAATCACGATGAACAGTAGGTATCTGTACTTGCTGGCCTGGAGCGCTTTGATGACCACCGCCGTGGCCATCGCAATTCCGGCATCGGCTGTCCTGGCTCCCCCGCCGACATTCACGGTCAACGATCATGCGAATGACCTGCCGGACGACAATCCCGGCAACAGCATCTGCCACACCATGGCAGGTACGTGCACGCTGCGTGCCGCGATCATGGAAGCCAATCACAGCGGGTCCGGCGCGGTCGTCGTCGTGCCGGCGGGAACGTACAACCTGACGATCAAGGCCAGCTCGTGCGCCGGCGACGGCGAAGCCTGCGGCGACCTGAACCTGACCACGCCGATCAGTGGAAGTCCATACATCACGATTACCGGTGCAGGCGCGGCGACAACCACGATCGATGCCAACAGGTTTGATCGAGCGATCTTTGTCGACAGCGGGCGCAGCGTGGAAATCTCCGGTGTGACCATTCGCAACGGGTATTCGAATACCGATAGCGGCGGCGGCGTTTACAACTACCTCGGCACCGTTCATCTAAGCCATTGCGTGCTTGACAGCAACGAGGCCAATGGCGACGGCGGCGGTCTTTACAACTTCGGTACAGCGACCGCGAGCGATTGCGTCTTCAGCAACAACAAGTCGACGGCGGACCTGGGCGGTGGAATCGGCAACGCCGGAACGCTCGACCTGGACCACAGCACGATCTCCGGAAACATTGCGTATTTCGGCGGAGGTGGCATCTACAACGACGGCACACTGCACGTGAACACCAGCACCATCAACGGCAACATCACAGTCCTGGGAGGAGGCATCTACAACGACATCGGCAGCGTGTACGTGAGCGCAAGCACAATCAGCGGCAACACCGCGACCGCGGCCGGGGGTGGTGGTGGCGCAATCTATAACGGCAACGTGCTCTTCGCAGCCAATAGCACGATCAGCGGGAACCAGGCTTACGGCAATGGTGGTGGCATTCTCAATTCTTTTTCGGCCGCCGCCAATGTATACAACATGACCATCGCCTACAACGAGGCGGATTCAGATTTTGACTCGAGCGGGGACGGCGCCGGCATCTACAACGAAGCTGGTGGCGTATTCAATCAGCGCAACAGCGT
>DATIEJ010000565.1:0-5314 GCA_035455825.1 Rhodanobacteraceae bacterium | reverse complement strand
CCCAACCCCTCTCCCGATGGGAGAGGGGCTCAACGAGAATCGGCCCGGCTCTTGATACCCTTCTCCCCTCGGGAGAAGGTGGCGCGAAGCGCCGGCCGAAAAATGCTCCTGCGTTTTCGGCATTTCCGCCATCCATGGCGGTCAGATGAGGGTGCGACATCGGACCGACGCTTGAATTTTGCAGCGGTTCAAGCAGCCGAAGCACTTCCGCGCTTCAGCACTTCTCATATTTCCAATTGCGCGCCTTTCCCTCGGCAATCCACTCGATCGCCTGTGCCAGGCGTTTCGAGCGTGTTTCTTCGCGCTTGGCCTCGACAATCCACTCGATGTATTCGCGGCGCTGGCTCGGACTGAACGCCGCGAACGCGGCGGAAGCCTTGCGGTTACGCTTCAGCGACGCCGCAAGATCGTCCGGCGTGGCCGCCTCCGGCCGCGGTTTCGGCCTCGCGCGCACCGGCTTGACGCCTTCTTCATTGAGCTTCGCCGCCTTGCGAATGTAGGCAGCCAACGCCTTGCGCGACGGCAGGCCGGCGAGTTCCGTGATGCGGCCGAACTGTCCCATCGCGCGCTCGTCGGCCGCGCTGGCGCGTCCAACCACGAGCTCGCCTTTCCAGAATCCGAACGTGCAGTGCTGCTTGAACGCCGCCATTCCGCACATCATGCCGTGATGCATGAAGTGTGGAAAACTCCATTTCATGGTTTCTTCCACTTGTGGACACGCGGCGTGGACGACATCGCGAAGATGCGCCAGGATCGGCTTGGCGAAATCGGCGGATTTTTCGATGTAGGCATCGACGCGCGGATCACGCTTGCCCATTGTCATTCTCTCCCATGTGCTGCGTGCGGCGGAAAATCCGGCTCAACAGCGGCGGCATCATCACCGCGCCTTTGGCGTAATGCTGCCACCAGGTGTCGTTGCGATTGCGATCAATGCGGACTCCCGGCGGCCTGCCCGCTGCCGGCGTCCGCCGCAACGAGCTTGAGGAAGATCGGATCGTTGCGCAACGGGTCCCAGACCGGATGCATGCGCATCGATGCGCGCGTTTCTCCGTTCGGCACTTCGAGCAAGCGCGGCACCATGGCGATCGCGGCGTCGGTGTGACCGAAGTACGCCAGCACCTGTGCCAGTGTCGCCTCGGAGCGTGGGCGCAGGAACGCATCTCCGGCGTTCAGTTCAACGCCGCGCTTCGCCCACTTCATGGCCTGTTCCTCGTCGCCGAGTCCGGCATACGTGATCGCGTAGCCTTGCGACAGATTGATGTCGTCGGCATCGGACCGGTACAGGGAATTGATGACGTCGAGCGCGCGCACGAAGCTCGCGTGCGCCGCGACCTTGTCCCCGGACCACATCTGAGCCCAGGCGATGAAAATCTGGCAAAACGTCTGCCACGGATCGCCGGCTGGCTGCGGTTTCGTCATTGCATCGCGCAAAACCGCCAGCGCATCGGCGAAACGCCGCTGCAGCAGCAGCTGGTCGATATGCGCGGTAAAGCTTTCGGGATCGCTGACGTCGATCGTCAGGCCGGCGAGGAGCCTGCCCGACGCATCGAGATCCCCTTCGACCTGATAGGTCGCCGCTTTGCCCGCAATCAGCTTGCTCGAATCCGGAACCACGGCCAGCGCGCGGTCGAAAGTTGCGCGTGCTTGTGCAAACTCGCGCAGCGCCGCGTAGGTGTTGGCCAGCTCGCTCAACATCTGCACCGCGTGCGGATCGAGGGCCGTTGCCTGCTCCAGGTGCGCGATCGCCTCGCGCCACTTGCCCTGGCGCCGCTCGATGTAACCGATCGACGACAGCACGTCGGCATTGTTCGGCAGACGCTGGCGCGCCTGTTCGAAGGCCTGCAAGCCGCCGGCGTAGTCGCGCAAGCCGCGGTAGCGATAGTAGCCGAGCGCCAGGTACGCCTCGCCGAGCTCGGGCTGCAGCCGCAACGCCGTGTCGGCGGCTTGCTTGACCTCGTCGAGCTGGGTCGGCGTGCGATCGATGAAGTTCGCATACATGAAGCTCTTTACGATCCCCAGCCGCGCCCACGCGAGTGCAAACCCGGGATCGAGCCTGGTTGCTTCGCCATAAAGCGCCAGTACGTTGCGCAGAACCTCGATCGACGGATTGGGTTCATGCGCCTCGATTGCGCGCGCGCGCAGATAGGCATCGTAGGCCGCGGCATTCGCGGTCGAGCGAGCCGCGACGGCGGTCTGCTCGCCGCCACTGAGCTTGACCTGCAGTTCTGAAGCGATCGCCTGCGCGACTTCGGTCTCGACACCGAAGATGTCATCGAGCTTGCGGTCGTAGGTTTCGGCCCACAGGTGCTCGTCGGTCGCGGCCTTGATCAACTGCACGGTAACACGCACGGCGTTGCCGACTTTCTGCACGCTGCCTTCGAGCACGGTCGCCACGCCGAGTTGCCGCGCGATCTCCGGCAGGTTGCCCGGCTTGGCGGCGTACTGCTGCGTCGAGGTGCGCGAAATGACCTTGAGCGCCCCGATCTTGGCCAGGCGCGTCAGGATCTCATCCTGGATGCCGTCGGCGAAATACGCGTTGCCCTGGTCGGCGCTGAGGTTTTCGAACGGCAACACGGCAATCGACTGGCCGCTGACCGGCGCCTCGACGGCGCTGTTGCGCGGCATCAGGCGATCGGCGAGCAGCAGCACGACGGCCAGGCCCAGCGCGACGATGATCCAGCGGTCGAAACGCTTGCCGGCGGCGCGGATCTTTGGATCGGATCGATCGATCTGGCTTTCGCGCCTGATCCCCTCCGGCGTGAGCTCGTAGAACCAGGCGAACAGCAGCGCCAGCGGAAAACCGGCGATCGCCGCGACGACGACCATCCGGACCACGGAATTGGAGATGTTGAAGAATGGAAAAACCTGCGTCGCGACCTGCACGAGCAGCCACGCCGCCGCGGCATAGAACGCGGCAGCGCGCAGCACATTGCGCCTTTGCAGTTCGGTGAAGAACGAGTTCTGCATGCCATTTTTCCACGTCGGCATCGCGGCCGCGCCGCAACGGGTGGCGCGCGAGCCTCACGCGTCGATTGTCACATGAACCCGGTGGCAACGGTCAAACCCCGGAAGACACGGATAACGTGAAATAACCCTGTCCACGCGGCCAGCCGGCGCGCAGGCGCGACCGCCATTTACATCGCTGTGGCGGCATGCGATCTTGCGCCATCTGCAACGGGGAGAATTTTGATGATTGGATACGTCACGGTCGGCACCAACCAACTGGCTCGCGCCGCCGCGTTCTACGATGCGCTGCTGGGCACGATCGGCGCGGCGCGCTTCATGGCCTCGGACCGTTTCATCGCCTGGACCGTATCGCCGACGACACCCGGGTTCAGCGTTGCCCTGCCCTTCGACGGCAAGCCGGCGACCGTCGGCAACGGCGGCATGGTCGCGCTGCTGATGGACAGTCGCGCAAAGGTCGATGCACTGCATGCCAAGGCGCTCGAACTCGGCGGCAGCGACGAAGGCGCTCCCGGGCCACGCGGCGACGGTTTCTATGCGGGGTATTTCCGCGACCTCGACGGCAACAAGCTCAATGCGTTCTGTTTTGGCTGACGCGTCGGCCGCCGGCTGGCTCGCACCGGATTGAACGCCGTGGGCCTTTGCCGGATTTTGGCTTGGCCGCGGTGCGCGACTGATCCAGTTTGGATTGTTCCAGGTTGGATTGTTAGATTGATCCAGGTTTGACTCATCATGGCTTGCGATCCACAACTGCTGGCGGACGTCGAGTTGTTCGAGCATGTCGACGACGAAGACCGGGCGCGCCTCGCCGAATTCATCGATGCCTGCCAGCTCGCAGCCGGCGCAACGCTGTTCAAGACCGGTGAGCCCGGGGATTCGCTGTACATCGTCCGTTCCGGCGAAGTCGAACTGTTCATCAAGGACACCGCCGGCCAGAAGATCCTGCTCACGATCGCCAATCCCGGCGAAGTGTTCGGCGAACTCGCCCTGCTCGATCGCGGCCCGCGCACGGCGACGGCGCTGGCGCTGACCGACTGCGAGCTGCTCGAACTCGACCGCGATGACCTGATGCGGCTGTTCCAGAAGAGTCCGTCCGCGGCCCTGCGTCTGCTCGCCGCGATGAGCCACATGACGCGCAAGGCCGACGAGTTGCTGCGCACGCGCGTCTCGCGCAACGTCAACGAAGAGGTCGAGGAACACATCAGCATCCTGCAGCGCGTCGCCGACTGGATTTCGTGGTTCAGCGGCAGCATGCTGTTTCTCGCAGTCAACCTGGTCTGGTTCGGCGTCTGGATTGCGGTCAACGTCTGGCCGCTCGGAGTGCCGCAGTTCGATCCGTTCCCGTTCGGCCTGCTGACGATGATCGTTTCGCTCGAAGCGATCTTCCTTTCGTGCTTCGTGCTGATAAGCCAGAACCGGCAGGCAGAGAAGGACCGGGTTCGCGCCGACATCGAATACGAGATCAACATCAAGGCCGAACTGGAAATCGCCCATCTGCACGAGAAGACCGATCGGGTCTACAGCGAGATGCTCGAGTACTTCACGCGTCTGGAAAAGCGTCTTACGACTCCGAGGTAGGATGCAGTGAGCATCGCGAACGCCGGTGTAGGATGCGGTGAGCATCGCGACCGCCGGTGTAGGATGCGGTGAGCATCGCGAACCGCATCGATCGAGAACCGGTGCATGGCAGGCGAGATCGACGCGCGAGCGATGCGGTTCCTTCGTCACCGCATCCTACTGCGCTGCACGAGAAGACCGATCGCGTCTACAGCGAGATGCTCGAGTACTTCACGCGTCTGGAAAAACGTCTTACCACTCCGAGGTAGGATGCGGCGGGCATCGCGAACGCTGGTGTAGGATGCGGTGAGCATCGCGAACCGCATCGATCGAGAGCTGGACATGGCCGCAGGCGAGATCGATGCGCGAGCGGTGCGGTTCCTTCGTCACCGCATCATGCTGCGCTAGAGCACACCTCAGACGTCATTCCCGCGAAAGCGGGGCTCTCAACAGCGGAGCTGGTCATCCACCCTGATCTTGCTCCGTTGATCCGAAAGCAAAATGGATTCCCGCTTTCGCGGGAATGACGACTATTTTTTATGCCCAACGGTCGGTCACGCGCTCGTGATCACGCACCATTTGATTACGCGCTGCTGATTACGCGCCGCTGACTACGCGCCGTTCGTCGCGCGTCATGGATCAAATTGCAAACTCAGGCGCAATCGCGTTGAGCCATCCGCCAATGCGCGTCGCCCACTCATCCTGGCCGACAGCGTGCGCGATCAGATCCTGGCGAATCTCGAGGCCGACGTGCGCAATGCCGCGCGTCTCGCAGTGCACCGGAATCGCATAA
>DATIEJ010000564.1:0-8286 GCA_035455825.1 Rhodanobacteraceae bacterium | reverse complement strand
TTCACGCGGCCGATCGTGCCGCCCTGGGCTTCGGCGTAGAGGTAATCGTCGTCCGACGGATCCGAGAACATCCAGAATCCATCGCCGCCGTACATGTTTTCCCAGCGGCCATTCGTGATGCCGCCCGGATAGGCCGAGTCGCCGACCCACGATGAGTTGTCCTGCAGGCCGCCGTAGACATGATACGGATCGGCGCCGTCGACACTGACGTGATAGAACTGCGACACCGGCAGGTTCGTGCCCTTCCACCACTGGTTGCCGCCGTCCTGCGAATACCACATGCCGCCGTCATCGCCGGCGATCACGTGCGAGACGTTCTTCGGGTCGATCCAGATGTCGTGGAAGTCGCCATGCGCGCCGCCGCCGACATTGGCGAAGCTCTTGCCGCCATCCAGACTCTGGACCAGCGCCAGATCGGGCTTGAACACGCGGTCCGGATTGGTCGGATCGACGATCAGGTTGCCGAAATAGAACGGGCGCCACACCATCATCTGGCTGTTGTCGCGCTTGTCCCAGGTCGCGCCGCCGTCGTCGGAGCGGTACAGCGACGAATGCTCCGACTCGACCATCGCGTAGACGATCTTCGTGTTCGACGGCGCCATCGCCACGGTGATGCGCCCGTAGGGCTTCACCGGAAAACCCTTGTTCGCGTGGTCGGTGATCTCGGTCCAGCTCTTGCCGCCGTCGCTGCTGCGGAACAGACCGCTGCCGCTCGGCTTGCTCGAATCGTCGCCGCCGGAGCGGAACGTCCAGCCCTTGCGCCGGAAGTCCCACAATGAGGCATAAATCAATTGCGGATTCTGCGGATCCATCGACAGCGACGCGCAGCCGGTCGACAGGTTCGAGCCTTTCAGTGCGAGCGTCCAGCTCTTGCCGCCGTCGGACGTCTTGTACAGCCCGCGATCCGGCGAATCGCTCCACAGCTTTCCGGGCACGCAGGCGTACACGGTATCGGAATTCTTCGGGTCGACGGCGATCTTGACGATGCGCTCGGAGCCCTTCAGGCCCATGTTGTTCCAGGTGTCGCCGCCGTCGGTCGACTTGAAGATGCCGTCGCCGACCGACACGGAATTGCGCGTCCAGCCCTCGCCGGTGCCGACCCAGACCGTCTTCGGATTGTTCGGATCGAGCGCGATTGCGCCGATCGACTGCACCGACTGCTTGTCGAACACCGGCTTGAACGTCGTGCCGCCGTCGAGCGACTTCCACACACCGCCGGATGCGGCGCCGACGAACAGCGTCGTGCGGCCGTCGTCCTCGTGGCGCGCGGCGATCGCGGCGATGCGTCCGCTCATCGTCGCCGAACCGATATTGCGCGCGCCGAGACCCGAGACCGTGGCGGCATCGAACTTGATTGCCGGCGCCTGGGCCGGAGCTTTTTCCGTGCCGGCCGCGCCGACAGCAGCAGCGAACGGCAGCGCACAGCAGATTGCACCTGTAATGAGATTACGCAGCATGATTATCCCCTTGTCCTATTTGCCGCCGGCCGGAAACGCGAACCACGAATCTTCGAGGGCAACGTTTGCTTCGCCCTTGTCGACCGTGAAGGTATCCTTCTGCGTGCTGCCGACGCCGCCGCTGGTCACCGCGAACGCGACGTAGATTCCATTGACCTTTTCGTAATCGCTGTAGTCGGCCTCCTCGCGCTGCTCGACGCCGCGTACCGTGCGCTGCTTGAGCGTGCGGATCACCAGGAATGCATCGGGATCGAACCAGACGTACTGCACGTCGCCGTTTTTCAGCACGACCTTGAGCTTGTGCGCGTCGGTGCCGTCGACATCGTCGGTGCCGAGGTATTCGAGCTTGTTGCCCTTGGCGGCGGCGTTGACCCAGCCGCCTTCGAAGTCGGCCTGTTCGGCCAGTTCCTTCGCGTCGTCCGCGGATGTGCGCTCCGGATCCTTGCGACCCTGGAACGGGAAGATGCGCCATGCCTCCTTGCCATCGTACGACTGCACCATCGTCATTCCCTGCAGCGTGCCTTCGAAGCGATAGTCGCCGGGACGCTTGTAGGTCTGCGAGGCTTCGACGTCGACGCCGAAATTCGCGATGTGCAGCTTGCCCTGCAGACGCAGCGACTTGATCGCCGAGAGCGCCTCCATGCCGCCGCGCGCGGCGACATTCTTGGCGACGAGTTCGTCGGCAGTCATGGCCTGGGCAGACGTCGCCACCAACAATGCTGATGCAACAAACCAGCCCCCGATCCAGCCAAAACGGATTCGCATGGCAACTCCCTAGTGGTTCAAAGTGATCAAAACGGCGACAAACTCAGCCCCGGAGCTTAACAAGGCTCCGTCTGGCGAACGATGGGACGGAAGTCATGGTACCTGCTTTCGCTGGCCGCGAGTCGCACCCCTGCGCGCTTATCGTCGTAGAATCGGCAACTTTCGCCCGCCGACGGACTTTTGCCCCATGACGATTTCTGCAACGCGCCGCCTGATGACAGCGGTCATCGCCCTCGCCGCCCTGAGCAGCCTGCCCGCGGTCGCGCAAACGGCCGCGGACGCGACCGCTGGACTGAATTGGCGCCTCGTCGGCCCGATGCGCGCCGGCTGGAGCACCGTCGCCAAGGGCATCGCCGACCAGCCCGATACGTACTACTTCGGCGCGCACGGCGGCGGCGTGTGGAAAACGACCGATTCCGGCGCGACCTGGAAGCCGGTGTTCGATTCGGCGCCCGCGGCGAGCGTCGGCGCACTGGCGATAGCGCCGGGCGACGCGAACACGATCTATGTCGGCACCGGCGAAGTGGCGGCGCGCTACGACATCGCGGCCGGCAGCGGAGTATACAAATCCACTGACGGCGGCAAGAGCTGGAACAATGTCGGTCTCGCGGCGACCCGGCACATCGGCGCGATCGAAGTCGATCCGCGCAACGCCGGACACGTCCTCGTCGCCGCGCTCGGCCACTACTTCGGACCGAACCGCGAACGCGGCGTGTTTCGTTCCGAGGATGGCGGCAAGACCTGGGCGCAGACGCTCTTCATCGACGCCGACACCGGCGCCGTCGACCTCGCCGCCGATCCGGCCAACCCGGATGTCGTCTATGCCGCGGCCTGGCAGGTGCGCAACTATCCGTGGCTGTCGTATTTCCAGCCGAACGCCGGACCCGGCAGCGGCGTCTATCGATCCGCGGACGGCGGGAAGACCTGGTCGCGCATCGCCGGCAACGGCTGGCCGACCGCGCCGGCGCTCGGGCGCATTGGTCTTGCGACGGCGGCTGGCGGTCGCGTCTACGCAGTGATCAACGCCGCGCCGCACAGCGGCAACATCCCGCACGCTGCCAGCGAAAACCAGGGCGGCCTGTATCGCTCCGATGACGGCGGCGCAAGCTGGCAGCGCGTCAGCAGCGAAAGCTGGCTCGCCAACGACTACTTCGGCCGCATCACCGTCGACCCGGCCAATCGCGATCGCCTCTTCGCGACCGGGCAATCGGTTCGCGTCTCGACCGATGCCGGCGTGCACTGGAACATCTTCAAGGGCGCGCCCGGCGGCGACGACTATCACTTCGTCTGGATCAATCCCAAACATGCCGATCGCATCGTCGTGGCCAGCGACCAGGGCACGGCAGTCAGCGTGAATGGCGGCGCGAGCTGGAGCGACTGGTACAACCAGGCGACCGGCGAGTTCTACCACCTGGCGACCGACAACCGCTTTCCGTACTGGATCTATTCCGGCCAGCAGGACAGCGGCACGGTCGGCATTGCCAGCCGCAGCGATTACGGCGTCCTGAGCTTCCGCGACTGGCACCCGGTCGGCGGCGACGAGCGCGATTACGACATTCCCGATGCGCAGGACCCCAACATCGTCTACGGCTCGGGTCTCGGCAGCCGTCTATCGCGCTGGGATGCGCGTACCGGCGAAGTGCAGAACATCTCGCCATGGCCGGCCTCGGCCTACGGCCGGCGCCCGACCGACCTCAAGTACCGCTATACCTGGATCACGCCGATCGCGATGTCGCAAAAAGCGCCTTTTCCGCTTTACCAAGGCGCCCAGGTGCTGTTCCGTTCGACCGACCAGGGCCGCAACTGGAGCACGATCAGCCCCGATCTGTCGGCAAAATCCCCCAAGGCAAAAAATTGCGACGGCAATCTCGCGCTGCCGGCCGCGCGCGAATGCGGCTACGGCGTGATCTACTCGATCGGCCTGTCGCCGCGTGACAACGATGAGATCTGGATCGGAACCGACGATGGCCTGATCCAGCGCACGCGCGACGGCGGCGCACACTGGGACAACGTCACGCCGGCAAAGCTGGTTCCGGCGTGGGCCAAGGTTGCGACGATCGACGTTTCGGCGCCGACGGCCGGAAGCGCGTACGCGGCGATCGACAACCATCGCCAGGACGACTTCACGCCGCATGCGCTGCGAACGCGCGATTACGGCAAGACCTGGACATCGATCACGTCCGGACTGCCGGCGACGAGCTTCGTCGGCGTCGTGCGCGCCGACCCGGTAAAAAGTGGATTGTTATACGCCGGCACGGACCTCGGCGTATTCGTCTCGTTCGACGACGGCGACCACTGGCAGCCGCTGCAGCGAAACCTGCCGCCGGCGTGGGTGCGCGACCTGCACGTGCACGGCGACGACCTGATTGCGGCGACGCAGGGCCGCGCGATCTGGGTGCTCGACGATGTTGCGCCGCTGCGCCAGCACGAGCGCCTGGCCAAGGCCGATACCGTCCTGTTCGATCCCGCGGTCGCCGTGCGTGTGCGCGGCAGCCAGAACCGCGACACGCCGCCGCCGGCCGATACGCCGCTCGGCCAGAATCCGCCGACCGGTGCGATCATCGATTACCGGCTTGCACGCGACGCAACGAAGGTTTCGCTGGAGATCCGCGACGCCAGCGGAAATACCGTCCGGCGCTTCGCGAGCGACCAGCCCGAAGCGGCCATCAAGGGCGAGCGCTACTTCGCCGAATCCTGGACGCCGGCGCCGGAACAATTGGCGACCAGGGCCGGCACCCATCGCTTCGTCTGGGACCTGCGCCTGCCGCGGCCGCGCGCCGTGCACTACGAATACAGCATTGCCGCCGTGTTCGAGGAAGGAACGCCGCTCGTGCCGCTCGGCATGCTCGTGCCACCGGGCGACTACGCCGTGATCCTCAACGCCGACGGCAAGGAATTTCGCAGCGACCTGAAGGTCGTTGCCGATCCGCGCGTCGCGCTCGACGCTGGCGCGGTGCGCGAGGCGATGGCGTTTTCGAGCGAGGTCAATGCGTCGCTCGAGCGGGATTTCGTCGCCTACGGCCAGTTGCAGGCGGTCGATGCGCAGATCGCTGCCGCGGAAAAGCAACTCGCCACGCGCAGCGGCAATCAGGCCGCGCTTGCCGCGATCTCGGACTTCAAGGCCGCATCGGCTGCGCTGCGGTCCGGCAAGGGAGACACGAGCGAGGATCTCGGCGCGATCGATGAAGCGCTTTCATCGATCATCACCGACATCGAAGCCAGCGATCGCGCGCCGACGCAGCCTCAACGCGGCCTGCTTGCCGCGAGCAACGAACGGCTCGGACGCGCGACCGAACGCTGGACGCACGTCAAGGACAAGGAACTGGCGATCGTCGACGCGGCGCTGAAGGCCGCCGGAATTGCTGGGATAGCGGTTCCCGCGGCGGATCAGATCAAGCTCGGCAGCGAGCCGGACTCGGTCGACTTGCCCTGAGTTCAGCACAGCGCGTTCAGGCTGGGATCGGCGAAACGCGAGGTTTGCAACATGCAGTCACAGCGATTGATTCCGGTGCCGGCGCTGGCCGACAACTACGTCTGGTTGCTGGCCAGCGGCGACCGCTGCCTGATCGTCGATCCCGGCGAGGCGCCACCGGTGCTGGCGGCACTGCACAACGAGCGGCTGACGCCGACGACGATCCTGCTGACCCACCACCATCCGGATCACATCGCCGGCGTCGCCGGATTGCTCGCGGCGTATCCCGGCCTGCCGGTGATCGCGCCGCACGACGAGCGCATCGCGACCGCAACCCGGCACGTCGCGGACGGCGAACAGGTGCGGATCGACGCGCCACGCGCGGATTTCACGGTCATCGAGATTCCCGGCCACACGCGCAGCCACATCGCCTTCTTCGGCGCCGGCGTCGTGTTTGCCGGCGACACGCTGTTCAGCGTCGGCTGCGGCCGGATGTTCGAGGGTACGCCACCGGTCATGCTCGCATCCCTCGATCGCCTTGCGCAGCTTCCCGGCGATACGCTGCTGTGCTGCGGCCACGAATACACCTTGGCCAACTGCGCGTTTGCATTGAGTGTCGATGCCGGCAACACCGACCTGCAGCAGCGCACCGAACAGGCACGGGCTTTGCGCGCGCGCGGCGAACCGACAGTTCCGGTGGCACTTTCACTAGAGCACGCGACGAACCCGTTCCTGCGCGTCGACGCGCCGGCGATTCGCGCGAGCTGCGCGCACGCGATCGGCGCGGCCGCGGCGCAGGACCGCGTTGCGCGCTTTGCCTGGCTGCGGCGCGAAAAGGACGGCTTTCGCGCGCCCGCGTGAAGTCAAAAACGTAGCCCGGATGAACAAGTAGCCCGATAAACAACAGGTAGCCCGGATGAAGCGCAGCGGAATCCGGGAACACATCGCACAATCGTTGCACCACCACTGTGTCGGCGCGGCATCGAAGTTCTCTTCGTGGGGCGATAGCCTGGTCGCCCATCGCATGACCCCGGATTCCGCTCCGCTGCATCCGGGCTACGATGCTGCGGCGCGAAAGGACGGCTTTCGCGCGCCCGCGTGAAGTCAAAAACGTAGCCCGGATGAACAAGTAGACAACAGGTAGCCCGGATGAAGCGCAGCGGAATCCGGGAACACATTGCACAATCGTTGCGCCCCCATGGTGTCGGCGCGGCATCGAAGTTCTCTTCGTGGGGCGATAGCCTGGTCGCCCATCGCATGACCCCGGATTCCGCTGCGCTGCATCCGGGCTACGATGCTTTAGCCCCTCCCCCTTGATGGGGGAGGGGTTGGGGAGAGGGTGAGCGCCTGCGTAGCAGGCGCCTGCGGCGCCATCCCCTCTCCCGACGCCCTTCGGGCGTCGACCTCTCCCACAAGGGGAGAGGTGAAGATTGTCAATCTCGCGGCAAACTTATCGCCACCAAACGCCCGTTAGCGCAAAGCTTCCAGCACCGGCGCAAGCACCGGCCAGACCGTATCGAGCACGCGCGGCTCGGCTGCAGCGAGCGGATGCAGGCCGTCGTCCTGCATCAGCTTCGGGTCGGTCGCAACCCCTTCGAGCAGAAACGGGACCAGCGGCACATTGAATTCGTGCGCCACGTCCCGATACATGTTGCGCAGACCGTCGCGATATTGCGGGCCGTAGTTGATCGGCAGCTCGATGCCGATCAGAACGATCTTCGCTCCGGCATCGCGGCAGGCCTCGAGAATACGTTGCAGGTTCGCGTGGATTTCCTCGATCGCGAGGCCGCGCAGACCATCGTTGGCGCCGAGTTCGACCAGCACGAGCGCCGGCGGATTGTCAGCGAGCAGCTTCGGCAGCCGCGCCAGCCCGCCGGCGGTTGTCTCGCCGCTGATGCTGGCGTTGATGATGCGGTAGTGACGTTGCGGGCTCTGTTCCTGCAGCCGCTGGCCCAGCAGCGTGACCCAGCCGGATTCGGGTGCGATGTGATACGCCGCGGACAGGGAGTCGCCAAGCACGAGTATCGTGCGCGACGACACGTCTGGTGAACCTGCCAGCGGTGGAAGACCGGGGAAAACGAGCAGCAGCCACAGGATCAGATAACGCATGAGCACCGACGCCAGGATACAGATCAGCGCCACCGATGTTAGCAAGAATGTGATCGGGCCTGATGGCCGCATCGACATCCTCGACGGCGTCAGCCTCGATGTGCATGAGGGCGCCAGCCTGGCGATCGTCGGCGCATCGGGATCGGGCAAGACGACGCTGCTGGCGCTGCTCGCCGGACTCGACACGCCGACGCGCGGCGAGATCACGCTCGCCGGCCTGCGCGTCGACACGCTCGACGAGGAACAACGCGCAGCGCTGCGGCGGCGTCATGTCGGTTTCGTATTCCAGTCGTTTCACCTGCTGCCGGCGATGAACGCCGAGGAAAACGTCATGCTGCCGCTCGAACTCGCAGGACGCGATGACGCGCGCGCGCTGGCCGAAGCCGCGCTCGCGGACGTCGGTCTGGGAGCGCGCCGGCACCACTATCCGCATCAGCTTTCCGGCGGCGAACAGCAACGCGTTGCGCTGGCGCGCGCGTTCGTACACCGGCCGACGATACTGTTTGCCGACGAGCCGACCGGCAATCTCGACCAGCGCACCGG
>DATIEJ010000563.1:0-6276 GCA_035455825.1 Rhodanobacteraceae bacterium | reverse complement strand
CGAGCCCGAGCTCGGGGCGCAACCGTGCATCGCCTCGCTCAGTCTCGGTGCGGCTCGGCGCTTTCGCCTGCGCCATCGGCGCGATCCCGGGCTGAGGCTCGAACTCGAGCTGGCGCCCGGTAGCCTGCTGCTGATGTCGGGAACGACGCAGCGCTACTACCGCCACGATTTGCCGAAGAGCGCGCGCGTGACCGAGCCGCGCATCAATCTGACATTCCGGAAAGTCAACGGTGCGATCATCCGTGATCGCGAAGATCAATAAGAGCGCGGACTTTGGACAGTAACGGCATTCCGGCAAGCAAGCGCATGGCGTTCGTCGTCGAGATCGCGCGCCGGCTGCATCAGTACGGCACGGCCGCGGCGCGGCTCGAAGATGCGATCGACAGCGTCAGCGCGCGTCTGCAGCTGAATTGCCACGCGCTCTCGACGCCGACGTCGATCGTATTTTCGTTCACTGATCGTGCAACCGGCGGTGCACTGGCCGAACTGACCCAGGTGATCCGCGTTTCTCCCGGCCACGACGACCTGGCCAACCTGTGCGCCGTCGACGAGATTGCCGAGTGTGTGATCAATGGCGCGATCGGTATCGACGAAGGCTTCCGCCGGCTGCACGAAATCCGCGATCACCCGAGCAGGCAGCGGCATGTGCTCGAAATTCTCGCCTACGGCATCGCTGGCGCGGCCGTGGCCGCGATCCTCAATTGCGGATGGGTCGATCTTGCCGCCGCGTTCGGTATTGGCGTGATCGTCGGCGTCGTCGCCGCGATCTGCGAACCGCGTCCGCAACTGCAGCCCAGCGTGGAAGCGCTGTCGGCGATGATCGCCATGTTCATCGCCATCCTGGTCGATATCTACGTCACGCCGCTGACGTTGCGCTCGGTCGTGCTCGCCAGCCTGATCGCATTGCTGCCGGGACTGGAACTGACCACGGCCGTGCGCGAGCTGTCGACCCAGCACTTGGTCTCCGGCGTGGCGCGCCTCGGCGGCGCGATCGCAACGCTGATCAAGCTCGCATTCGGAACGGTTGTTGCGAGCCAGATCTGCCAAGGCCTGCACCTGGTGCCGATCAACGCCCCGCCGGAACCGATTCCGCTGTGGGCGCAGTGGATCGCGCTGGCGTTCGGCTGCTTCTCGTTCGCGATCCTGTTTCGCAGTGCCCGCCGCGACATCCTGCTGGCGATGTCGGCCTCGGCGCTCGGCTATCTGGTCACTTACTACGGCGGCAAGCAGTTCAACCCGCAATTCGGCGTGTTCCTGGCAGGAATGATCATGGCCGCCCTGAGCAATCTCTACGCGCGCGTCTATCGCCGCCCGAGCGCGCTCGTGCGCATCCCCGGCATCATCCTGCTCGTGCCGGGCAGCGTGGGTTTTCTGAGTCTGTCGCAGATCGCGCAGCGCGACGTGTTTCTCGGCGTCAACAGCGCGATCACGCTGCTTTCGATCCTGATATTGCTCGTCGCCGGGCTGCTTTTCGGCGATCTGCTGGTACCGCCGCGACGCGCGCTCTAGGCGCGATGCAAACGGCAGCGCGGACATCCGCAACGCGCGAAGAAAACGCCGGCTTCGATGCCGGCGCTTGGTGTCGACCGCGGGTCGGGCCGATCAGATCAGCAGATCTTTTTCCTTCTTGCCCGCGCTGAGCGCCGCATTGAACCAGCGCGGCCGCTTGCCGCGGCCGGACCAGGTCTGTGCGTTGTCGGTCGGGTTGCGGTATTTGGGCTTGGCCTTGCGCCGCGTGCCCTTGCCCTGCCGGCCGCGTGTGCCGAACAGCTCCTCGATCGTGAAGCCTTCGGCCTTGGCCAGGGCCGTGAGTTTTGCCCGCACCTTGCCGGCATTTTCGCTGTCGATTTCCTGCTTGCGCGTCTGCGCACGCTGAATCAATTCATTGAGCTGGGTCTGATTCAGTTTTTTAAGATCAATTGCCATAAAAGTCCTCGGTTCAACGCCGGCCAAAACAGCGGCGCATTTTAATGGAAATGCCGCAATTAGCATCGCGTTGAATGTGACCAAATATACGGCGCCGTCGACGCAAGCGTGCGCTGCGTCGCATTTTCCCGCCGTGCGAAGACAAAAGAGGTTCCTCGAGCGGCGTCAAGTCTTGCGCCGGCAACGTCCCCGGGGCTACCTTAGCTGGTGAAATTCGCCCGGGCCCGGGGCAGCAGCCGCATCGATCGCGCGCGGGCTGCCGCCGGCGCACCGGAGCATCGTCCACGGAATCTGGCGCAGGGGTTGTTCACGGTGGGATTGCTCGACGAACTCGAACAGGAAGCCCAGCGGCGCAAGGCGACGGCCGATGATGCCGGCAAGCGCAAGGCCGAGCGCGAGCAGACGTTCCTTACCCAGATCGAGCCCGGCCTCGGCGCGCTGTACGAATACCTGCAGAAGCTCACGGCGAGCCTGAAGGTTCTTCAGCCGAAAAAACAGCAACGCTATGTCCTGAACGGCTACGGCGAGGTCGTCGGCTATATCGAACACGATTACGACCTGAAAATCAGCGCGCAGCCCGGCAACAAGGAAATCAAGTTGTCGTTCCCGTGCGCAATCGCCGGCGAGGAATGCCCGACGATCGAAGTGCAGGGCGCCAGCAAGGTCAAGACCGTCGCCGGCGCGTTCCAGCGCTATCACTTCGGCGGCATGCTCGATCCGAAGAAGGATGCAAGCGGGGAGATTATCTCGGCGCGCTTCAACGCCAAGGGCCGCATCACGATGAGCGCGACATTCAGCGGTGATGCCGACTCGGCGGTCGTGAAGATGACGTTCACGAACTTCGACGGACTCGGCACCGTCGCCAAGACCGCGACCGGCGCCCAGCTCAACGACGAGATGTTCGACGATATCGGCCGCTTCCTGACGCGCGAGCCGAACACGCTGCTGAGCGAGACGCTGCCTGACGCTTATCGCATGCAACTGCGCACGAAGGTGCAGCAGGACCAGATCAAGCGGCGCTGGGAGAACAAGATCAACGAACAGCAGCAGGACGAACTCGCGCAGATCAAGCGCGAGCACAGCATCACCGGCCGCTTCGCGAGACTCGTCACGAAAGACGACAAGAAACCCGCCGCCGAAGCCGCTCCGACCTCCTGGTTCGGCAAGTTGAAGGGCCTCGTCAAAAAGTAGGGTGGGCCTTGGCCCACCTCTTTCTTCACGCGCGCGAAAACGGTGAGCTGAAGCCCACCCTACCCGAGCAGGGAACGCAGGATGGGTTGAGCGCAGCGATACCCATCGCGTGCGCGCGGGAAATCACTGGCTATTGCCATCCTTCAGTCAACCCAAGTCATGTGGGGTGAGCCTGGCCCACCATCCTTCCTCTGGCGCACAAGTAGCGCGAACGGTGGGCTGAAGCCCACCCTACGCAAGCAGCAGTTTCAACACGTCTGCGCGGCTCAGCTGCCGCGCTTCGCTGTCGCGACGCCCGCGATATTCGAACGTCCCGGCGGCGATGCCGCGCTCCGAGACGACGATGCGATGTGGAATGCCGATCAGTTCGATGTCGGCGAACATCGCGCCGGGGCGCAGGCCGCGATCATCGAGCACGGTTTCGACGCCGGACGCGACCAGCTCGGTATACAGCGCCTCGGCCGTTTCCGTGACCTTCGCATCGTTCTTCGGATTGATCATGCAGACCGCGACGCGCCACGGCGCCACGGCGTCCGGCCAGATGATGCCGGCCTCGTCATGGCTTTGCTCGATGATCGCGCCGACGATGCGGCTGACACCGATGCCGTAGCAGCCGGCGGTCGGGGTGAGTTCCTTGCCGCCTTCGTCGAGCACGGTCACGCCGAGCGCCTTGGTATACAAAGGTCCATTCTGGAAAATGTGTCCGACTTCGATGCCGCGCATCAGCTTGAGCGTGCCGTTGCCGTCCGGGCTCGGATCGCCGTCGACGACATTGCGCAGATCCGCGCTCTCCGGCTCGGCCGCGTCGCGGCCCCAGTTCACGCCGGTCAGGTGGAACCCGGCCTCGTTCGCGCCGCAGACGAAATCGGCGAGCACCGCGGCGGCATGATCGGCAACGATCGGCACCTTGGCCCCGGTCGGGCCGAGAAAGCCCGGCTCGCAGCCGAACGCCTCACGAATCTCCGCGTCGTTCGCCAGGGTCAGTGGCGCGGCGATGCGCGGATGCTTGCCGGCCTTGACCGCGTTCAGCGCGTGATCGCCACGCAGCGCTACTGCGACCAGCCCGCCCTCGCGGCCCTTGACCACGATCAGCTTGACCGTCGTCTCGAGCGGAATCTTCAGCAGCGCGGCAACATCCTCGCAGGTCTTCTGCGTCGGCGTGGCCACCTTCTGCACCGTTGCCTTCGGCGCGGGGCGGGCGACCTGCGGTTTGGTCTCGGCAACTTCGAGATTCGCCGCGTAGTCGGACGAATCCGATACCGCCAGCGCATCCTCTCCGGACTGCGCGAGCACATGGAATTCCTCGCTGCGATCGCCGCCGATCGCGCCGGAATCGGCCTTGACCACGCGAAAATCGACGCCGACACGCGCAAAGATGCGCTTGTAGGTATCGCGCATGTTCTGGTATTCGCGCTCGAGGTCGGCCTCGTCGACATGGAAGCTGTACGCGTCCTTCATCAGGAAGTCGCGTCCGCGCATCACGCCGAAGCGTGGGCGGATCTCGTCACGGAACTTCCACTGGATCTGGTACAGGTTCAGCGGCAACTGGCGATAGCTGCGCACGTCGCGGCGAATCAGGTCCGTGACGACCTCCTCGCAGGTCGGGCTGAGCACGAAATCGCGCTGGTGACGGTCCTTCAGGCGCAGCAGTTCGGGGCCGTACTTCGTGTAGCGCCCGGATTCCTGCCACAGTTCGGCCGGCACGACGATCGAGGTCAGCACTTCGAGGGCGCCGGCACGATCCATTTCTGCGCGCACGATGCCCTCGACCTTCCGCAGCACGCGCAAACCGAGCGGCAGCCATGTGTAGATGCCGGCAGCGAGCTTGCGGATCATGCCGGCGCGCAGCATCAGCCGATGGCTGACAATTTCGGCGTCGGCGGGCACTTCCTTGATCGTGGCGAGGTGGAATCGGGACAGGCGCATGGGGTCGAATCGGTGGCGTGAAAGAGGCTGATTGTAGCAATGAATCGTTCGGCGCCGCGCCGGGAAGCGCATGGCGCTCGTTGCCGGTCTCGGGTACGCTGCGAATCAGGGCGTCGACGCGCATCAAGGAGTTGGACCATGAGAAGAACTCTCGCCGCCGCCATCGCGACCGCTCTCGCCGTCGCGGCCTCGTCTTCAAGCGCGGTCATGCTGAGCCCGCGCGGCACCGGCCAGGTGCTAATCTATCCGTACTACACGGTCAACCACCAGCAGACGCTGGTGTCGGTGATCAACACGACCGCGCACGGCAAGGCGCTGAAGGTGCGCTTCCGCGAAGGCTACGACGGCCGCGACGTGGCGAACTTCAATGTCTATCTCGGCCCGTACGATTCGTGGGTCGGCGCGGTTTTCGACACGAGCGCGGATGGCAGCGGTGGGGCGGCGATCGCTACAAACGATAGCTCGTGCACGGTGCCGGCATTTCCGCTGGCGCCGGTTCCAGGAACGCTGCATGCGCTGCCGTTCACAAATGCGAACTACAGCCAAGGCGACTACGGCACGCCGACTGGCACTGACTCAGGGCCGCTCGGTCTGGACCGTACGCGCGAAGGTTTTTTTGAGATCATCGAGATGGGCGAAGTCGTCGATCAGGCGACAGCCGGCCAGAAGTCGCTCGAAGCGATTACGCCGGTCAACGGCAAGCCGCCCGGCTGCGCGCAAGTGCAGAGTGCTTGGTCCGGCGGCGGTTACTGGACGACAAACGCGACAGTGGACGTCTTGCCTCCTGCTGGTGGTATCTATGGTGCCGTCGGAATAGTCAATGTTGTGCAGGGCACGTTGTATGCGTACGACGCGACGCCGATCGACGGCTTTAGCGATGCCACGCAGCACACCGGCGCTGGCGACACAAAGCCGAACCTCAGCACCGCTGTGACCGATTCGGCGCACGACATTGCAACGGCCTACGTGCCGATCGGCAATGCGATGATCCAGGCGGACTATCCGGCGTCGACGCGCGGCGTCGACGCAATCAGTGCAGTTCTGATGGCCGATACGCTGTACAACGAGTTCAATGTAGAGGCCGACCTTGGGGCAGCCACCGACTGGCTGATTACATTTCCGACGATGCGGTTCTACGTTGATCCGGCCATAGTCGGAACGATGGCATTTCCCGGCGATTACTTGCCGCCGTTCGAGGAGACATTTGGCGGAGGACTGGTAAATGGTGCCGTT
>DATIEJ010000562.1:0-5349 GCA_035455825.1 Rhodanobacteraceae bacterium | reverse complement strand
ATCAGGATAGGAACCGCCGCGCGCCCAGCGTCTTCCGCCACCGAGATCGTGAACGACATGCGATCCGGAAAGCGCGCGTTTTCTATCTCGAGGTATCGCGTGAGCATGCCGATCTCTTCGGCCAGCGGCACACGCTGGCGGCCGGCGTGGTCGAGCGAGTAGCGCAGCAGCTCCGCGAGGCCGGCGATCATCGTCACCGCCTGTTCCTTGTGGCTGCCGCGCACGAGTCCGGCGATCGCGTTCAGCGTGTTGAACAGGAAATGCGGCTGCAGCTGCAATTCCAGCGCATGCAGGCGAGCATCGGCGAGCGAGCGCTCCAGCTGCGCGGCCAATAGCGCGCGCTCGTGATAACGCCGATAGAACTCGAGGGCTAGAACGGCGCCGAGCACGAGGCAGTACAGGATCCATTCGAGTGGCAGTTGCGACAGCACGATCTGCCCCACTTGCAGTTCCGACAGCGACGCGGTCCTTTGGTCGTACGGCCGCATCAAGACCAGCAGACCGAGCCCGTAAAGCGAATGCAGCAGCGCGATCGTGGTGGCGGCCAGCGCGTGCACTGCAATCGCCGAGGGACGCGCCGGGAGCACGGGAAAACGTCGGACAAGCCAGACAATGATGCAGGTCGGCCCGAGCCATGCCAGCCACACGAGCAGATGGTAGCCCAGCAGAAGCGGCACGAAATGCCCGTGCGTGAGCATGCTGAGCCAGACCAGAATCCCGGCAACGATGCCGAACAAACTCCAGAACACCGCGGCAAACAGCAGGAACGAATTGGCGAGGGACAGGCGCTTGGTCACGGCGCGAGTTTGCCCTATCGACGCGCCGGCGGCGAATTCCGCGCAGCGAACGGTGTCGTGGCCGCGGCGAAGCGGCGGTCTTCGGCTTCAGGTCGCACGATTCAGGAAGAATTCAACGCCCGTGCGACATCGTCGAAACGAACGTCATGCAGCAGGTGTTCGGTACGCAGCGCGTTCGGCACCGCGCCGCCATGCGCGGTATTGTCGAAAATGCACCAGCACGCGGCGCCCCCTGCCTGTTCGGAGCGCAATCGACGCGCCAGAGCACGCAGGAAGTGGTCGGTATAAATGGAAAAGTACATTCTGGGCGAGCCATGCAGGCGAAAATAGGACAGCCGGCGGTCGCCTCCGGGAACGGACGCCGCCGCCACGAGCGCCGGATCCGCGGCGGCGCGGCCGATCCCGTGGTCGGCAAGCAGCGCGTCGGCCGCATCGGCAAACCAGGTCGCGTGACGCGGTTCGACGACCGCTGCGCCCGCGTGACGCCGGTGCAGCGCGCCGAGAAATCGTTTAACCGGCGCTCGCTCGAATGCGAGGCTCGGCGGCAACTGGATCAGCAAGCAGCCGAGCTTGTCGCCGAGACCGCGCACCTGTCCCAGGAATCGGTCGAGTTCGGCCCCCACCCCACGCAGGCGCGCCTCGTGCGTGATCGTGCGCGGCAGTTTCACTGCAAATCGAAAATCCCGCGGCACGCTGGCCGCCCAACGTGCGTAGGTCTCGGAACGATGCGGCCGATAGAACGACGAATTGATCTCAGTGCAGCTCAGTCGCGCCGCGTAGCGCTGCAGATGCGTGCCTTCGGCCGGGAAACGATTCACCACGGCGCGCGGCAACGACCATCCAGCGCAACCGACGCGCACTGCCGTTGCGCCGGCAGCGGCCGCAGTGGCGAAAGCAACTCGCGCACGCGGCGTCATGCCACGCATGCCGGCTGGCGCTGGTAGGAGCGAGACAACGTCATGCCCGAAGGCCCGTCGATCGTCATACTGCGCGAACAGGCAGCGAAATTCACCGGCAGGATCATTCGCGCGGCAAGTGGCAACAGCAAGATCGACAAGAAGCGGCTCGTCGGCCAGCGTGTTGTTTCCCTGCTCAGCTTTGGCAAGCAGTTCCTGATCCAGACGCCGGTTGTCACGGTACGCATCCACCTGCTGATGTTCGGCAGCTACCGCGTCGATGAAAGCCGACCTGATCGGGAGCCTCGCCTGCACCTGCAGTTTGCTCGCGGCCAGCTGAACTTTTACTCATGCTCCGTGCGCTATCTCGAAGCGCCGCCAGACGAACTCTACGACTGGCGTACGGACGTCATGTCGGACGCGTGGGACGCGCGCCTGGCGCTGCGGCGGCTGCGGTCGCAGCCGGACACGCTGGTCTGCGACGCGCTGCTCGACCAGGACATCTTTGCCGGCGTCGGCAACATCATCAAGAACGAGGTGCTGTTTCGCATCCGTGTGCATCCGCTCTCCACGGTCGGCTCACTGCCGGCGCGGAAGCTGCGGGACCTCGTGCGCGAGGCGCGCCAGTACAGCTTCGACTTTCTCGAGTGGAAGAAGCGCTTCGTGCTGCGCAAGCACTGGCTCGTGCACAACAAGGGAACTTGCGTGCGCGACGGAACGAAACTCACGCGTGCCTACCTTGGCGAACGCAACCGGCGCACGTTCTGGTGCGAGCGCTGTCAGCGCCTGTACGCCGGGGTCCAGGTATAACTTGGACATTGCGCGTCTCAGCGCATCAGGGATCGACACCGCGTTGCTGCAGCACGGTTCATGCGCGATCGAGTAAAATGCGTTAATGAACTTCGCGACGAAATACGCCCCGATCGAGCCGAGCCGCGCCGAGGTCGACCGCAGCGCGGGTCCGATGCTGCTCGAGTTCGGTTCGCCCGGCTGTTCCCACTGCCGCTACGCCGAAACTGCGATCGAGCGCGCACTCGCGACGCATCCCGACGTGCGGCACCTGAAGATCGAGGATGCCAGCGGCCGGCCGCTCGGACGCTCGTTCGCAGTGCGCAGCTGGCCCACGCTGGTGTTCCTGCGCGACGGCATCGAGGTCTCGCGCCTGGTGCGGCCCGCAGGCGTCGCGCCGATCGCGCGCGAGCTGGAGCGCATCGACGAGCCGAGCGCCGGACCCTGAGCCCTGCTTCGCGCTGCTCGTATTGAAAGCTGTACCGCTAACGTTTCGGCTTCAGCCTTCCAGTCTCGCCTGATCCAGCTCGTTGTGTATGAGCAGGACGCACTGCGATGCAAACAGCATCTTCGATCCGAGGCTTGTCTTCTCGGCGCCGAGACGTTCGAGTCCCTTCAAACTGTTCTTCGGCATCGGCAGGTGGTCGGTCAGGATGAAACACGCGCTGCCGGCGATCGCCCGGCCACGCAGCGGCGTGCCCTTCCTGTCCAGGACGAACAGCTGGTGGTCCGCGGACAATTCCTTCACAAGCCTCTCGAAACTGATCGTGCGCACGGTGATGCCCGACTCAACGATTCGGCTTTCTTCCTTGCCCATTCCTCCGGATACATCCAGAGCTCTCGCAACTTTCGCAAGCAAGGCCTGCTCGTGAAAGCCGCCGATGTCGTGCAGGTTATTCGAGTGGAAGCTGATCGTTCGCGAGTAGTCCTTGCTGTTCTCGAGCACCAGATGCACTATGACATCGGCGCGATGCGATTGCGCCACGAAGATGGCGTTCATCAGCGCGTGCGCCAGGATTTCGGTATGCGCTTCCTTGCCGACCGCATCCAGGAGGTTCTGGCTGTCCGTCGGCGCTGACCTTGCTCTCACTACGAAGACGCGCATCGAAGTTGGTCCTGACGAGGATTGGATCAGAGCGCGTGAAGCCGCTGCCGCATCGACGCGTTCCTTGCAACATCAGTCGTCGATACTCGAATTGTAAGCCGGCATCCGTCATCGAAACCTCCGGGTAACTTGCAGCGGGAGAGACCATAACAGGCCCCTCCCCTGCTGCGTCGAAGACATCCGCGGAGGACCTGCCCGGAGAATACGTCAAGCCGCGGCCTTCCCACGGCTTGCCGCTTTCACTGCCGCTTTGCTTACGGCACGTTGTGGATCATCGGGTCGCAAGGAATCTTGCAGTTCGCGGTGCTGTCGGTCACTTCCGTCGTGTATTTGACGCTCTCCACGACTGACGCCGTATCCTGGATCACCGCGACATTGGCATGGCCGCCGGCATGCCAGGTGAAATGCGTGCTGGCGGGCGAGAACGTGACATTCGTGATGCTGTAACGCGGATCGCTCCCGACGGTCACGTTGATCGCCGCCTGTCCAGCGCCGACCTTCACGTTTACGTTGCCGTTGCCATCGGATCCACCGGTGTACTTGTAGTAATACGTGCTGCCGTTGGATGCGGTCACCTGCGTGTAACCGGGGGCGGGCCCGGTGGCGGCATTACGGACATCAAGACTCACGTTGACTGGACCTGGCATGTTTTATCTCCCTGGTTTGTGTGAATGAGCGCGGCTGCGCCCATGCGGGACGAGTCTGGGACTCGCGGTTGAAACGAGGTGATCTCTCAGGGCCGGCCTCCGACATACGGTGCGAACCGCGGATCCTTGAATCCGGCCTTCTCCAGTTCCTGCGCCAGCTGCGCGGCCAACTCGGTATTGCCCAGATCGATGGCCAGCAGCCTGCGGATTGCCTTGAGCCCGAGGTTGTCTTCGGACTCCTTGTCGAATCCGGCGAGTGTCTGCGTCCAGATTTGCGCCGCTGCGGTTTTTTCTCCGCTGGCAAGGGTCGCTGCGCCGAGAGTCTCCGCGACCTGGGCCCCGATCACCTTCAAGTCCGTCGGCGCACTCTTGCCGGCGATCAATTTCTGAATGACATCGTTCGCTTGCCGTGCCGACTGCAGCGCAGACTCCGTCTTTCCCTGCGCCAGTTGTCCCAACGCTTGAAGACGGATTACGGTTGCGATTCTTTTCCAGACAGTCTGGTTGCTCGGGTCCTTGTCCGCGAGCGACTGCAAATCGGCGGCGGTCGCGCCGAGCAGCTGGTAGGTCTGCGGCGTCCACGTGCCGGGCGCCGAGGCGCCGACCAGAAAGTAGTTGGCGGCCAACGCATTCTGACGCCAGAACGCATTCTTCGGATCTTGCGCAAGCAGCTCCTTGTAAATGGCCCGGGCAGATTCGATCTGCGGGGTCGCCGTGGCAACGTCGCCGAGCCGAAGCTGGGCGTCGGCAAGCAGCACGAGGTAGTCCGCGTACCTCGCGGATCCCGGCGCATTCTTGCCCTGTTCGTGCACGCTGCGCATCAAGTCCGCTGCCTTCGCGGCAGCCTGTTCGCTTTCCTGCAGGCGACCCAGATCCTGCAATGTCGAACTGATCCAGGACCATATGTCGGCCAGATCCATTGTCGCGCCGGCGTCTCCAGCCTTGGATTTCAGCTCGGCTTCGCTGATTGCTGCGGCCAGCCTGAACTCGCTTAGCGCCTCGTTCGCATGTCCCTGCGCCCTGGCGACGCTGCCAAGGTTGGTATGCGCATAGGCCAGTTCCATCCGGTACGCAGCATTGTCGGGCGCCCGGTCGCGCAGCTCCTGGCTGTAGCG
>DATIEJ010000561.1:0-2167 GCA_035455825.1 Rhodanobacteraceae bacterium | reverse complement strand
ACCATTCGCACATTCCTGCTGGAAGACAAGCAAATGCAAAACCGATTCCTGCGCGTCGCGCTCGCGACGGCACTGCTCGCCACGGCTGCCGGCTGCGCTACGACCGAACCGCCGCGCAGCCATTCCTCGGCGGCAGCGTCGAAGACGGGCCACCGCGTGATCATTTTTGTCTGGGACGGCATGCGGCCTGATTCGATCAGCGACGCCGAGACGCCGCATCTTGCTGCGCTCGCGAAACGGGGCACTTATTTCGCCGACAACCATTCGAGTTACCCGACTTTCACGATGATGAATGCCGCGGGGTTCGCGACCGGCGCGTTCTCGGGCAAATCCGGCTTCTACGGCAACACGCTCTACCGGCCCGGCGCACCGGCGCGCACCGCGGGTGGCGACGAAGTCGACCTGAACGAGCCTGTCTTCACCGAGGATTACGGAATTCTCAAGCAGCTCGACGCAAACCAGGATGGACATCTGATCCTGATCGGCACGCTGTTCCAGGCGGCGCAGAAGGCCGGGCTGAAAACCGCTGCGGTCGGCAAGTCAGGGCCGGCGTTCCTGCAGGACTACAAGAACGGCGGCGTCGTGCTCGATGAGAAGTCCGCATTCCCGCTCGAATTCGCCCGTGAGCTGCAGGTGGCGCATATCGCCCTGCCGGCCACGACGCCGTTCGCGTATCCCGGAGGCGCGCTAAAACTCGCGCCGGACAACGGCGATCCGACGTTTCAGCCGGGAACCAGGCATCTCGCCGATCACGTGACACCGGATCCTTCGGACCGCAGCGGCGCACCGCCGACCGCCACGAACAAGTACCTGATGTCGGTCTACCTCGATTTCATCCTGCCGCAAAAGAAGCCGGATCTGTCGGTCGTCTGGTTGCGCAATCCGGATACCGCCGAGCATGCCTATGGCGTCGGCGCCCCAAACTATCACGCGGCGCTGAAGGCGCAGGACGAGCTGCTCGGCAGGCTCCAGGACAAGCTCGTTGAGCTACGAATCGAGAAGACGACCGACTTGATCGTGGTCTCCGATCACGGCCACAGCACCGTGTCCGGACCGTTCGACCTGTTTCCGCTGCGCAAAGTGGAAAATGGGAAAATCGGTGATATCGACAACGAACATGGCTACTCGGTGTCGGGCGAGATTCGCCTCGCACACGAACTCAGCATGGCCGGCATCCGCGCCTACGACGGCGGCGGCTGCATGTACGATCCGGTGCTTTCGGGAATCCGCGCCGATGGCAGCCAGTTCCATCCGGACAAATCGGCCGATCCGACTTCCTGTCCCGGCTACAAGTACGCCAGATACACGACGCCGGACTACAACCTGCTGCATCCGTTCCTGCCGCGCGAAGCGTTCGTCGTCGCCAGCAACGGCGGCAGCGACTACCTGTATCAGCCGGCGCACGATCCCGAACGCGTCCGCAGCGCGGTGCGTTTTCTCCAGAGCCATGAGGAATACGGCGCGATTTTCGTCGACGAACGCTACGGCGACATACCCGGCACGCTGCCATTGTCGATCGTCCATTTGGAGAATGCCGAAGGCCGCAATCCGGACATCGTCGTCGGCTACGCATACGACGAACACGCGGTGATCCAGGGCATACCGGGCATCGAATTCCAGGGCGTCTACCGCCATATCAGCCGCGGCATGCACGGCAGCTTCAGCCCGATCGACGTGCACAACACGCTGCTCGCGACCGGTCCGGATTTCCGCGAACGCTTCACCGACACGCTGCCGAGCGGCAACGTCGACGTTGCGCCGACAGTCGCGAAGATTCTCGGCATCGACCTGCCGAACGCCGATGGACGCCCATTGCTCGAAGCGCTGCAGGGTCAACACGTTACCGTCGACGCTTACTCGGTAATACCGAAAGCCATCGCGCCGTCCACTCCTGCGACCGGCCTCGCGGTCAAATCGCCGGTTGGCGCCGATACCGGCAAGTCCCGCTACGACTTCAGCCTGCAAATCAAGGAATTACGCCACGGCGCTAATTCTTATATCTATTTCGATTGGGCCAAGGCAGAGCGCAATTAGCGGCTCGGCGGGTTTTCGAAGACCAGGCACTGGCCCGCGCGCAGGGCGCCTCCCCGACCTTCAAGCAAAAGGCGGCTGCAATGCAAGCGGAGGGGCTGCCCGCGCAACCGGGTCAGGCAGCCAAACTGTCGGA
>DATIEJ010000560.1:0-14864 GCA_035455825.1 Rhodanobacteraceae bacterium | reverse complement strand
TTCGGAAAACACGATCGAGGCGTTGGCGTCGGCAAAGCATTGCGCGATCAGCATCAGCAATTCGTGTGAGCCGTTCCCGAGCGTGACCTGCGCCGGCGCAACCGACAGATGCGCGGCCAGCGCCGACTTCAGCGCGCCGCCTTTCGGGTCCGGGTAACGCAGGACTTCCGGCAATGCCGCCCGTATCGCCGCCAGCGCGTGCGGACTCGGGCCGAGCGGATTTTCGTTCGAGCCCAGTTCCGCCAATGCGCCGCCGAAGCGCTTGCGCAGCGCCGGCAGGTCGTGGCCCGGGTCGTACGCAGCGAGTCTGCGCGTGGCGGTATTGGCCAGCGCGGCCGCGTCGAAGCTCACAATACGGCCACCGGATACGAGCCGAGAATCTTGATCTCCGCCGTGTGCGGCTCCAGTTCCGCGAGCGCTTTCTTCATCGGCACGTCATCGATGTGGCCGGCCAGATCGATGAAGAATGCGTATTCCCATTTGGCGTGGTGCGACGGGCGCGATTCGATGCGGTTCATGCTGATGCCGTGGCGCGCGAATGGACTGAGCGTGTGGAACAGCGCGCCGGGCTGGTCCCTGATCGACACGAGAATCGACGTGCGGTCGTGACCGCTTGAAGGGAAGAACTGGCGCCCGAGCACGAGGAAGCGCGTCGTGTTGTCGTCGCGGTCCTCGATCGGGCTGACGATGACCTTGCGCAACCCGTAGACGTGGCCTGCCGCCTCGCCGGCGATCGCGGCGGCGTCGTCGGCATTGCGCGCGCGGCGCGCCGCCTCGGCGTTGCTCGATACCGGAATCTTCTCGGCTTTCGGCAGGTTCGCGCGCAGCCAGGCCTTGGTCTGGGCGAACGACTGTGGATGCGAATAGATGCGCTCGATGTCCTCGATGTTGCCGGTGCGCGACAGCAGGTACTGGCGCACGCGCAATTCCACTTCTCCACAAATCTTCAGGTTCGAGGTCAGGAACATGTCGAGCGTGACCTGGATCGTCCCCTGCCCCGAGTTCTCGACCGGGACGACGCCGAAATCGGCGTTGCCGCTTTCGACTTCCTGGAACACCTCTTCGATCGTCCCGAGCGGCAACCCGTGCGCCGAACGGCCGAAGTGCTTGTGCATCGCCTGCTGCGCAAACGTGCCTTCCGGGCCGAGATAGCCGACCTTGAGCGGCTCCTGCTGGGCCAGGCACGCCGACATGATCTCTCGAAACACGCCGACCAGCACCTCGTCGGAGAGCGGTCCTTCATTGCGGTCGATGACCATGCGCAGCACCTGCGACTCGCGCTCGGGCCGGTAGTAGTCGACCGCCGCCTTGAGCGGCCCCTTGGCCTTGCCGACCTGGTGCGCCCAGCCGGCACGCTCGGCGATCAACTGCTGGATCTGCCGATCGATGCCGTCGATGCGCGAGCGCACGTCGCCAAGATTCATCTCTGGCGCGGCTTGGGCTTTTGTACCCGCTTTCTTTTTCGTGGCCATGGTTTTCGCTACAGACCTGAAGTGATGATTCGTCTTCGACCGCCGGTCAACCGTTGCGACGGGCAAAGTCGCGCATGAAATCGACCAGCGCCTGCACGCCGGCGAGCGGGATCGCGTTGTAGATCGATGCGCGCATTCCGCCGACCGCCTTGTGACCTTTCAGCGCGAGCAGTCCGGCGGCCTCCGATTCGGCCAGGAACACCGCGTCCAGATCTGCGCGCGCCAGCGTGAAAGGCACGTTCATGCGCGAGCGCGCGGAAGGCTCGACCGGATTGCGGTAAAAACCGGAACCGTCAATATACCCGTAAAGCAGATCCGCCTTGGCGCGATTGCGCGCGCCGACGGCTTCGAGCCCGCCTTCGGCGAGCAGCCACTTGAACACGAGTCCGGCCAGGTACCAGCCAAACGTGTTCGGCGTATTCAGCAGCGAACCCTGGGCTGCGTGTTCGGCGTAGTTGAATATCTTCGGCAAGTCTTTCGGACAGCGCGCCAGCAGGTCTTCACGCACGATCATGACGACCAGCCCGGCCGCACCGATATTTTTCTGTGCGCCGGCGTAGATCACGCCGAACTTCGAGACGTCGACGGGCTGCGACAGGATCGATGATGACATGTCGGCGACCAGCGGCACGCTGCCGACCTGCGGAACTTCGGGGAACTCCACTCCCTGGATCGTTTCGTTCGGCGTGTAGTGCACGTAGGCGGCATCCGCATGCAGCGACCACGTCTGGCGCGCGGGCAATGACGTGTAGTTGCCGGCGGCGCCGGTCGCCACGACGTGGACGCGGGCGAGCGACTCCGCCTCGCGCGCCGCTTTCTCGCCCCAGTGCCCGGTGACGACATAGTCGGCCATCTGGTCGCGCCGCGCGAAATTCATCGGGATCTGGGCGAAATGCTGGGTCGCGCCGCCCTGCAGGAACAGCACTTTGTAGCCTTGTGGAATATTCATCAAGGCACGCAGGTCGCGCTCGGACTGATCGGCCAGTTCCATGAACAGCTTGCCGCGGTGGCTTATTTCCATCACCGATGCGCGCGCACTGCTCCACTCGAGCAGTTCCGCCTGCGCCTGGCGCAGCACGGGTTCCGGCACCGCCGCCGGACCGGCGGCGAAATTGTAGGCACGACTCATTGCGCGCTCCGCAAGACCAAACGGCATTATGCCGCGGCGCAGCAATTAGGCAACTGCGTCCGCTCGCAGGCTGTCGGCAGGTCCAAGACCCTGATCGAGTATGCGTTCCATGACTTCGACGGGAACGGCCGGCGCAAACAGATATCCCTGGGCCGCGGTACAACCAAGATCGCGGAGCAATGCAGCCTGCTCCGTCGTTTCGATGCCCTCGGCGATCAGGCGCAGGCCGAGATCTTCGGCGAACCCGGTGATCGTGCGGACGATGGCCCGATGGCGGAAGTTCGTCACCATGTCGCGCACGAAACTGTGGTCGACCTTCAGAGCATCGAACGATGAAGTCGCAAACGAGTCCAGCGACGAGTAACCCGTGCCGAAATCATCGACGACGAGCGACACGCCAAGACTCTTGAGATCCTTGAGCGTCGCCTGGGCTTCGGCCCGTCCGCCGCGGAATATCGTTTCGGTAATCTCCAGCGCCAGGCAGGCCGGATCGAGCCCGGTCTGCTTCAGCACGCTGCCGAGCGACGCCAGCAGATCGCGATCGGCGAACTGGCGCTCGTTCATGTTGACGCTCGCGCTGAGCCGCGCATGCGAAGGAAAGCGACGCTGCCAGCGCAGCAGGTTGCGGCAGGTCGTTTCGAGGACCCACCAGTCGAGCGCGACGATCAGTCCGGACTCCTCGGCGACGCCGAGAAATTGCGCCGGCAGCAGCAGGCCGCGTTCGGGATGCTGCCAGCGCACGAGCGCCTCGCATCCCTGCACGAGGCCGCTGCGCAGGTCGACGATCGGTTGATAGTAGACGCGGAATTCGCCGCGCTCGAGCGCGAAACGCAGATCCGTTTCAATCTTCAGGCGGGCGCGCGCCGCGGCGTGCATCGCCTCGTCGAAGATGACGTAGGCCGACTTGCCCCTGGCCTTGGCGCGGTACATGGCCGTATCGGCATCGCGCAGCACCTGGTCCGGCGATTCGTAATCCGGGTGCCCGAGGACGACGCCAAGGCTCGCCCCGGAAAACACCCGATGCCCGTTGATCTCGAACGATCCACCGAGCAGCGTCAACACGCGCTGGGCAAGTTGTTCGGCCCGCACGCGCGAGCACGACCCATGCGGCAACAGCGTGAATTCGTCGCCGCCGTAGCGCGCGACCAGCGCGCGATCGCCGAATTCCAGTCGCAGGGTTTCCGCGATTTGAACCAGCAACTGGTCGCCACTGGCGTGGCCCAGGCTGTCGTTGACGACCTTGAAACCATCCAGGTCGAGGAACAACACGGCGTAATCGTTGTTGTCCGAAGCGCGCGAGCCGGCGATCGCCGCCGCCAGTTCCTGCTCGAAATACAGGCGGTTCGGCAGTCCGGTCAGCAGGTCGTGCGTGGCGTTGTGTTCGAGCTGGCGCTGGACGTGGCGCTGCTCGGTGACGTCACGGATCGTGCCGGTCGTGTAGCTGTTGCCGTCCATCTGGATCGTGCCGGCGCTGACCACGACTTCGATCCGCCTGCCATCCTTGCGCATCAGCGTGACCGTGTAGTCGCCGCGCTTGCCCTTGCCGGCGACCTGGCGCTGGTAGCGTTCCTCCTGGTGCGGCTTGGATTCTGCCGGAACGAGCACGCGGAAGTTCGCGCCGACCAGTTCGTCCTCGGCGTAACCGAACATCTCGGCGAACGCGTGGTTGACGTACGTATAGCAGTCGTCGAGCATCATGTAGACGCCGACCTGGCTGTGCTCGACCAGCGTGCGGTAGCGCATTTCGGAGCGCTGCAACGCGCGCTCGGCGAAACGCCGCGCCGTGACGTCCTGGGCCGAGCCTTCGATGTACAACACTTCGCCACGCGGGTCGCGCACGATCTGCGCGTTCAGGTCGACGAGCACCTCGCTGCCGTCCCGATGCTTGGCCGCGAATTCGAAGCCGGCAACGAGTCCGTCGCGCAGCAGCCGATCGACCATCGCCGCGCGGTCTTGCGGACGCGCATAGACTTCGTTCATGTGGCGCACCTGCGCCTTCATGTCGTCGCCGTTCGCGTAGCCGAGCATGTGCGCGATCGCATCGTTTGCTTCCAGCAGGCGGCCATCCGGGTGGCTCTGGAACATGCCGGTCACCGCGTTCTGGAACAGGGCGCGGTACTTTTGTTCGGCCGCCGCGATCGCATCCTGTTCGCGGCGCTGATCGGTGATATCGATCGCCGTGCCTTCGTAGAATGCGATGTTGCCTTCCACGTCGCGGACCGCGCGCATGTTTTCCGATATCCAGATCGCGCTGCCGTCGCGCCGGTACACGCGCGATACCGCGTTGACGACGCGGCCGTCCCGATCCAGCTGCTCGAACAATTCGCGCGCGCGCGCCAGGTCGACGTACCACTCCTCGGGATTCTTCACCGGGGCGGCCAGCATCTCGGCCGGACTGGCATATCCGAACATCTGCGCGAGCGCCGGATTGACATCGATGAAACCACCCGAGGGAAGGCTGCGATAGATGCCTTCGACGGTCGCATCGAACAGCGCCCGGTAGCTGTCGATCGCCGCCTGTTCGCTCGACCGCTGCGCCGCGCCGTCGCCTTCGGCGATGTCCTGGATGATTGCAAACACATAGCTGCGGCCGGACTCTTCGAACAACTCGGCATAGAGCCGGCCGTTGATCTCGCGTCCATCGCGCGTGCGCATCGCGACGACATCGCCGCGGACGTGCTGCTCGCCGCGAAGGCGCATCCAGATCGCCGCGCGCGTCTCCGGATGCGGCCAGACGTTCAGTTCGACGGTGCGCTTGCCGATCGCTTCCGCGCGCGGAATCCCCAGCAACTGCTCGAATGTCGGATTCACGTCGACGATCGTTCCGTCGGCCGCGTCCAGCACCGCAACGAGGCTGGGCGAGAATCGAAAAGCGTTGGCCGGCAACATCTCCGTCCCCTGTCTCAACCGCTTTTGACTGCTTCGCGTGAGTCAGTATAGCGCGCGCTGTGACGACCCGCGCAAGCCGGCGAAATCTTCACGTGCCCTTTCCGGTCTGCTGCGACAATCGAGTCGAGATTGCCACGATGCGCCGAATACCGCCACCCGCCACCGGCATGCAGATCACGCCGGAACCGATCTACCGCAGCCGCCGCGAGTGGCTCAGGACGCTGAGCCTCGGCGCGATCGCGCTGACGGCGGGTTGCGAGTCGGGCGCGGCGCCGGATGCAGCCGGCAGGACCGCGGAGGAGTCGATCGAGGGCAAGGCCCTGGCGATTGCCGAGCGCGGCAAATATGTGCTGGCTGACCCGCTCACACGCTACAAGGACGCAACCCACTACAACAACTTCTACGAATTCGGCACCGGCAAGGGTGATCCGGCGCAGACCTCGGCTGCGTTCCATGCGCACCCGTGGTCGGTCGAAATCGCCGGGCACGCCGAAGTCACGGGACGCTTCACGCTCGAGGACCTGCTCAAGCCGCATCCGCTCGAAGAGCGCATCTACCGCATGCGCTGTGTCGAGGGTTGGTCGATGGTGATGCCATGGGTCGGCATCGGGCTCGGAGATGTTCTCAAGCGCTTCAAGCCCACGTCGAATGCCAAGTTCATTGCGCTGACGACGGTCAGTCGTCCGGCGGAAATGCCCGGCATGCGTTCGGCGATTCTCGATTGGCCATACCGCGAAGGACTGCGTATCGACGAGGCGATGCATCCGCTGGCGCTGCTCGCCGTCGGCCTGTACGGCCACGAATTGCCGAACCAGAACGGCGCGCCGCTGCGCCTGGTCGTGCCGTGGAAGTACGGCTTCAAGGGCGCCAAATCGATCGTCAGGATCGAATTCGTCGAGACGCAACCGAAGACGACGTGGAACGAACTCGCCCCGGACGAATATGGTTTTTACGCGAACGTGAATCCCGCCGTCGACCACCCGCGCTGGAGCCAGAAGACCGAACGCCGCATCGCCGGCGAGGGCTTCAACGTGTTCGGCAACCGCACGCCGACGCTGCCGTTCAACGGTTACGGTGATCAGGTCGCGAGTCTCTACGCCGGCATGGACTTGCGCCGGAACTTCTGATGACGCCGGCTGCGAGCTTTTTCCGCGATCACATGACCGTGATGAAGGCGCTGCTGTTCGCAACGTGCCTGGTGCCGCTGGCGTGGCTGACATGGGATGCGTTGCACGACGGCCTCGGCGCCGACCCGGTCGCGGCACTCGAGCATCGCAGCGGCGACTGGGCGCTGCGCCTGCTGCTTGCGACGCTGGCGGTCACGCCGTTGCGCCGGCTGACCGGACGCGCCGAACTCGTGCGCTTCCGCAGGATGCTCGGGATGTTCGCGTTCTTCTACGCCTGCGTGCATCTGACGATCTATGTCGTCATCGATCTCGGCGCCTACTGGTCCCAGCTTTTCGCCGACATCGTGAAACGTCCCTACATCACGGTCGGGTTCGCGGCCTGGCTGCTGCTGGTCCCTCTCGCTGTGACGTCGACGCGCGGCATGATGCGCCGGCTCGGCCGTCACTGGCAGCGCCTGCATCGGCTGGTCTACGTCATCGCACTGCTCGCGATCGTGCACTTCCTGTGGCTGGTCAAGGCGGACCATCGCGAACCGCTGCTCTACCTCGCGATATTCGGCGCGCTGATGCTGCTGCGCATCGACGCAAGGAGAGCGTTCGGAGCTAGGAAAATCGTGAGGAGCTAGGAGTCAGGAACCAGGAGGTCGCTGGAGCATTTCCTCACTCCTCACGCTCGACTACAGCTTGACCAGCAGCAGCAGCGCGATGCCCATGCCGATCAACGCGGCCGCGCCGATCAGCCACCAGATATCGTTGCGCGTGGAATTGGCCGCCGTCTTGCGCGGCTCGTCATCCTCCGGCAGGCGCACGGCGCGCATCGTCTGCGTGATGTTCGGCGCGTCGTGTTCGGAAATGCTCCCGACCTGTTCGCGGCTCGGCATCCCGGGCGCCTCGAGCAGGAAGCGATTCTGGTCGAATGCGATCTGGTCGTCCGGGTGCAGCACGGCGTTGCGCACCTGCACGCCATTGACGAACGTCCCGTTGGCCGAGCCCAGGTCGCGCAGGTACATGCCGTCGCCGGTGTTCTCGATGACCGCATGGCGGCGCGACATCTCCGGCTCGTCGAGAACCAGGTCGCAGTCGCTGCCGCGGCCTATGACGAGCCTGCCGCGCAACGGAACGATCTTGCCGAAGTACGAGCCGGACACGCCGCGCAGGACCGCTTTCGGCGGCAGGCTGCGCGTGCGCGTTTCCGCGTCGGCCGGCGGCCGCGGAGTCGGTGCGGCGGAAGGAACATCGGTGCGAATGCTCGCATCGCGATCGGGCTTGAGCATGAACTGCAGCGTATCGAGGCTGACGACATCGCCGAGCCTCAGGATGGCTTTTTCCCGGACCGGACGCGCGTTGACGTGCGCGCGCGCGTTCGGATCGATCACGCTGAGCACGTAGCCGCGATCGCCGACGCTGATGCTGGCGTGATGCGGCGATATCCCCGGGCGGTTGAGCACGAGCGCATTGTCCGACGCAGCTCCGATGCTGGTGTCGCCCTGGGCGACCAGCATGTCGTCGTGTTCCTTGTTAGGAAAATGCAGGCGCATGCCCCTTCCCGTCATCGGCTTTCATTCGGTCAAATGTAACACAGCCGCCGGGCCTACCAGCGCGCATAAATGTCGAGCAGGACACGGTCGGTATGCTCCGTTACGCCATCACGCAACTCGTGGAAAGCCGCCAGACGTGCACTCCACGTCGGATTGAATCCGTACCCGACCCAGGGCATTACGCCACGCGCCCAGCTGTGGAACCACCAGTCGTCCGAATTGAAAGCCGCCATTGCGGCATCGCGCTGGATACGCTGATCGGCGAAACCCAATTCCCAGCCCTGCAGGCGACGGGCATCGCCGAGCACGATGCTGAAACGCGCGCCGTCGCGCTGGTCCTCCGCGCCGAGGTTGCGAACGAGGTCGACGCGCATCTCGAGCGGCTTGTTCCAGACCAGCGCCCGGCCTACGAACTGTACGTCGAGCAGGTCGAAATCGCTGACGAGCTGGTTGCCGACGCGCCGATTGGTGCGGGACAGGCCCTGCAGGGTCAGCTGTTCGAGACTGGAAAATGCCAGGTACGAAACCAGCACGCTGCCGTTGACCGGCGCGCCTTCGTGCCAGTTGTAGGCGGCCTGGACCGCGCCGATGCGCGAGTCGTCGCCGTACATCAGGTTGCCGGCAAAATAGCCGGCGATCAGTTGCAGCCGGTCGAATTCGCTGACCGCAAACGACACGCTGCCGCTCGCGCCGACCGGGCGCAGGTCGTTGTCCCACAACAGCGGCGCAAGCTGCAGCGGAAATTCCGTCTTGCCGAGCAGAACGCTCGCATCCTCGCCGACACGCCAGCGCAGGAAGAACTGATCGAGCGCGATATCGTTGCTGCGTTCGTTGCTGTTGTGCGAGCGGTCCAGGTCGTTCGAATTGCTTGCGTCGGCAAGCTTGATCGCGGCGCCGAACTCGAGGGCCGGAATCGGATCGTAGAGAACGCCGAAGCGCCCGCGCCCGAACGTGCGCGTGAACGAAGTATCGGTCGCGCGTGGTATGTCGGTGACCCGATCCTCGCGCAGCATGAAATCGCCGAACCAGGTCCAGGGACCGGGGACGGCCGGTTCGTCGCCAGGCGCAACGCCCGGCAGTTCCTGCGCGGGAACGCTGCCGGCAATCAGCAGGAGCAGCAGCAACGTCCGCAAAGTGCGTTTCGACATGGCCTTCCCCGGGTACCGTGCCGCCACAACACTTCAAGAATATTTCATAAGCATATGAATTATCAAGCTCTCAGGGCACCCAATGCCTGCGCGAGTTCCTGCGCGGACTGGAACCGCTCTGCGGGCAGCTTCTGCAGGCAGCGCAGGATGATGGTTTCGAGCGCGGGCGGAATTTCCGGCCAGTATTCCGAGGGCTTGGTCGGTGGCTGCTGCATCTGCGCCACGTAGATCTCGAGCGTGTTTGCGCCGGTATACGGCAGCTTGCCGCAGAACATCTCGCACATCAGCACGCCGCTGGCGTAGATGTCGGCACGCTGGTCGACTTCCTCGCCGGCCAGTTGCTCCGGCGCCGAATAATGCGGCGTGCCGACGAACGTGCCGGGCTGGGTGTGGTCCGGCGTATTGCGGCGCAACGGGCGCGCGATGCCGAAGTCCATCAGCTTGGCATTGCCGGTCTGCTCGAGGATCAGGTTCTCCGGCTTGATGTCCCGGTGCAGGATGCCGACTTCGTGCGCGGCGGCGAGGCCGGCGCACAACTGCCGCGCGATGCGCAGTCCGGCCGAATACGGCATGCGCCGGGTTTCGTTGAGCAGATAGCGCAAGGTCAGGCCGCGAACGTATTCCATCGAGATGTACGCGCGTCCGTCGACTTCGCCGAAGTCGAAAGTGCGCAGAACGTTCGGATGCGTTATCCGGCGCGCGAGTCGAATCTCGCTTTTCAGGCGCTCGAGTTGCTCGGCGTCCGCGACCATGCCGGGCTTGAGCATCTTCAGCGCGACGAGATCGCCGAGTTCGAGATCGTGTGCCTTGTAGACGATGCCCATGCCGCCGGAGCCAAGCTCGGACAGGATGCGATATCGCCCGCCGAACGTGCTGCCGATGGCGAGCGTCATCGCGATGCGCCCGGCCGTGCGCGGGGTGGCTGCCGCGGCTGCGGCTGCGCCGCCGGTCGATACGATGGTCTCGCCGACATCCGCGCGCGCAAGCGGCTGTTGCAGGGTCGGCAGCCGGGCGAGCGCACTGTCGGCCAGTGCATAGAAGTTTTTTCCCGTCGCTGCTCCCTGCGCGACGGCAACGGCTTCCGGTCCGAAGTTTGCCTTGACCTCGTCGCCAGCGCCGCGAGCGAGAAGCAGTTGACCCACAGCCGCTTCCGGAAGCAGGCGGTCCATCTGCAGCATGACCGCTCCGAGCAGGGCCGGCTGCGCCGCGCCGTCGGCGCCGACATCGCCCTGGATGACTTCTCCGGAAACCAGCGCGGCTGCCGGCAGGACGGTGCCGTCACCGCGCAACTGGTCGCGCAGCGCGCGCCACGCCTGCAGAGCCGCTGTCTGCCGGGACGGACCGGTGAACGTCAGGGCGAAACGAGGTCCCAGAAGTATCCGGGCGCTTCCATCGGCCACCTTGGCAAGCTGCGCGACGGCTTGGGCAACGCTGTCGAACCGGCTCAACGCCTGCTCCGGCGTCAGCGCATCGTCACGCCTGCCGAACTGGCGAAACTCGAGGCCGACGACGGCCACATTTTCCGCGCGCGCTGGTTCGCGCGGCGGCGGTTCGGGCCGGGCCGGCGGCGCCGCGCGGACCGGTTCGGCGCCTGGATCCGGCAGGAAGCGCGACAGGTTGCCGACATAGCCTTCCATGTCGCTCTTTTCGCGCAAGTCCGACAGCAGCGAATCGAACGCACGCGACAGGCGCGCCAGTTCATCGCTGCCGCGCAGCCCCAGTTGTGTCTTGTAATTGCCGGCGGCAGCCTGTTCGGCCGCGAGCGCCATCGCCCGCACCGGGCGCAGGATGCCTTTCGCCAGCAGATACGACAGCAGCAAAGCGATCAGGATCGAGACGACCGCGCCGACGAGAACCCAATTGAGGATATCGCGATAGCTCGCAACGATGCGATCGATCGAAGTCAGCGCGAACAGGCTGCCGAGGTGCGACTCGCCCTCCGCCGCCGTCGGCGTCAGTTTCGCGATCCAGCGCTGGCCGGAGAACGTCAGCGCGACGCGCGGCAGGAACTTGCCGGAGCCGATGGCAGCCAGCGATGCATCGGTCGCGACGGCGTCCTGCAGCGCCTTGGCCGTCGCCTCGTCGAACGAGCTTGCCGCGAGCAGCGGCCGTTTTTGCGGCGGCTCTTTTCCATCGGCCGTCGCCGGATTCGTCGGGCCCGTCGGCAACCAGAACGCTATCTGAGCGCCGCTGATCTTTGCGACCTGCTGGCAGAATTCGTTGTTGATCGTCTGGGCCAGCAGGATGAAGCCGACCAGGGTCTGGTCCTGCTGCAACGGCATGATCGCCGCCTGATACAGGCGATCACCCTGGCGCCAGTAACCGCTGAACGGCGCGGCCTTCGCGATCGCGGGACGGACCAGCGGATCATCGGCAAGCGACTCGCGAAACGCCTCGGTCTGGTCGTTGCGTCCCAGCACGTTGCCGTTTGCGTCCATGACGATGCCGAGGTCGAACGCGAACTGGCTCTGCCGCTCCTTGAGCAGATCGGAGATCGACTGGGTATCGCGGTCGTTGCTCTCGCTGAGTCCGGGAAGGTTGCTGGTCGCGCCACCGATCTGCGCGACGTACTTCGCCGTGGCCGGATCGCTCGCGATCAACTGCACCTTCAGCTGAAGTTGCTCGAGACGATTCTGCTCGAACTCCTTCTGCACCGCGCTGCTCGTCGCGAGCGCGTTGTCGACGGCGCGTTCGGCGACCTGGTCGCCCTTGACATAAGTGACCACGACCGCCGCTCCGACCGCCAGTGCGATCAGGAACGCGCAGCCGAGGAAGAACTTGATTGCCAGCGGCAGGCTGAAGCCGGCGCCAGCGGGCTGTTCGTCAATATCCGCCATCGCTGGTCCTGCCATAGGGTTTGCCGAATTTGTTCATGTGCTGCGGGACGCGGCGCTGGCTCAGGTCGAGCACCACGTGTTCGCTGGTTTTCGCATCGGGCGTGAATTCGCGCAGCCACGGCGTGGCCCGCTCATGCCAGATGACGAGATCACCGGGCACCTGCGGAACGCCGGACAAGCGAAAGTCGCCGTTGGCATCGGGTTGGGTGAAGTACGGCGTGTCGAGCACGAGGATGTGGCCCATCATCGAATGGTGCACGTTGCAGTACACGCGCACGTAGCCGACATGACTGAACGTGAGTGTCTGGCCCTCGCCCTCGCCGTACAGGCCCACGTCGAACGGGTTGTCCTTCGACGTCGAAAAGGCGTTGTGCAGGATCGGGTCCTGATTCGGAAACTGCACCTGGCTGCCGAGCACGATCGGCAGGACCCGCGGCACGAACTGCTTGTGCCGGGTGCCCATGACGTAAGGCTTGGCCGCGGGCTTTATTTTCGGCGGTTGCTTCGGCCGGAAGTAGATGACGGCGTCCTGCGCCTCCTCGGGCCGCAGGCTCTTGCCGTCGGACGTAAGGTCAATGTGCCCGCTGATGTCGGCGCCAAGGGCGCCGATCGAAACCCAGGCCAGCAGCAATGAAACGATGGCGCGCACCCTCTTCCCTCGTCCACCGCGAACCCGCGGGATATGCATCGGCGTGCAGGATACCTGTGGTTTGCGGCATCATAGCAAGCAGCAGCCGAGGGCGTCTGCGGCCCACCGACCATCCGTTCAAGGAACCCGCTCATGCCGAGCATCGATATCCACCGCAAGCACCCGCATTCGCTCAAGCGCGCGAAGGCAGCCGTCAACGACACCGCGGCGGCCATGCGCGAAAAGTTCGACATCGAAAGCTCGTGGTCCGGCAACACGCTGAATTTCAGCCGGGCCGGCGTCGACGGCAAGATCAAGGTGACCGCGGATGACATCCATGTCACGGCCGAACTGGGCTTTCTGCTCGGCATGCTCAAGCCGGCGATAGAGCGCGAGATCGAGCGCCACCTGGATCAGCATTTCAAGTAAATTGTCGCCACCACATCGTGATTTAGTATAAATATACTATCCGCGCTGCCTGTAGTCGGCGCTCAGCCCACCGAAGAGGGGAACGTCATGGCGAAAGCCAAATTGAAATCCAAGCCCGCGGCCCGCGCCGATGATTCCGGCAAGGTCGCCGGCAAGTCGATCATGGACTCGGCGCAACAGATCTGGCTCGCCGGATTGGGCGCCTTCGCCAAGGCGCAGGGGGAAGGCGGCAAATTGTTCGAGACGTTGCTCAAGGAGGGATCGAGCCTGGAGCAGAAGACGCGCAAGATCGCCACCGGCACGGTCGGCGAAGTTCGCGGCGCCGTGGAAACCGGCGTTTCCCAGGTCAAGGAGCGCACGCAGGAAACCTGGGACAAGCTCGAGCAGGTATTCGAGAACCGCGTCTCGCGCGCGCTCGGCAAGCTCGGCATACCGGGACGCAAGGAACTCGATGACCTGGTCAGGCGCGTCGAGGAACTCAACCGCGAAGTCAGGCGGATCGATCTGGGCAAACCGGCCGCCAGTCTGTCGCGCTCGTTTTCGAGCAGCATCCGCCGCGCCAAGGACGACCTGAGCGATCTGGTCAAGGACATCGAGGACGTGCAGCTTGCGGCGCGCGCGAACGCCGCTCGCACGGTCGCCCAGGTCACGAAAGCGGTAGCCAAGGCACGCCAGCCAGCGCCGAAACCAGCAGCGAAACCGGCCGCGAAGCCGGTCGCCAAGCCGGCGAAGAAAGCAAAAAGGTAAGCCCGGCGCGCACGCCATCCGGCGACGGCGGTCAGCGCCGTCACCGGCATTCCGGCCCGGGGCGCCTCAGCGCCCGCGCCGGCGATTCACGACTACCAGTGCACGCCGCGCATCAGCGAAGCAAACGCAACCTGTTCGCTGGTCGGCTGAGCCATTTCGCTTCTGCCTTTCATGCCTTTCGCCGCCGGTGAATCCGGGAACAGGCGGAACGCGGTGTTCATGAGAATTTCGTAGGCTCGCGGCGCCACGGCGTAGAAGATCTGCGCGAACGTGCCGAGGCGCGTGGCCAGCCGCACCGGACGCTCGACGATTGCCTCGACGATCATGTCCGCTGCTTCGTCCGGCGTCAGCGTCGGCACTGCTTCGTACATCTTCGTCGGCGCGATCATCGGCGTCTTCACGAGCGGCATGTTGACGGTCGTGAAGTGGATGCCATTGTCGGAGAATTCCGCTTGCGCGCAGCGCGAAAACGCGTCGAGTGCGGCCTTCGAGGCCACGTAGGCCGAGAACCGCGGCGCATTCGTCAGCACGCCGATCGACGAGATGTTGATGATGTGGCCGCGGTGGCGTTCGGTCATGCCCGGCAGGAACCCCATGATCAGCCGCAACGAGCCGAAATAGTTCAGCTGCATCGTGCGTTCGAAATCGTGGAAGCGATCGTAGCTCAGCGCGATCGAGCGCCGGATCGAACGCCCGGCGTTGTTGATCAGGATGTCGACGCCACCGTGTTCGTCGACGATGCGCCGGACCAGGTCGGCGCACGACTTCTCTTCCGACAGGTCGGCGATGTAGCTATGGCAGATCCCGCCGGCCTCGCTGATTTCGGTCTGGGTCGCAGCAAGCTCCGCTTCGTTGCGCGCGCAGATCAGCACGCGTGCTCCGGCCGCCGCGATCTTCAGCGCGGCTGCCTTGCCGATGCC
>DATIEJ010000559.1:0-2812 GCA_035455825.1 Rhodanobacteraceae bacterium | reverse complement strand
CGACTTCATCGAGCACGCCAGCGAAATCCGGCGAAAATTCCGCCAGACGATCGATTTCCCTCAGCAGGGCCGCGCCATCGCCGGCATGCACGGCATCGAACAGCGCGAACACGCGTCCACGCTCGATCGTGCCGAGCATCGCGCGCACGTCGGCCGCGCGCACGCTGCCGGCGCCGTAGGCGATCGCCTGGTCTAGCAGCGACAGGCCGTCACGCAAGGAACCGTCCGCGGCACGCGCCAGTTCAGCCAACGCATCGGCTTCGAAAACGATGCCCTCGGCATCGAGGATATGCCGCATCTGGCCGGTTATCTGTGCCGGCAGCAGGCGCTTGAGATTGAACTTGAGGCAACGCGACAGCACGGTGACCGGAAGCTTTTGCGGATCCGTCGTTGCCAGCAGGAACTTTATGTGCGGCGGCGGCTCTTCGAGCGTCTTGAGCAGCGCGTTGAACGCCGGCTTCGACAGCATGTGCACTTCGTCGATCAGGTAGACCTTGAAGCGCCCCCGCGCCGGCGAATACTGCGCGTTCTCGATGACGTCGCGCACATCGTCGATGCCGGTGTTGCTGGCCGCATCGATTTCGAGCAGGTCGACGAAGCGCCCGGCGTCGATATCCACGCAGGCGCCGCACTCGCCGCACGGCGTCGACGACTGGCCGCGTTCGCAATTCAGCGATTTGGCGAAAATGCGCGCGATCGTCGTCTTGCCTACGCCACGCGTGCCGGTGAACAGGAACGCGTGATGCATGCGATCGGAATCGAGTGCATTGCTGAGCGCGCGCACGACGTGTTCCTGGCCGACCAGCTCGGCAAACCGTTTCGGCCGCCATTTGCGCGCAAGGACTTGATACGACATCCGGAAAGCTCAATAAGACAAGTCGTGATTGTGCCAAGTTGAGGCGTCAGGGGCCAGCGTTGTTATTCTTGTGCGGCTCGCGTCTGTACTGTATTCTCGCGGCCCCTCGGGAACCAAGCGTTCTCAAGGTGCGGAGAGGTGTCCGAGCGGTTGAAGGAGCACGCCTGGAAAGTGTGTAAGCGGCTTATACCCGCTTCGCGGGTTCGACAAATTCGTCGGGAACGAATTTGGACAGCCGCAGGCTGGCCCCGAGCAACGCGAGGGGCGAGGCCCAGGATGGGCCGAGCAATCCCGCCCGAGCGTAACGAAGGAAAAGATTTTCAGCGGAGAGGTGTCCGAGCGGTTGAAGGAGCACGCCTGGAAAGTGTGTAAGCGGCTTATACCCGCTTCGCGGGTTCGAATCCCGCCCTCTCCGCCAGCTTTTGCGAGTCGATGGACGTACAGGATGCAACGGATATCATCCGACTCGAGCAAGTCTATGGTGGTCCCGCTGGTTCTCCCGCGACGATAGTTTGCAAACCCCGCCAGGGCCGGAAGGCAGCAACGGTAGTGAACGATTCGGGTGCCGGGATGTAGCTGGCGGGACTGCCACCCTCTATTTCACCGGCGTATTGTCCGGATGCAGCCAGCCGGATTCGCCGCCGGCATAGTGCTCGTTCTTCCAGATCGGCACGCGCTGCTTGACCTCGTCGATGATGTAGCGGCAGGCCGCGAAGGCCGCGTCGCGATGCGCCGCGCTCACGCCAACCCAGACGGCGAGGTCGCCGATGGCCAGCGCGCCGATGCGATGCACGCAGGCAGTATCGACGAGCGCGAAGCGCTGCCTGGCTTCGGCAAGGATGCGCTCGCCTTCAGTCTGGGCAAGCGGGACGTAGGCCTGATAGTCGAGGCGCTGGACCAATCGTCCGGCGTTTTCATTGCGCACCCAGCCTTCGAATGTCACGCAGGCCCCGGCGCTCGCGTCGGCCAGTGCCCGCGCCAACGTGGCGGCGTCGATCGGCTGGTCGCTGAGGCGAAATCGGCTCATGGCCCGGCTCGGAACATCCAGCGTGCTTCAGCCACCGGACACCGGCGGCAGGAAAGCAACCTCATCGCCATCGGCCAGTTCATGGTCCCACGAGGCAAACGTGCCGTTCACCGCGAGCCGCAACGTTTGCTGCCTTGCGGTGAAGCCGTGGCGCTGGCGCAGTTCGTCGTAGAGCTGGCTCGCGTCGGCGTGCACGGACTCCACTTCCTCGCTGTCCCGCCCCGCGCCGTCACGCAAGGAGGCAAAGTATAAAATGTTGTATCTCACCCGATCACCCTGCCCTTGCGGACTTCGCGCTTGCCGCCCGATTTCTCCAGCAGGCGCACGTCGGCAATGACGATCTCGTGCGACAGCGCCTTGCACATGTCGTAAACGGTCAGCGCCGCCACGGTCGCACCGGTCAGCGCTTCCATCTCGACGCCGGTCTTGTGCGACACGGCCACCTCGCAATGGATTACCAGTTCGGTCGGCGCCGCAAACTCGATCGTGAACACGCAGCGCTCGATTGCCAGCGGATGGCAGAAAGGAATCAGCTCGTGCGTGCGCTTTACCGCCAGGGTGCCGGCAATGATTGCCGTGTCGACAATCGGGCCCTTCCTGGCGCGCATTCCGGCCTTGCGCAGTTCGCGCGCGACTGCCGGCGGAAACTTCACCACCGCCTGGGCGCTCGCGCTGCGCGCCGTAACCGGCTTGGCACCGACGTCGACCATGCGCGGCCGGTTGTCGTCGTCGAGGTGGGTGATGCGGGACGTATTTCGGGCCATTGGCGCGATTGTAGATTGGAACGCTGTCAGGGTGTTCCTTCCCGCGGCGACATTCCACAAGGTTATCGGCGCTTTCGCGACCCCGACCCTCACCCCTCCCCCTCTCCCGGCGGGAGAGGGGTTCAAGAATCAGCCACCAATCGTGAACATTTCGACCCGCGCGGG
>DATIEJ010000558.1:0-3692 GCA_035455825.1 Rhodanobacteraceae bacterium | reverse complement strand
CTGCGCGACGGCCCACCGGACGAAGAAGCGCGCCCGTGAAGGTGCTGATGCCGCTGCCGCGCAGCGACTTCGATCCGTCGGAAGTCGCCGTGGGCTGGCGCATCCTGCGCGATGCCGGGCACGACGTCGTCTTCGCCACGCCCGACGGCGCCGCCGCCAGCGCCGACCCGGTCATGACGACCGGCATCGGCCTGGACTTCTGGAGCCGCATTCCGGGCCTGAAGCGCTTAAAGCTTGTGGGTCTCCTGCTGCGCGCCGATCGCAATGCGCGCGTGGCTTATTGCGAACTTGTGGAAAATGCCGCGTTTCGCGCTCCGCTAAACCACACGCAGGTTGCCTCCGCCGACTTTGGCGGGCTGCTGCTGCCCGGCGGCCACGCCCAAGGCATGCGCGAGTATCTCGAAAGCGCGGCCTTGCAGCGTGTCGTTGCCGAGTTCTTCGCTGCCGGCAAGCCGGTTGCGGCGATCTGTCACGGCGTCGTGCTCGCCGCGCGCAGCATCTCGTCGAAAACCGGAAAGTCCGTGCTGCACGGACGCAGGACGACGGCGCTGACCTGGAAGCTCGAACGGTCTGCCTGGCTTCTGTCGCGCTTCGCCGGGCGCTGGTGGGACCGTGACTACTATCGGACGTATCGCGAGGCGCCGGGCGAACCGGCCGGTTATCGCAGCGTGCAAGCCGAGGTCACGCGTGCGCTCGCGCGGCCGCAGGATTTCATCGATGTGCCGAGCGATGCGCCAGACCACTTCCGCAAATCCAGCGGGTTGTTCCGCGACTCACTGTCGGACCAGCGTGCGGCCTTCATCGTGCGCGATGGCAACTACCTGTCGGCGCGCTGGCCCGGTGATGTGCACGCCTTCGCGCGGAAGTTTTCCGCGATGCTTGTTGAAACCCAAACGGAGCGCCTAGGCTAGGCCTCGAGATGCTTCACCTCTCCCGCTGGCGGGAGAGGTCGGCGCGCAGATCGCGCCGGGTGAGGGTGGCGCACGTTCATGCGGGTTAGGCAACGGACCCACCACCCTCAACCGCCTTCGGCACCTTCTCCCGCCAGCGGGAGAAGTGACTGCTCCTGTGTTCTTCGCGGCTCGAACTTGCGCGCCTTACCTACCTTTCAGGCGGCGGCAGCGGGCCGGACACGGGGCGTTTGTTGTCGTGTACCCAGGCCACGAGTTCGTCGAACGCGCGGCCGATTTCCTGCGGCGTGAACACGCAGTGGCCTTCCTTGTTGACGAACTGCTGCACGAAATTGTCGGCATGGCCCGCGCGTTGCACCGCAAGCGCGTAGTCGAATGCCGCGGTCGCCGGTACGAGCGGGTCGCCGGTGTCGTGCAACGCCAGCAGCGGCCGCAGCAGTTTGCCGCTCGGCGTGTACCAGCGCGCGATGTACGCGGCGGCGGCCGCTTCGGCGCGGTAGCGCTTCACGCCGGCGTTCAGCGCGAACGCATCCTTGTTGCCGGTGTAAATCAGGTCGGCGTTGTTGAACGGGTTGCCGTGCGTGCGCCGCTGCAGTTCGCCGACCTCGTAATAATTGAACGCGACCACGCTGCCGAGCGTCGCCACGTCGCCGACGCCCCAGATGCGCAGCAGTGATTCGGCCGCATCGGGCTTTGCCGCCAATGCCGACGCAATCTGCTTTTCGCTGGCCTGCGTCGGCAGGTAGTTCGCCGGCACCGGCACGAGCGGTCCGAGCACGCCCGGGAAGTAGTAATCGAACGCGGCGAGCAAGGCGAAGTCGCGCTGCAGCAGCGAATCGCTGCGTTCGATCGCCCCGCACAACGACAACCCGCCGGCGTATGTGTCCGGTGCGGACTCCAGGCTCATGACGGTCAGCGTCCCGCCCATCGACATGCCGGCGGCGAACGTTTCGCGCGGCTTGCCGTGCTTTTCGCCGAAGTGCGCGCGCAGGCGTTCAGCGTCGGCGACGCCCTGCTCGACCGCCCAGCCGGTCGCCGAATAGGCCGATTGCGCGACCGCGTACCCGCGATCGAGGAACTGGCGCAACTGCGGCGCGATCGGATCGCGCGCCGGCAACTGCACCGGCGTGACGGCGTAGCCGTGAAACCAGACGACGAGGCCGTGATTCCAGTCGGCCGGAAGGTCGATGCGGTAGTCGGCGCCGGCAAGTGTGCCGGTCTCGACGCTGGCCGGTTGCGTCCTTGCGCGCGGAGATGGATCGGAGCCTTGGGCGCTGCAGCCGCAAGCCACGCACGAAAGAGCGATCAGCAGGCCGATCCGGCGCTTCATTCCGCCTCGCCTATGGATCGACAAAGCGGATCGACGCGGGCACCGCGCCGCGCACTGCACCGCAACGCAAAGGTTGCGGCGAGATCATCCGGCCTTGATTTCGAGCGGCGCAGCGCCCGCCTTCTGGAGCCGCGCATTCATCGCCGCGACATCGTGCGATTGCAATGCTTGCCAGGACTTTACGGTCGTTTCGGCCAGCGGCTGCAGCTTCGCAAACCCGGCCTGCGCGTCGGGAGACGGCGCGGCATCGGCGCCATCGACCGCGTGATTGAGCGCGTCGAGCGCTTCGCCGACATAGCGCAGCGTCTGCACGCGCTGTGGCGGAAGCGCCCAGCTGTTGTGCGGATTCGGGGATGGCTTGCCGCCCATGAGCGCGTGGACGTGGGCGCTGAGCGCATCGATGTCCCGCGCGAGCGCGGCATCTGCGCCCTTGCGGCGCTGAGCCAGAGTTTCGAGCAGCTTTTCGGCCTCGTGTGCAGAGGTTGCAACGCGCACGCGCAGGGTTTCGATCTTGCGCGCCAGCGCGACCTGCTGCGCATAGGCCTCGTCAGCGAGCTTGACGCGCGGATCCGCGAGCACGGTCAGCGGCTGGGTCAGGCGCTTGCCGTCGACGGTCAGGGCGACCGTGTAATGTCCCGGTGGCGCCCATACGCCGTCGGCATACGGATTGTGCTCGGCCAGCGCCTCCGGAGCCGCCTGGCGCAACGGCCAGACGAAGCGATGCATGCCCGGAGCCGTCGACAGCACGACCGGTATCTTTGTCCACTCTGGCGCAATTTCCCATTTTGCCAGATCGATCGCGAGCGGCTTGACGTCGCTGCTGTAATGGCGCACGACGTTGCCGGATGCGTCGAGGATCTCGAGCGTGACCGGCTCTTTCGGCGTCGCCTTGAGCACGTAGTCGATGTACGCGCCATCCGGCGGATTGGCTGCCATCGGCTCGTCCTTCGGCATCGGCGTGCCGGTGAACTCCGCGGTGCGCACGCGAACGGCGTCGCTCGGCGCGAACAGCCAGGCCGGCGCGGCGGCGACGTCGGCATTGGCCTGGCGCAGCGCGGCGAGGTCGTCGAGGATCCAGAAGCCGCGGCCGTGCGTGGCGATCACGAGATCCTTGTCGTGCACCTGCAGGTCGCGCACCGAGGTCACCGGCAGGTTCTTCTGCAGCGACTGCCAGTGATCGCCGTCGTCGAACGAGACGTAGACGCCTTTTTCGGTGCCGGCATAGAGCAGGCCGCGGCGCACCGGATCGGCGCGCACGGCATTGACGAAACTGCCGTCGGGGATGCCGGCGGCGACCATCTGCCAGGTCTTGCCGCCGTCGTGCGTGCGGTAGACATACGGCTTGAAGTCGTCGAGGCGATGGCGGTCGATCGCGGCGTAGGCGCTGTCCGCGTCGAACGGCGAGGCGTCGAGGATGCCGACCTTCGACCACGCGGTCAGTCCTTTCGGCG
>DATIEJ010000557.1:0-4076 GCA_035455825.1 Rhodanobacteraceae bacterium | reverse complement strand
CGATGCAGCGGCAGAAATCCCGTTCGTACAGCGGCTGGCGCATGTAACGCCCGTCCCCCGGTATCGGGAATATCGGCGTCCTGGCCATGAAGCGCGACAGCCAACCCAGGTGCTTCGGATCGAACCAGCCGAACATCAGAGTCGGGCGCAGGATGCAGTGGCGGATGCCGCTTTCGACGACAAGTTTCTCCTGCGCCTTCTTGGTGTTCGTGTAGTCGTCGTTGGCCGCGGAGTTGACCACCGACGAACTGATGTGGACTAGGTACGGCACTGCCTGGCGTCGCGCGGCATCGAGTACGCACTTTGTAGCGTCGAGATTGTTGCGCACGAACGCGCCGGGAAACTTGCCGGTGATCTGCGCGTGCAACTGGACGACGCAGGCGGCGCCGGCGAATGCATCCTCCCAGGCGCCCGGTTCGGCCAGGTCGGCCAGTATCGCTTCGACGTCCGGATGCAGCTGCCGGAGGATCCCGAGGTTGTATTCGTGCTTGTCGATGGCGACGAGCCGCGTATAGCCCTGCGCCCGCATCTCGACGAGCAGGTTCTGCCCGACCAGGCCGGCCGCGCCGGTCAGCACGATCTTCGCATTCTTGTCGATCATGCCGCTCAGAGTTTCAGGCGCTTGAACAGCGGCTCGGGAATGTGCCGGATCACGAGCATGATCCAGCGCCAGAACCATGGCAGGTAGACGATGTTGCGGCGGCGGTCGATCGCCTGCACGATTCCGGCGGCGACGCGATCCGGCTGCGCCCACAGCGCGCCCTTGTTCGCGATCGCGGCGGTCATTGGCGTATCGACGAAGCCGGGCTTGATCGTCAGTACCGTGACGCCCGATTTGGCCAGGCGCTGGCGCAGGCCGCCGAGGAATGTCGATACCGCGGCTTTCGCCGCGCCGTACACGTAGTTGCTCTGGCGGCCGCGATCGCCGGCGACGGAAGAAATCACGGCCAGCGTGCCGTTGCGCCGCGCTTCCATTCGGCCGGCCAGCGCGGTGAGCAGCGCCAGTGTGCTCAATGCATTGACATCAAACTCGCGCCGCATCACGTCGACGGATTGCTCGCACTGCGCCTGGTCGGACAACGTGCCATGCGCGATCAGCGCAATCTCGATGCCGCCAAGGTCGCGCTCGGCCTTCTCGATCACCGCCTCGTGCGCCGCGAAATCCGTGACATCGAGCGTCGCGCTGTCGGCGCGCGCGGCGCCGCGGATATTGAGGTCGGCGACGACGGCGCGCAGGTGCTCGGCATTGCGCGCGACCAGAAACAGCGCATCGCCGCGCGCGGCGAAGCTGCGTGCAGCCGCCTCGGCAATCGCCGACGTCGCGCCGATGATCAGGACCTTGCGCATCACGTCTCCCTGACCCGCCGCCAGAACCCCGACGAAAAACGCGGGTCGACATGCGGCAGAATCTGTTCCCACTGCGGAAAATAACGGCGGAACCGCGCGCCCTTCAAGCGTGCGTCCTTGGCCGGGTAGACCGCGCCGCCGGCCGCGACGACGATGTCGTCGAGCTGCTCGAGCAAAGCCAGGGTCGGCGCGCCGCGGTTCGGAAAATCCAGCGCCAGCGTGGTCCCCGCGCGCGCGAACGAGAGGATACCAGCGGCGGGGCGGTCGGAGAACACCTTGAGCACGGCCAGGAACGAACCGGTGCCGCTGGCCGCGATCCGCTGCAGCAGTCCGGCCACTGCCGAGTCGGCATTTGCCGGCGCGACCACGCACTGGTACTGCAGGAACCCGCGTGGCCCGTACATGCGGTTCCAGTCCGCGATCGCGTCGAGCGGGAAGAAGTACGGCTCGTAGTGCACGACCGCATGGCCTTGGCGCGAGCCGTGGAAATACGCGGCGTTGAACGCGCGCAGGGTGGAGCGATTGACCAGCGAAAGCGGCGGAGTGAATGGCATTCGCAGGCGCCGTGGCGGTGCGATCGTCCCACTCGACGTGCCGTGATTGGCGCGGATGAACAGGCCGCGGCCGAAACTCCGGCCCGATCCGCTGCAGTCGATCCAGGCAACCGTGTACTCGTGATCGGCCTCGGACTGCGCCGACAGCCGGAAAAATTCCGGCAGGCCGTGGAAGCGCAACGTCTCGGTGGCCATTTGCGCTCCCGGGACGCGTTTGAGCGCGAACTCGGCCCAGGTAATGACGCCGGTCAGTCCCAGACCGCCGATCGTCGCGCGAAACAGGTCTGTGTTCACCGCGCGGCTGCAGACGGTGCGCGATCCGTCCGAGCGCAGCAGTTCGAAGCAGCTGACGTGTTCGCCGAACGTGCCCGCGCGGTGGTGGTTCTTGCCGTGCACGTCGTTGGCGATCGCGCCGCCGACCGTGATGTAGCGTGTACCAGGGACGACCGGGAGGAACCAGCCGCGCGGCACGGCGAAGGCGAGGATTTCGGAAAACAGCACCCCAGCCTCGCAGCGCAGGATGCCGGTCGCCGGATCGAAATCGATCAAGCGGTTCAGGCCGCGCGTGTGCAGCAGCGTGCCGCCGTCGTTCAGGCAGCTGTCGCCGTAGCTGCGGCCGTTGCCATAGGCCAGCAGCGTTCCGGTCGCTTCGGGCAGCGGCGCATCGCGCCAGTGTAAAGGTATAATTTGCTGCTTCGCGCGCGGGTAGCGGCCCCACGATGCTCCGGGCGCCGGCATCTCAGATTGCTCCGATCACGATGATGATCGCCAGCGCCAGCACCAGGCGGCTGGTCCGGTCGGATACCGCGAACACGACCGGATCGTCGTGCATGTCGCCGCGGTGCGCAATCAGCCAGGCGCGGCTGATCCAGTACAGCAGCAACGGGCACAGCAGCCAGAGCACCGCCGGACGCCGGTACAGCAGCTCGCTGGCGGTGCTGTTGATGTACAGCGCCAGCACGAGCACGGCGAGATAGCCGCTGGAGCCGCCGAGCGACTGCACCAATGGCAGGTCGTCGACGGCATAGCCGCGACCCGACGTGCGCGCGTCGCCGTTGCGCAGCAGCGTGCGCAGCTCGGTATAGCGCTTGATCATCGCCAGGCTCAGGAACAGGAACATCGAAAACGCGAGCAGCCAGAACGAAACGCCGATGCGCAGCGCGAGCGTGCCCGCGATGATGCGGATCGTGTACAGCCCGGCCAGCACGACCGTGTCGAGCATCGCGATGCGCTTGAGCGCGAACGAATAGGCCAGGGTCAGCGCGTAGTACGCGGCCAGGGCGAGCGCGAACAGTTTGGAAATCGCCGTCAGCGCCAGCGCGAACGCGGCAAGCGTCAGCAGCGGCGCCGCGACCAGGCCGGCCGTCAGCGACAGATTGCCGGCCGCGAACGGGCGCAGGCGCTTGCGCGGATGCCGCCGATCGGCTTCGAGGTCGAGCAGGTCGTTGAGCAGATAGACGCCGGACGCACAAAGGCAAAAAGAAAAAAATGCCAAAGTGGAATGCAGAAGGGCATCCGGCGCGAGCACGAGGTGCGCGGTCAGCAGCGGCAGGAACACCAGCAGGTTCTTCAGCCATTGATGCAGGCGCAACGCACGCAGCCAGTCGCGCCACGATTGACTGCTGCGCTCGAACACGCGCTCGACCTCGCTGACCCTTCCGGCGCGCCGGGCCAGCGCGCGCGGCGCATTGACCACGATCGCGCGGCGCGCACGGCTCCAGACGTGCAGGTCGCGCGCCTCGTTGCCGGCATAGTCGAAACCGCGTTCGCCGAAACGTTCGCCGAGCGTATCGGCCTTGTTGCGGCCGGAAAGATTGCGCTCGCCGTCGCTGGCGAGTACCTCGTCGAAGCCGCCGACGTGCGCGGCCACGGCCTCGGCGAACTTGCTGTCCGAGGCCGTGCACAGCACGCGATGGCGGCCGGCGGTCTCGCTGCGCAGCCAGTCCAGCACGCGCGGCTCGTACGGCAGCGTGGTCACGTCGATCGATGTGCGCTGCGCGATCTCGCGCTTCAGGTGCGCCTTGCCGCGCAGCAGCCAGACGCCGAAGCGCAGCAGGTACAGAGGATTGCGCCGCAGCAGGCCGAGCGCGGACTCGGCCAGCAGATCCGAGCGGATCAGGGTTCCGTCAAGGTCCACGCAGAGCGCGATGCCAAGCGGCGAGGTATCCGGATCTG
>DATIEJ010000556.1:0-3462 GCA_035455825.1 Rhodanobacteraceae bacterium | reverse complement strand
AGCACCGGCGGCAGCAGCAGATAGAACGGATTTTTTGCCGCGCTCGGATCGGCAAGCAGCAGCGCGCCCTGGCCGAAGTAATTGACGACGAGCGCCGGCAGCACGAAGCTGAACCAGGTCGCGCGGATCGGATTCCTGCCGAAATGGCCCATGTCCGCGTACAGCGCCTCGGCGCCGGTGATGCACAGGACGACGGTGCCGAGCGAGAAGAACGCGCCCCAGCCGTTGGCCATGAAAAAGCGGATCGCGTAGTAAGGCGACAGCGCAGCCATGACCTGCGGGTTGCCCCAGATATGGATCAGCCCGAACACGACGAGGCTGGAAAACCACAGAACCATGATCGGGCCGAACACCGCGCCGACGCGGCCCGTGCCGTGACTTTGGAAGTAGAACAGCCCGACGATGATCACCGCGGCCAGCGGCACCATGTAGTGCGCGAGTTGCGGCGCGGCGACCTCCATGCCCTCGACCGCCGACAGCACCGAAATCGCCGGCGTGATGACGCCGTCGCCGAAGAACAGCGACGCGCCGAACAGGCCGAGGATCATGATCACGCGGCGCGCCTGCGGAATGTCGCGCACGGTGCGCTGCGCCAGCGCGCTCAGCGCCATGATGCCGCCCTCGCCGCGGTTGTCGGCGCGCATGATGAAGCCGGCGTATTTCACGGCGACGATCAGGACCAGCGACCAGAACACCAGCGACAGCACGCCGAGCACGTTTTCCGCGGTCGGCACGACGCCATGCTCGCCGAACGTCTGCTGGACCGTGTACAGCGGACTCGTGCCGATGTCGCCGTAGACGACACCGAGCGCGCCAAGCGCCATCCGTGCAAACGCCTTGCGGCGATCGGCGACGCTGCCGGTTCGGATCGACATGGTGGGAGAAGCCGCGGTCATGATGTCAGCGCAATGCGGCCTTGAGTGCCTTGCGAATGATGCCTTCGGCGCTGTCGCCGGCTTCTGCGACATCCTTGATCAAGCGAGCGACCTCGACCGGCCGGTAGCCGAGCTGCTGCAAGGCGCTGCTGGCCTCGGCAACCGGATCCTTGGACACGCTGCCATGCATTCCCGGAAAGGTCTGCGCGATCCCGTCGACGCGGTCACGCAACTCGACGACGATGCGTTCGGCCGTCTTTTTGCCGATGCCCGGGATGCGCGTCAATGCCGCGATATCGCCGGTCTGCACGAGCCGCGCGAACTCGTCGGGCGACGAACCGGAAAGCACGGCGAGCGACGTCTTCGCGCCGATGCCGGTGACCTTCTGCAAGGTGCGAAAAAGCGTGCGCTCGGCCTCGCGCAGGAACCCGTACAGGGCGACCGTGTCCTCCTTGACCGCATAGTGCGTGAACAACGCGACCTCGCGCCCGACTTCCGGCAGATCGAACACGGTCGACATCGGCGCCTCGAGTTCGTAGCCGACGCCGCCGACGTCGACGACGAGCCACGGCGGCATCTTCGAGGCGAGGACTCCCTTGAGACGACCGATCATGTGACGAACCTGTCAGCAAGTCCGCCATGACCGCCTGCAAAACGTCTGGTCAAGCGGCGTCTTAGCCCCTCTCCCTTGATGGGAGAGGGGTTGGGGAGAGGGTGACGACGGGCAGGAGCCCAAGTGCCTCGTCGGCCATGGATGGCCGAGAGAGGCCGCGTGCATAGCAGGCGCCTGCGGCGCCTCCCCCTCTCCCGCCGCGCTCCGCGCGTCGACCTCTCCCACAAGGAGAGAGGTGAGCAAGGTTTGCTGTCCGTCATCGTCGTCTCCGCCATGCCGTGCGCGGGATGCCGATGCGCTCGATGCTCGCGCGCGTGTGCGCGTGTGTCAGCGCAACGGCGAGCGCGTCGGCCGCGTCGGCCTGCATCTTCGTCGAAATATTCAACAACATGCCGACCATGTGCTGGATCTGGCCCTTGCCGGCGCCGCCGGTGCCGACGACCGCCTGCTTGATTTCCTTCGGTGCGTATTCGGTCACGGTCAGCCCGCGATGCACTGCCGCGCAGATCGCCGCGCCGCGCGCCTGGCCGAGCTTCAGCGCCGAGTCGGGGTTGCGCGCCATGAACACGCGCTCGATCGCGACCTCGTCCGGCCGGTGTTCTTCGATCAGGGCGCACATGTCGTCGAAAATCTGCTTCAACCGCAGGGGGAATGTCTCGTTGTCTAGCAACTGCAATGCCATATGGAAGACGTGGCGCGTGGCGCCGCCTGCGTCCGCGTCGATGATGCCGACGCCGGTACGCTGCGATCCCGGATCAATGCCGAGGATGCGGGTCACGTGACGGGGCTGGGCAAGGACGTTGCGCCGCGCCGCCACACTGGATACCGACCGACCATAAGCTTTCGAACGGCGCTACTCGAAGCCTGAAATTCTAACATGCGCGCCAAGTGCAAAGCCGCTCAGTCAGTGTGCGCGAAGCGTTCGCTGCGCAGGAAGGCCACGGTCTGATTTGCGGCCTCGTCGGAGAAAACCAAGCCCAGGTGGGTTGCCGGCACGACGCAATGGTCCGTCAGCCCGGGCAGGCGGGTCTCCGCCACGCTGACCGTGCCGTCATGGGGCGAGCCCAGCGACCCGACAACGAAGCCAAGGCCGATAGGCATGCGTCCGGCAATCGCGCCGACGGCGTGCGGCCCGTCCCAGCGGCGCAGGCCGTTGCGCAGGATGTCCGCGCTCTTGCCGACCAGAAGCGACCCGCCCGGCAGGCTCGCGACGCTGCGCGCCACCTGGCTGCCGCATAACGGCGACCCGAGGCAAACGACACGCCCGCCCGCCAGGTCGCGCGCCTGTTTCAGCGCCCGCAGCGCCATCAGGCCGCCGAGGCTGTGTCCGACGAAATGGATTTTCTCGCCGCGCAGCGCACGCGCGCGCTTGAGCAACTCGGCGATGCTCAGCTCCGGATCGTGCATGACGCTGGCGTAGTCGAACAGGTGAACGGTGTATCCCGCCCGCTCTATCCGCCGCCTGAGCATCGTCAGAGTGAACGCGCGCATCCACAGGCCGTGCAGGAGGATGACGTGTTCCTTCATCGCGGTTCGCGCCGACCGCTACGCCTTGAGCGGCTTCACCACGCGCACATGCAACTCCTGCAACTGCGCTTCGGTCACGCTCGACGGGGCGTCGGTCATGAGGTCTTGCGCCGTAGCGGTTTTCGGGAACGCGATGACGTCGCGGATCGAATCGGTGCCGGCCATCAGCGCGGCGATGCGGTCGATGCCGAAGGCGATGCCGCCGTGCGGCGGGGCGCCGTAGCGCAGCGCTTCGAGCAGGAAGCCGAATTTCAACTGGGCTTCGTCTGCGCTGATGCCGAGCAGGTCGAATACCGCGCTCTGCATGTCGGGGCGGTGGATGCGGATCGAGCCGCCGCCGATTTCGTTGCCGTTCAATACCATGTCGTAGCCGCGGCTGACGGCGTTGATCGGGTCGGCCCTGAGCGCGGCGATGTCGTCGACCTTCGGCGCGGTGAACGGGTGATG
>DATIEJ010000555.1:0-4239 GCA_035455825.1 Rhodanobacteraceae bacterium | reverse complement strand
CGATATCCAGTCGGTCGGGCCGGTCAGCTTCTTCAGCGCGGCCTACGCGAACGGCACCGTTGCGCTGACGACATCGTCGACGAGCAATCCGCCGGACTACGTCACGGCGTTTCGCAGCTTCATCGGCAGCCCGACCGCTCTCGGCGACGGCACGATCGCGTATTCCAACCGCGCCGTCGGCCTGCTTGGCCAGCCGCTTTATCCAAGCGGCGTGCCGGGCGCGCCGAACGGCCCGTTGTCGCTGCCGTTCGCGAACTGGAGTCCGTTCAAGACCGGACTCGAACTCGACTTGACCTACACGCAGATCGCGTTGTCGATCGCCTACATCCTGAATCAGGAAGGCTACGCGATCAATCTCAACGGCACCGTCATCCCTGCCCCGACGGCTGCAAACCCGGTTCCGCTGCCGGATGTCCGCGTCGGCTGCACCGACATCCCGCGTTTGCCGAATGGCTTCACGCTGTTCCCTGGCAGCGTGCCGATCTACCGCGGCGACAAGCTCGTCGGCGGCATCGGCGCATCGGGCGACGGCTCGGACCAGAGCGACCTGGTTGCCTTCCTGGCTCTTTCCAACGGCGCGGCGGTCCTGAACACCGGTCTCAACCAGGCGCCGAATGCGCGGCGATCCGACACGCTCACCCCGGTCGGTTCGCGTGTTTTGTATGTGCAATGTCCACAGGCGCCGTTCACCGACACGAACGACGCCCAAGTCTGCGAGGGCAAGTGACATGCGCACATCATTCCGCCTGAAACGCATCGGCAGCGGCGCCCTGGCTGCGGCAATCGCCGCATTTTCCACAATGTCGAACCTGCAGGCGCAGGAGGCAGCGCAGATAGCGCCCGACCTGTTGATGATGTTCGGCGTCGTGCCGGCCGACCTGTACGATCCGAACACCTCGCAGATTCCGCGCCGCCGTCCCGGACATCCGTACGAAGCGCCGCCCGAGTTCACGATCCAGAATCCGAACGGCGTGCCTCCGGCGCCGATCGACCAGGTCGGTTCGTTCCTGCCGGTGCCGAACCGCTGGCGCATCATGGAAACGCTCGGCTACCAGTTTCCGTGGTACGACCCGTACAACCAGAACATCTGGAAGGGCGACAAGCCGATCGACGGCAAGGACCGCTTCCTGAGCTTCAATTTCATTTCCGACACCGTGCTGCAGCCGCGCACCGTGCCGACGCCGGTCGGGCCTCAGTCGTCGACAAACCCGGGCGAGAACGACGTCATCGGCCGCTTCCACCAGACGGTGTTCACCGAAACCCTGATCGCGAGCGCGGACTTCTACAAGGGCGACACGACGTTCAAGCCGCCCGAGTACGAATTCAAGGCGACGCTGGCGATCAACTACAACCGCGTCGAAACGGACGAGGTGCGCGCGCTGCAGATCGATCCGCGCCTCGGCGTGAAGCGCGACGATGGTTTCGTCGGCGTGCAGGAACTGTTCTACCTGAAGGACCTGCGCACGGTCGACGAACGTTTCGACTTCGACGAAGTGCGCATCGGCATCCAGCCGTTCTCGTCCGACTTCCGCGGCTTCCTGTTCCAGGACAGCCAGCTCGGCGTGCGCTTTTTCGGCAATCGCGACAACAACCGCTGGCAGTACAACATCGCCTGGTTCCATCCGCTCGAGAAGGACCTGAACTCCGGCCTCAACGATGTCACGAAGGCACCTCGCCACGAGGACATCTTCATCTTCGACCTGTTCCGGCAGGACCTGCCGTGGCCCGGATTCACGTCGCAGGGAATCATCCTGTACAACCATAACCGCGACAACAAGTTCTACGACTCGAACGGATTCCTGCAGCGACCGGCGGCGATCGGGCTGGAGCAGCTGCGCGACTTCGACGTGACCTACCTCGGCTACAACGGCGACGGCCACATCGGCAGGGTCAACCTGACGGCATCGGCGTACTACGCGATCGGCCACCAGAATCACAGCACGTTCACGGCCACGTCGACGCAGATCCGCGCCGGCTTCCTTGCCGCCGAGGCGTCGATGGATTTCGACTGGATTCGCGTGCGCGCTTCGGCCGCCTATGCCAGCGGCGACGACGACCCATACGACAACCGTTCGAACGGATTCGACTCGGTGTTCGAAAATCCGATCTTCGCCGGCGCCGACACCAGCTACTGGATCAGCCAGGCGATTCCACTGATCGGCGGCGGCGGCGTCGCACTGCATGGCGCCAACAGCCTGATTCCCGACCTGCGCTCGAGCAAGGAACAGGGCCAGTCGAATTTCGACAACCCGGGCCTGCGCCTGATCGGCATCGGCGCGGACTTCGACCTGACGCCGACTTCGCGCCTGTCCGGAAACCTCAACCAGCTATGGTTCGACAACACCGCGGTGCTCGAAGCAGCGCGCGCCGCGTCGCCGATATCGCGCAACATCGGCACCGATGCCTCGATCGCCTGGATCTACCGGCCGTTCTTCACGCAGAACATCGTCTTCCGGCTCTCCGGCTCGGCGCTGATCGGCGGAGAAGGCCTGAAAAACCTGTACGGCACGTCGAACAGCACGACGTATTACGCCGTGCTGGCCAACGTCATTCTGACCTACTGAGGACGCCGTCATGAAAACTCTCGGTCAGACCATTTTCCGCATCATCGCCCGCCTCGATCTGTCGAACGTGGGCCATCAATCAGCGCCTGTCGGCGCGATCAAGCCCTCTCCCCCAAGCGCCGCTTGGGGGAGAGGGTTCCTGTGCGCCGCGCTTGTTTTCGTGGCGACAATGCCCGCTTTCGCCAGCGAGGAAGAAGAACCCGTCGAGCGCACCTACGTGGCGACGCCGGCCGCTCCGGCGTTCCAGTCCTGGGATGACGCGCAAGGCAAGTCGTCCGGTTGCGTTTCGTGCCACACCGCGTCGGACCGCAAGACGATGCACGCGAACGAAGCCGTCGTGCTCGGCTGCACCGACTGTCACGGCGGCGACGCAAAAGTCGCGGTGCCGGCCGGCGAAACCTACGCGTCGGCGGACGCCGGCGGCGCGAAGATCCGCAACTGGTCCGCAGCGTATCTGGGGGCGATGGAAAAGGCGCACGTCCTGCCGCGCTATCCGGATCATTGGCCGTCGAGCGCGAATCCGCAACGCAGCTACACCTGGCTGCTGAAGGAATCGCTCGAGTTCGTGCGCTTCGTCAATCCGGGCGATCTGCGCGTGGCGAATGAATCCTGCGGCGCGTGTCACCTGCCGATCATCCAGGCGAACGAGAAGAGCCTGATGGCGAACGCGGCGATGTTCTGGGGCGCCGCCTCATACAACAACGGCATCCTGCCGTACAAGCATTCGATCCTCGGCGAGGCCTACACGAAGGACGGCCAGCCGGCCGCGGTCGACCAGGGCCTGACGATCGACAAGAACATGGAGGCGCACGGCATCCTGCCGAAGATCGCGCCGCTGCCGAGTTGGGAAACGACGCCAGTCGCCGACATCTTCCGCGTGTTCGAGCGCGGCGGCCGCAACATCGGAACGTTGTTTCCGGAAATCGGCCTGCCCGACGAATCGGGCAAGATCCAGAAACTCGAAGAACCGGGCCGCCCGGATCTGAAACAGTCCAACCGCGGCTCGGGCACCGGCAATCGCGTGTCGATTCCGGTCCTGAACATCCACAAGACGCGCTTGAACGATCCGTTCATATGGCTGATGGGCACGAACGACAACCCGGGCGACTATCGCTCGTCGGGCTGCTCGGGTTGCCACGTCGTCTACGCGAACGATCGCGATCCGTTCCATTCGGCGATCTATGCGAAGTTCGGCAACACCGGCACTTCGCAGCAGGCCGACCCGACGATTCCGAAGAACGAATCCGGGCATCCGCTCAAGCACGAGTTCACGCGCCAGATTCCGACCAGCCAGTGCATGATCTGCCACATGCACCAGCCGAACATGTTCATCAACACGATGGTCGGCTACACGATGTGGGACTACGAGTCCGACGCTCCGTTCATGTGGCCGGAAAAACAGAAATATCCGAGCGACGCCGAGCAGCGCCAGATCCTCGATCGCAATCCCGAGGAAGCGGCGATCCGCGGCAAGTGGGGCGACGTCGACTTCTCGAAGGACGTATCGCTGCTCAATCCGCAATTGCACGACACGCAGTTCGCCGACTATCACGGCCACGGCTGGAACTTCCGCGGTGTGTACGCGCGCGACCGCAAGGGCGACCTGCTCGACAAGAATCGCAAGATCGTCGAGGACAACGATCCGGACAAGTGGAAGAAGGCCGTGCACCTGCAA
>DATIEJ010000554.1:0-13780 GCA_035455825.1 Rhodanobacteraceae bacterium | reverse complement strand
GCGAATATACTCTTTCGCCTTTTCCACAAGCGTGCAATATTCCTGGCGCGTGAAGCTCGATTTGAAGTCGGCCTCCTCGAGCGCCTTCGGATCGAGCACTTCCGGGTAGCTCGGCCCGGAACGGCGCAGGCGGAAAGCCAGTTCGTCCAGGCGGCGATGCGCGCGCGCGTACGCCTGCGGCTCGGCCGGATCGGCGTGGACGATCAGGTACAACCGGCCCTTGAGGTTGTCGAACACGGCAACCTCGTCGCTCAGCATCAGCAGCACGTCGGGGATGCCGAGTTCGTCCGGGCGGTCCCAGTGCGCAAGCTTGCGCTCGACGTAGCCGATGCTCTCGAAGCCGAAATAGCCGACCAGGCCGCCGCTGAATTCCGGAAGGCCCGGCAACTTGGGCACGCGGTATTCGCTGCGGATGCGTTCGATCTCGCCGAGCGGATCGGCGAGATCGCGCTGCTCGACGGCGACGCCGAACTCCTCGACGGTCAGCTGGTGGCCGCGCAGCTTGTATACTTTGCGGCACGGCAGGCCGATGATCGAATGGCGCCCCCAGGTCTCGCCGCCCTCGACCGATTCGAGCAGGTACGTGTATGGCCCGTCGGCGAGCTTGAGGTACACCGACAACGGTGTGTCGAGGTCCGACAGCACCTCGCGCACGACCGGTATGCGGTTATGCCCTTGCGCTGCGAGCGCGGCGAATTCTTCCTGGGAAATCATGCGGTGCGTCCAACCTTGGTCGGGCAGCGCACGATAGCAAGACGCGTGGCGTTCTTACAGAGCCGACTGCAGCAAGGACTCAGATCGAAAGATCGCAGACTCGACCAGAAACACCATCCCCACCCAACCCTCCCCTTGAAGGGGAGGGCTTGCGCGCGCTCAGGCCGTCAAGGTTGCTCGGAAGGCGGCAGCAACACCTTTTGCGACGCGTGTTGTTTCGCCTCGGGCGAAACTTCCAGCGGCTGCACCGATCCGACGCTGACGTGGCCGGTGATCTGCGCGATCAGCGCGCTGCGCTGCGCGTCCATGCGGCGGGCAAAACTGACGCTGTTCTCGTTCGTGCACCCGGCTGCGCCGGCGCAGGTGTCGACGTAACCAGGACCGGTCGTGTATTTGAACAGGCTCATCGACGCATCCTGCTCGTAACGACGAAGCGCCCGCGGCAAAGTCACCTCATCGCCATACTTTTCGTCGAGCTGCTGGAACGCCGCGTCGGCCTGGCTGCGTTGCTCCGGCGTCAGCTCGGCATAGGCTGCCTGCAGCGCCTGATCGGCCAGGCTGTCGTGCGCTTCGGCGGCGATGCCGAGCCACGCCGTGCCGAGAACCTTGTCGGTCGGCACGCCGATGCCGTTGAAGTACATGATGCCGGCGTTGTACTGCGCAACCTTGTCGGCCCAGTAGCCGGACAGTTCGAACAGCCGCAACGCGGACGCGTAATCCTGCTTCTTCAGATAGAACTGGGCCTTCTGCTCGAAGTACTTGCCCGGGAAATAACGGCTGGGGGCGTCCCAGACGCCGATGAAATCGTCCAGGCCGCCCGCCGGTGCACTGCCGGCCGCGGACAACGCCGCGCCAGTGAAAACGCATGCAGCCAGAAAACGCCGGACATCCATGGGCCTTCCTCCGTACGCTTCTCAGTCAGGACGGACGTTACCGCGGAAACGTTGCAGCGGCAACGCAGCCTGTCCGTAAACGATGGTAAACAAGAATGCTCCTGCATTTCTGCACACACGGCATGAGCCCGAGTGCAGCGGGCAGGAGCCCGCGTGCCTGCGCAGCCTTGGATGGCTGCGAGACGCGGCGATCCAGCATCTCGATCAAGCGGCGCCCGCAAGCGGCCTGCGCGGCATGCCGCGCAGCACGATCGTGAATTCGACGCCGCTGCCGTCTGCCAGGTTGCGCGCGCGCGCTTCGCCGCGGTGCAAGTCGGCGATCATGCGCACGACGTAGAGGCCGAGCCCGAGGTGCGGCGCGTCGGCGCGCGCTTCGCCGCTGCGCCGGACCGGTGCCGACGTGCCTGCGAGGCCATCGACGGCCGGGAGTGGCCGGACCGGCGCCGAAGGCCTCACGCTGACGAGCGAATCGAACAAGCGCTCCTGCATCGCCGGCGGCAGCAGCGGCCCGCTGTTGGCGACGCGGATTTCGGCGCCGTCGGCGCCGGCGCGCAGCGACAGGCGGATCCAGCCGTCGTCGGGAGCGAAGCTGCGCGCGTTGTCGAACAGCTTGTCGAGCGCCTGCGCGATCAACTCCGGCGCGCCGTGCATGATCATCGGCGCGGCCGGTATGTCGCCGTCGACGCGGCGCGGCGCGGCGAGTGGGCCGTAAGCCTCGACGCATCCGCGCAGCACGGCGGCAAGATCGAAGTCCTCGCCTTCGACACCGACGATCGCGCGCTCCATGCGGCTGGCCTCGCTCATCGCGCGCACGATCGCGCCGAGGCGCTCGGCGCCGTCGCGCGCGCGTGCCAGATACGTGCGCGCCTCGGGCGGAACGGCCTGGTGATCGAGGTTGTCGAGCGATGACTTGACGATCGCCAGCGGCGTCTGCAATTCATGCGACAGTTTGCTCGCCAGCGTGCGCAGGTAGTCGGTGTAGGCGTTCACTTCGTCGAGCAGGCGCGCGAAGCTGCGCGCCAGGTCGCCGAGTTCGTCGCGTGCGCCAATCAGCGGAAGCACGGCCGTATCGACCTGGCCACCGGCGCGCAGTGCGCGCTCGGCCGCGTTACGCAGGCGACGGATGCGCAAGCCGAGCACGCTGGCGAACGCAAACAGGATTCCACCGGCGAGCAGCAGCGCGAACAGGCTCGCGCCGATCAGGAGCAGCAGCGCGCGATTGGTCAGCAGTGGCAGCGCATCGCCGGCTTGCTCGAGCAGCAATGCGCCGCGTACTTCCCCCATAGAAAAATTGGCAGCCGCTGGCTGCCCACCATCGGCCCTCGCCCGCGCAGCGGGAGAGGGGGGGACCGTCTGCGCAGCAGACGGTGGGGTGAGGGACGTTTCAGATTGGCCGTAGTCCCTCGCCCGCGCAGCAGGAGAGGGGGGGACCGTCTGCGCAGCAGACGGTGGGGTGAGGGGCGCTCCAGACTGGCCGTAGTCCCTCGCCCGCGCAGCGGGAGAGGGGGGGACCGTCTGCAGAGTAGACTGTGGGGTGAGGGCCACTTCCGCAGGCAGTGCACTGACAGGCGCCGAGCGCAGCGGCACCGCCGCGGCAAGCACGACCTGATCTTCCGTCGGCGCCGGATGCCAGGCGGTCGCTGCGATGCCGGACAGCGCCTGCCAGACCTCCGGCGCGTTCAGCCGCGGCAGGCTCGTGGCGAACTCGTCCGACCCGGACATGCCCGGCGCGATCAGGCTGCGATAGACGATATTCTCGAACCAGCGCCGCCGCGCCGGGCCCGCGGCGATGTCCTCCTCGGACTTGCCCGGCTCGAGGCGTCCGGATTCGGCGATGACCCAGCCCTCGCTGCTGAGCAGGCGCGCGCGCATCGCATCGGGCGCGAACTGCGCGAGCTTTTCCGACAACAGTGCCGACGGCGTCAGCAGCCGGCGCGGCTCGACGGTTTCATTGCCCGGAGCGGCGCTGTCGTAGAGAGCCAGGGCAAGCCGGTCTGGTGCCTGCGCGCGCGGCAGGCGCAGTTCGATGCGGTAGCCGCTGCTGTCCTCCTGCAGTGCGCCGCTCAGGTGCACCGGCAAGTCGCCGCCGTCCGTGTCGTCGTCCAGAGTGCGCGCATCGAAGCTGCCGGGAGCGGCGCTGGCGAGCAGATAGCGGCGCGACGCGTCGCCGCGGCCGAGCGTCAGCGTCAGGTGATCGCGCCGCACCGCGCTTTCGTCGCGCGCGTCGGCGCGGTCGCGCGTCGTGTCGCGCGCGATCGCCAGCAGGTACAGCCATTCGCTGTTTTCACAAAGCAGCAATTTCAACTTTTGCGCATCGCTCGACGCGCCGACGTTCTGCGCATAGGGCAGCATCGCGGCCCAGTCGTCGCTGAATCCGTCGACGGCGATCCGTTCGTTTGCCGCATGGACGTACAGCGCGGCGCCGGGCGGCGGCAGCTCCGACTCGATCGCGCCCAGGCTGCGTGCCAGCGCGCGCGCCGAAGCGATCAACGTCTGCTCCTGGCCGTGGCGCAGCAACTCCTCCATCTGGCGCACGAACAGCCAGCCGGCGAGCGGCAGCGCCAACGTGGACAGGGCGATGAGGAGGAGTTTGAATCTTAAGGACATAGGGCTGAGGTCCGAGGGCTGAGGGCTGAAGGTCCAAAGCAGTGCGCGCGCCTTCTGCTTTTGGCCTCAGCCCTCAGCCCGCAGCCCCGCTCCTCACGGCTTCCACCGATACCCCACCCCATGCACGGTTTCGACGGCGTCGAACTGTGGATCGATGGCGAGGAATTTCTTGCGGATGCGCTTGATGTGCGAGGTGATCGTTGCGTCGTCGACGACGACCTGCGCCTCGCGCATGAGCTGGTCGCGGTTTTTCACGTGGCCGGGGAAACGCACGAGGATGTGCACCATCCAGAACTCGGTCACGGTCAGCGGGACTTCGACGCCGTTCCAGGTCACGCGCATGCGCTCGGCCTCGAGCTTCAGCGGCCCATGTTCGACCACGGTTTCCTTCGCGACCGGCCGGCTCAGCGCGTCGAGCCGGCGGAACAGAGCGCTGATGCGCGCCGCGAGGTGGTGCAGGCTCACGTCCTTGGTCAGGTAATCGTCGGCGCCGAGGCGCAAACCCGAGATCACGTCGAAATCGGAATCGCGCGCGGTCAGGAAGATGATCGGCAAGGTCGGCGATTTCGCGCGCAGTTCGCGGCACAGCTCGAAGCCGCCTTCCGGTTCGTCGCCAAGGCCGACGTCGATGATCACGAGTTCGGGCATGCGTTGCGCGAACGCGCGGCTTGCATCGGGCCGCGAGGCATAGCCCTGCGTCTGGTAGCCGAATCGGTTCAGCGCCTCGACATAGTTCGCGCGGATCGCGGGTTCATCTTCGACGATTGCGATGCTGCGAGCCATAAGAGCCTCTTGCGGTGACGGTAGCGCGAGCTTACGGCCGGGCTGACGCCGCGGCAACGGCTTGGGAACAGATGTCAGAACTTCGCCATAACCCATCGCCGCTTCGCCGCATTTGCGGCCGCGCTCGCGCATCGGTATCGGCGACTCTAGCCTCGCCCCAACAACGATCTGCCCGATCATGAAGGAACAAGCCATGAAGAACGACCGCCCCGAAGCCAATGCCGAACTGAACTCGTTCGAGCCGCTGCGCATCACGTTTGCCGTGCTGGCGCTGCTGCTCGGCCTGATCGCCGCCCTGCACGTCTGATCCCGTCACCTGGCCTGACCGTCGAGAGACCGATCCATGGATATCTATCTGCCCGCCGATTTCCACGCACTGCATGACACCGCTCCGGACGACTGGCGCGACATGTCGACGTCGTCCGTGACGCACGAGCGCTCCCCATCGTCGAATGCACAGCCCGATGCATACAGGACCGATTCGCCGGATACGTGTGTCGATCCGTCCTGGCGCGTGCTCTGACAGGTTACCTCCCCCGCGCCGCGAGAACCGGCCCCCTCCCCCTCCCCAGATGGTTCTCCGGCGCGGGCCTTTAGGGGTGTTTCCATTGCATTCTTCTTTACCTCTCCCCTTGTGGGTGAGGTCGCCGCGCGTCGCGCGGCGGGAGAGGGGATGGCGCCGCAGGCGCCTGCTGCGCAGGCGCTCACCCTCTCCCCAACCCCTCCCCCATCAAGGGGGAGGGGCTAAAGAGAGCGCGCGCTGTCGTCTCGATGCAAGTATAGAGCAGGCCCTAGCCACCGCTGTCGATTGCCGCGCGCATCGCCGCGACGACCGTGCGGTAGTCCTTCTGGCCGAAGATCGCCGAGCCCGACACGAACGTATCGGCGCCGGCCTTGGCGACTTCTGCGGCATTTTCCACTTTTACACCGCCATCGACCTCGAGACGGATCGGGCGGCCGCTGCGGTCGATGATCTCGCGCGCGCGGCGCAGCTTTTCCAGCGCGGCCGGGATGAAGCTCTGCCCGCCGAAACCGGGGTTCACCGACATGATCAGGATCAGGTCAAGCTTGTCGAGTACATAGTCGAGATAACTCAGCGGGGTGGCCGGATTGAACACGAGGCCGGCCTTGCAGCCGCTATCGCGGATCAGGCCGAGCGTGCGGTCGATGTGCTCGCTGGCTTCGGGGTGGAAACTGATCACGCTGGCGCCGGCCTTGGCGAAATCCGGCACGATGCGATCGACCGGCTTGACCATCAGGTGCACGTCGATCGGTGCGGTTATGCCATGCTTGCGCAGCGCCTCGCAGACCAGCGGCCCGATCGTCAGGTTCGGCACGTAATGGTTGTCCATGACGTCGAAGTGGACCCAGTCGGCGCCGGCGGCGAGGACGTTGTCGACCTCTTCGCCGAGACGGGCAAAGTTGGCCGAGAGTATCGACGGGGCGATGACGCTGGCTTGTTTGGCCATGACGGTTCCGGCTCGAATCGAAATTAGCGTGTCGTTCGACTATACCGCCCCGCGCGGCGCGCGCAAATCGGTGCGCCGAAAACGCGACAGATCCGAACCAATAGATGCGAGGCTTTAGCGGAATCCGCGTTCGGACTGGATGCGTTCATACGCCGCGTTGATCTCGCGCGCGCGCTCTTCGGCGCGGCGCTTGAGTTCGTCTGGCACGTCGCCGAGCTTGTCCGGATGATGCTGGCTGATCAGCTTGCGATAGGCGCGCTTGATTTCACGCTCGTGCGCGTCGCGCGTAATGCCAAGAACCGCGTAGGGATCCTTGCCGGCTGGCTGGCGCGGCGCCTGGCCGTTTCCGCTTCGATACGAGCCCTGCGACCCTGCGCCGCCACCGGCGCCGTACGCGGCATAGGCGTAACCACGCATCGCGGCCAGCGCTGCGAGTTCGCGCTCGTGCACGCCGAGCGCCGCGCACAGTTTGCGCACGAGCATGAATTTGTTCGGCGACAGCGGGCCTTCGGCGTAGACGACGTCGAGGAGCATGTCCAGCAGCAGGAAGGCCAGGTCGCGCCGCCCTCCGGCCCAGGCCCTGAGTTCGGCTATCGTCTGGTCCACGGCAAAGCCGGTCTGCTTGCCGGCGCTGAAGCGCTCGATGGCGCTGGCGCGCTGATCCGGCGACATCTGCATGCGCGTCATCAGGTTTTCGGTCGCGGCGATCTCCTGTTCGGACACGCGCCCGTCGGATTTGGCTATCGCTCCCGCCAGCGCAAACAGCGGCCCGATGAACGAACCGCGCGCGCGTTGCATGCCGAGCGGCCGCAGCGCGCCGATGTCCCACAGATGGCCGATCAGCCCGCCCAGCACCAGTCCGAACGGGTTGCCGCGGAACAGGAAGACGCCAATCAGCGCGCCAATGATCTTGCCCATGACATTCACGACTGGCCGCCTTGCGCGAACGCGCGCGTTCCGGTGCCGATCGACGCCGGTCTCGGGAGTGGGTGGGGGCTAACCAGATTACGTGCGTGCATGCGGTCGCGGATTCTAGCAGGGCCGGTGGGTCGGCTACTGAGCCTGCCAGCCGCTACAATGCGCGCTGACAACGGAGTTGCCCGTGCCTACCGTTTTGCATCAATCAAATTTACCTGGACTGAACCTGATCCACCGCGGCAAGGTGCGCGACGTTTACGCGCTGTCCGAACGCGAGTTGCTGATCGTCGCAACCGACCGGCTCAGCGCGTTCGACGTGGTCTTGCCGGACCCGATTCCGGGCAAGGGCGAAATGTTGTGCCAGATCTCGAATTTCTGGTTCGCCAAGACCGCGCACCTGATGCCGAACCACCTGACCGGCCGCGCGGTCGCCGATGTGTTGCCGGCGGGCGTGGATGCCCCGTTGTATGCGCGTCGCAGCGTCGTCGCCAAGCGCCTGAAAGCGGTGCCTGTCGAGGCCATTGCGCGCGGCTATCTGATCGGTTCGGGCTGGAAGGATTACCAGGCGAGCGGATCGTTGTGCGGCATCACGCTGCCGCCGGGCCTGCGCCAGGCGGAACGGCTGCCGCAGCCGATTTTCACGCCCTCGACCAAGGCCGCCGCCGGCGCCCACGATGAGAACATCGGCTTCGATCGGGTCGTCGCGCTGATCGGCGCGGACCTGGCCGAGCGCGTGCGCGCCGCGACCCTGGATATTTATACTTTTGCCGCCGCCTATGCGGCCGAACGCGGCATCATCATCGCCGACACCAAATTCGAATTCGGCACCGACGCCGAAGGCACGCTGTACGTGATGGACGAGATGCTGACGCCGGATTCCTCGCGCTTCTGGCCGGCCGACCAGTATCGCGTCGGCATCAGCCCGCCAAGCTACGACAAGCAATTCGTGCGCGATTACCTCGAAACACTCGACTGGAACAAGCAGGCGCCCGGGCCGAAGGTGCCGGCCGCGGTCATCGAGGGGACGGCGGCCAAATATGCGGAGGCGTTGAAGCGCCTTGCCGGCATCGTGCTGGATTGACGCGCGTAGGTTGGGCCTCGGCCCACCGTCTTCTTCTTTTGGCGTAAAGGTGAATAGCGGTGGGCCGAGGGCCACCCTACGTCCGCGAAGGATTAAACTGGCGGCGAAAGTGCCGGAGACACCAATGAACGCGATCCCCACCGATCCCGCCGACCAGCGCCGCGAAGTCGATCGCTGGCTCGGCAACTACAGCGAAGACCACCGCAATCCGACCAACATCGCGGTTCACTGGATCTGCGTGCCATTGATCCTGTGGACCGTCATCGCCCTGCTCTGGGTCGTTCCGGTTCCGGCGATGCTCGGGCGCGCGGGACTGTGGGCCGCGGTGGCGATGTTTGCCGCGCTGACGTTCTACCTGCGCTTGTCGCGCGCGCTCGGCCTGGCGATGTTCGTCGCGTTCGTCGCGCTCGGCCTGATCACCGAGGCGCTGTACCGCTGGCTTGGACCCGCGACGCTGATGTGGCTGGCGATCGGCGTGTTCGTCGTCGCCTGGGTCGCCCAGTTCGTCGGCCACAAGGTCGAAGGCAAGCGTCCTTCGTTCCTGACCGATCTGGCCTACCTGCTGATCGGGCCCGCCTGGATCGTAGCGAAAGTCATGCGGCGCCTTGGTATCGCGTACTGAGCGCGCGTCCGGCAGTCGAGTCGCCAAGGTTTCCAAGAAAAGAGGCGCCGCAGGGGCGCCTCCTTTGCAGCTCGGCGGCGTTCGACGCCGTCGACGCGTTTCTCAATGGACGCCGCCCAGCATCCCCATGATCGCGCCGCCGACGAGGAAGAACAGGACGACCGACAGGACGATGTAAATGATGTACTGGACGAGGCTGACGAGGCAGGCCTTGCCGAAGCCCATCTGACCGCCGGACGGCGGCTTGATCATCAGGTTGATGATGAAGGCGTTGACGAGGAATGCGACGACGATGCCGACCAGGGATCCGGTCGAACCCATTACCATCTGCAGCACATAACTGACGATCGCGCCGGCGATCATGCCGACAATGACGGTCGCCACGGCATTGCCAAGGGCTGGCTTGAAGCCAGCGGCCATCTTCGTTGCCAGCTGCACGATCAGCGCACCGATGACGATGCAGATGACAATAATGACTAATGCCGCAATCAATCCGGTAACCATAGATTTCTCCCCGAAATGTATGAGATTGAGCGCAATGCTCGGCGGTGCGTCCGTGCCCGCGACCCTGGCGCGCCCGCACCGGGATCGTTGTTTGCTGTGATTTTCCTGATGCTATTGAATCATGAAACGTAAAAAGCTGCTTGACCTGACAGTGCCCGACGCGCGCGCTCAGGTTTTTTCGCGCGGACGCAACAACCAGCGGCATAGCGCAGGCAGGAAAATCATCGCCGCCATCATGTTGACGACGAACATGAAGGTCAGCATCACGCCCATGTCGGCCTGGAACTTCAGGTCGGAGAACATCCACATCGCCACGCCGGCGGCCAGGGTCAGGGCGGTATAAAAAATCGCGATGCCGGTCGTCTTGAGGGCGATGAAGTAGCTTTCCGAAAGCGTACGCTGGCCGCCTTGTCCCTCGACGAAATCGGCCTGCGAGGCGCGATTCTGTTCCATTGCGACGAACGCGCGGTTGGCGGCGTCGGCACGCCGGGCCACCGCGCTCTGCGAAGCGGCGGCGACCGGATCGGCTTCCTCGTCGAGGCGCTTGAGTTCACGCTCGATGTCGGCGGCCGAGAACGTGCCGCCGGCCGCCATCGCGTCGTACATGCGCGAGAACAGGTGGTGCGCTTCCTCCGGAGGAACGCCGGCGTGTTCGGCCGCGGCCTCGGCGGCGACCGCGGCGGCTTCGGCGATGTCGGCAGCCGAAAATTCGGCGCGGAACGTCATTGCCTCGTGCATGCGCGCGAAGATGTAGATCGCGTAGTCGACGCCGATGCCGACGCCGAGCGCGAGCACGGTAAGAGTGTTGACCTTCTTGCCGATGTCGAGCTGCACCATCAGCGAGTGTCCGAGTTCGGTCACGAGCACGAGCGGCAGCACGATGCACAGCGCCGCGAGCGGGCTGCGGAAACTCAGCAGGCACATCACGAACACGGCCGCATACAGCAGGTAGAGCATGGTCCGGTCGACCGAACGCACCTCGTCGTTGGTCGCGGCCGCCACGCCGACGTTGCCGGTCGCCAGGCGCAGGTTGAGCTGGTCGCTCGAAAACGTCTTGCCGGCGGCCTGCGCTTCCGCGGACTGCTTGGCCAGCTGCTCGCGCAGATTGACGTTGACGCCGGCGAACGCGTGGTTTTCCTCGCGGAACTTCTTCACGGCGGCGACGACCCGGTCGATCGTCGTCGAGCGGTGATCGGTAAGGAACATCATGACCGGCATCGCGCTGCAGTCGGCGTTCAACAGGCCGGAATCGGTTTCGAAGCCCTGGGTGTCCTGGCGCAGTGTGTCGTTGTCGCGCGGCAGCACGCGCCAGCGGATGTTGCCCTCGTTCCAGCCGGCGTTGACGATCTTCGCGGCCATCGGCAACGTGATGACCTGGGCCACGCCTTCGACGTTGCGCATGTTCCAGGCGAACCGGTCGAGCGTTTCCATGACGGCGTAGCTCGCCGTGCACGCATTCGGCTCGGCTTCGGCGATGACGTTCAAGATGTCGACACCGAGCGCGAACTTGTCGCTGATCAGTTCGGCGTCGCGGTTGTAGCGCGCGTCCGGGCGCAGTTCGGCCACGCCCTTCTGCGCGTCGCCGACCATGACGCGGCTGCCGTATTGCTCGGCGACGAACCAGGTCGCAACGCCGAGCAGGATCACGATCGCGGCCGGGATCGGCAGGCTCAGGCGCGTGAGCTGCCGCCACAGCTTGTCGAACTGGGTCAACTGGCGCAGGCGGTATTCGCGCTTGCGCTCGAGGTTGCGCAGCTTGCAGAACGACAGCAGCACCGGCAGCAGGATCAGGTCGGTGAGGATCGTCAGCGCGACGCCGATCGTGGCCGTGACGGCCAGTTCGAAGATGATGCGCACCGGAATGATCAGGATCGTGGCGAAGCCGATGCAGCCGGCGGCCAGAGCCACGGAGCCCGGAACGAGCAGCGCCTGGAAACTGCGCTGGGCCGCGACCAGCGGGCCGACGGCAAACTTGGCGCGCACGCGCAGCTGCTGCACCGATCCCTGTTCGAGACCGCCGAAGAAGATCTCGCCGCGGAAACGGTTGATCATCTGTTCGCCGTGACTGACCGCGATCGCGAATATCAGGAACGGCGTCAGCATGTTCATCGGATCGATGCCGAATCCGAGCAGGTACAGCGCGCCAAGCATCCAGACGACGGCCACGAGCGCCGCCGCGACGGTCAGCGATGCCAGCTTGATCGACATCGAATACAGGAACAGCAGGAACCAGGTCAGCGCCACCGTGACCAGGAAGAACAGCATCACCGACTTTGCGCCGTTGCTGATGTCGCCGACCATCTTGGCGAAGCCGATGATGGCGACGGAAGTCTGTTCGTTCTCGTACTTCGCCCGGATCGCGTCGAGCTGGCCGGCGATCTTGTTGTAATCGACCTTGACGCCGCGGGCCGGATCCTCCGGCACCAGGTCGACCCAGACCATCGCGCCGGAGAAATCCTTGGCGACGAGCCGGCCGACGATGTTGGCCTTGTCGATGTTCGCCCTGATCGTCGCGAACTGCTCGGGCGTCGACTTGAAGCCTTCGACGTTCGGCGTGTAGTTCTGCGGGATCACGTTGCCGCCGGCGAATCCGTCCTCGACGACCTCGACGAAACGCACGTTCGGCGTGAAGATCGAACTGACGCGCGCGGAATCGACGCTGTCGATCGTCTTGGCGTCCTGGGTGATCTTCTCCATCGTCTGGAAGAACGGCTGGTTGAACATGTCGCCGTTCTTGTCCATGACCGCGATCAGGATGCGGTTGGCGCCGCCGAATTCCTTTTCGTAGTCCAGGAACGTGCGCATGTACTCATGCTGCAGCGGGATCATCTTCTTGAATCCCGCATCGACGCGCAGCTGCGAGGCGAAGAACGCCATCGCCGCGGTGATCAGCGCGAAAACGATCAGCACCACGATGCGGTTGTCGAAAATCAGGCGCTGGGCGAAGCGCTCGAAGGCGTTGGGTTCGTGGGCGGTATTCGTCGTGGCCATGATCTATGGGCGCGGTTCGTAGATGCTGGCGCCGTTCTCGCCCGCGAGCAGCAGCGCCGCGCCCTGGCCGAGCGGCAGCACCGTCGAGATGATTCCGGCGGACTGGTCGACGAGCGTGCGCAGCGCCTCACCACTCTTGCCGCGCACGAGCACGACGCCGTTGGCGCCGACGATCGCCGCGCCGCCGTCGGCCGTGGCGGCACCGCCCATAAGACTGAGTTCCGTGCCGGTCTGCACCTGGCTCCAGTGCTCGCCGAGATCGCTGGATTCGTAGGCGTGTCCGCGCAGGCCGAAGGCGAGCACGTGATCGCCTTCGTAGCCGATCACGCCGAACATCGACCCGTCGTAAGGCAACTGCTGGCGCTGCCAGGTCGCGCCCTGGTCACGCGAACGGAACGCGCTGCCGCGCTCGCCGACGATCAACAGCCCGCCGCTGCCGGTGCGCGTGATCGCGTTCAGATGCGGGGTGGCTTCCTGGCCGACCTTGAGCTGTTCGGCCGTGAACGTGCCTTTCTTGCCGGCCTTGTCGGCCGGATCGTCCTCGATTTCGTCGTCGGCGCCGTCTTTGGGCTTGTCGGCCACGGTCATCGGCTGCCAGGTCTGGCCGCCGTCGGCCGTCTGCAGCGCCAGGCTATAGGCGCCGATCGCAAAGCCGCGCTGCGCATCGACGAACAGCACGTCGAGCAGCGGAGCTCCCTCGGTCGGGTCTCCGCCGGCGTTGGCCGGCTTCCACGGATCCTTGCGCTGGATCGTCCAGTGTTCGCCGCCGTCCGCGCTGTGCAGGATCATGCCGTCGTGGCCGACCGCCCAGACGTTTGCGTCGACCGCGCTGACGGCCGTGAGCGTCGCGCGGGTCGGCACCTCGACCTGGCGCCAGTCGCGGCCATCGTCGGACAGCAGAACGTCGCCGCGCGCGCCGACGGCAACGTAACGCGTGCCGCTGCGCGCGACATCGAGCAACAGGGATTTGGCCGCGAGCGGCTTGATTTCGGCCGCAGCGGTGGCCGGATCGGCCCACGTCGAACTCGGCTTCTCGGTCGGCGTGTCGGCAGCCGCCGCCAGCGCCGGCACCAGCCACGCAACCAGTAGGCAAATCTTGCGCACCATGAAACGGCTCATTCGCCGGTAGCCCCTCTCCTACCCGCACCAGCATAGCCGCGCCGGAGACATTTCGCACCATCCGCCGGCGACGACGGAC
>DATIEJ010000553.1:0-6115 GCA_035455825.1 Rhodanobacteraceae bacterium | reverse complement strand
TCGTTCGTGTACGAGTGGATCGTCGTCATCAGGCCGTGGACGATGCCGATCTTCTCGTGCAGCACCTTGGCCAGCGGCGCGAGGCAGTTCGTCGTGCACGACGCGTTCGAGATGACCTGGTGCTGCGCGGTCAGCTGGTCGGAATTGACGCCGATCACGAACGTGCCGTCCACGTCCTTGTCGCCCGGCGCCGAGATGATGACCTTCTTCGCGCCGCCGGCGATGTGCGCGCCGGCCTTGGCTTTCGACGTGAACAGGCCGGTGCACTCGAGCACGACGTCGACGCCGAGCGAGCCCCACGGCAGCTTGGCCGGATCGCGCTCCGCGAACACCTTGACGCGGTCGCCCTTGATGACAATGTCGCCGCCATCGACGCCGACCTCGCCCGGAAACTTGCCGTGCGCGGTGTCGTACTGGGTCAGGTGCGCGTTCGTCTCGGCATCGCCGAGATCGTTGACCGCGACGATCTGGATCTCGTGCGTGCGGTTCGACTCATACAGTGCGCGCAGCACCATGCGGCCGATACGGCCGAAGCCGTTGATCGCGACCTTTACCGCCATGACAACTCTCCTTCGACAAGTGGGGAATGCAGACTGGCAATTGTACCGGCGTTTGCCGGCCGTTCGCACGGCGGCGCGGCCCGCTGTACCATTTCCGCGCCCGTGCGGCCGTGGCCGGCTCAGCGCGGGCGCTTTCGGGGGAATTGCATGCCGCCGCTCGTGCACTCGTTCTACCATCCGCCGACCAATACCTGGTCGCATATCGCCGCCGATCCACAGACGGACGCGGCGGTCATCATCGACCCGGTGCTCGACTTCGATCCGGCCTCGGGCCGCGTCTGGAGCGAACATGCCCGCGTGCTGCTCGCCCATGCGAGCGAACACACGCTGCGCGTCGCGTGGATACTCGAAACGCACGCACACGCCGACCATCTGACCGCCGCCGCCTGGCTCAAGGCCGAATTCGCCAAAGCGGACGGCGCATCGGCCGGCGTGCGCATCGGCATCGGCGCGGGGATCGTCGCCGTGCAGCGCCACTTTTGCGACGTGTTCGCGTTCGGCGCCGAATTCCGTGCCGACGGCTCGCAGTTCGACCGTCTGTTCGTCGATGGCGAGCGCATCGCACTCGGCGCGCTCGAAATCGAAATCATCGCGACGCCCGGGCATACCAGCGACGGCATCACCTACAGGATCGGCGATGCGATCTTCGTCGGCGACACGCTGTTCGCGCCGAACGGCGGCACTGGCCGCTGCGATTTTCCCGGCGCCGACGCCGCGACGCAATACCGGTCGATCAAGCGCCTGTACGCCCTGCCGGACGAAACAAGCGTGTTCCTGTGCCATGACTATCCCGCGTCCGGCGCGCAGCCCGTCGCGCAGACGACGATCGGCGCCGAGAAAGCCGGCAACACGCAGCTGCGCGCCGAAACCAGCGAAGCCGAGTACGTCGCGTTCCGCCACAAGCGCGACGCGACACTGGCAGCGCCGCGGCTTTTGTATCCTTCTTTACAAGTAAATGTTTGCGCGGGACGGCTGCCGGCAGCGGATACCCACGGCCGGACGTTCTTGCGCTTGCCGGTGCAGGTTTGCGACTAGCGGGCTTCGGTTCCTGCCGGCGAACCGGCGATTGGCGCCGAGGCAGCCTGCTGGCGAAACCGACGGTAGTGCTCCGCGACCAGGTCCGGCGCCTCGACCTGTGGGTAATGGCCGATGCCGGAAAGTTCGGCGATGTAACCCGTGCCGACGAGCTCGCGATAGCGCGCGACCATGTGCGCTCCGGAGACCGGATCGGCCGAGCCGTTGATCAGCGCGAGCGGACAGCGCGCGTCGCACAAGGCATCCAGCCAGCGCTGCCGTCTTTGGATGCGTTCGGCCATGTAGTGGATCAGTTCGTGCGCGAGCCGGTGGCCACCCTCGGCGGTCACGAGCACCCAGAACGCATCGAGTTCGTCTTCCGACGGCGGATGGCCTGGACCGAATAGCGCCGTCATGGAACGGGCGAAGCTGCGGCGATTGATGAGCCGGGTGACCAGCGGCCCGAGGGGGCTGCGCAGCAGCTTCTGGATCAGGCGCGGCCGATGCGTCTCCGGAAACAGGCCTCCGTTGAGGAAGCAGGCCGTTTCGATCGTTCGTGCTGGCCTGGCGTTGTCGCGCGCCAGCAACTCCTGCGCGACCGTGTCGCCGTAGTCATGCGCCAGGATGTGGTAGCGGTCCACGCACTTTGCGGCAAGAATGCGCTCGAACAGATCGGCCTGCTCATCGATCGAGTACGCGTGGCCGCGCGGCTTGCTGCTGAAACCAAACCCGAGCATGTCCGCCGCCAGGACGCGGAACTCTGCTGTCAGCGACGGCCAGAGTTTCGCAAAGTCCCAGCTTGCGGTTGGAAATCCGTGAATCAGAAGCAACGCCGGGCGCGTGCACTCGTCCGGCGCCGAGTCCACGCAGAAGATCCGATGCCGCCCGAAAGCGACGAAGTGTCCGGATTCACGCCAGCGCTCGGGATCGGGCCGCATGCGCGGACAATCGCACAAATGCCGCCGGGCCGGAATGGGTGGCGACTGCCGGGCTGGGCAGGGATCGCCTGTACCGTTCCCGCGATGGTACGCGGCGCGGACTAGCCGGCGCGGCGGCGCTTGAATTCGTCGATGCGGTCGTTCAGCGATTCACTGAGCTCGCGGATCGCCTGGAACCGTTCGCGCAGATTGGCGACTCGGATGTGAGCGCGCCGCTGCGCCTGTCTGGCGCTTTCCTCGTCCGCACGGACGATGTCGGCACCGGTCACGTGATCGGCGACGGCTTTGTAGAAATCCTTCATCGAGGAAATCGCGCGGTGCTTCGAGGGCTTCATCAGCATTCTCCAATGTTCGCGCGAAAGCTTTGCGCAACAATGGTTAGTCGTCTGTGAAGAACGCCACTGTTCGTCCCTGAACAGCGGCCCGGAGTGGTATTTTGTGACAGCCGCGTTAGCAAAGCGTGACGGCCGCGTCGAAACGCCGTGCACGTACAATTGGCGCCGGACACCTCCCCAGCCCGTCGACATGCCCTATACCCCGATTCTCGCCACACTCGGTTACGTGTTGTCGCCGGATCGCCGGCGCGTGTTGATGATCCACCGCAACGCGCGGCCTGGCGATCAGCACCTCGGCAAGTACAACGGGCTCGGCGGCAAGCTCGAGGCCGATGAAGACATCGTTGCCGGCATGCGCCGCGAGATTCACGAAGAGGCCGGCATAGACTGCGTCGACCTGAGCTTGCGCGGAACGATCAGTTGGCCGGGCTTCGGCAAACATGGCGAGGACTGGTTCGGTTTCGTCTTCGTCGCCACGCGTTTCGACGGTGAAGCGTTGGAGCGCAATGCCGAAGGGACACTCGAATGGATCGAGCTCGAAAAGATCGGCGAGCTGCCGTTATGGGAAGGAGACCGCCACTTCCTGCCGCTGATCTTCGATGCCGATCCGCGGCCATTCCACGGCGTCATGCCCTATCGGGACGGACGCATGGTGTCGTGGTCGTTCTCACGCATCTGAAGCGGCGCTTCCGTCTCCGACGACTCGCTGCGCCCTGTAACTTGCGCCTGCCGCCTCCCGCGAACGGTGGAAGGACATTTGCTCGCCGAACTGCGGATTTCTTCCCGTGCGAAGCGGGGCAAGGTACCCCATCCTGCTGCGCCGAAAAAACACACTTGTGGTTTCCACCTCTTATGCAGCGCATGGAGGTGGGCCGGATGGAAGCGCGCTGTGCCGGGTCGCATCCACTCGCCAGCGATTGAATCGTCGCAAGTCCCCGCCGGCGGCCGGAGGCTGCAGCGTCTGACGGCAGGCGTGCGCGCCTTACGGCTTCGGGTGCTGCCTGAAGAATTCCCAGATCACGCGAGTCGCGTCGAGTTCGGGACAGACGGCACCGACGATAGCCTTTGGCAGGTATTGCGTGCCGCCGGGCCAGGTGTGACCGCCCCCACCCAGACTGATCAGCGTCACGGCACTGCCGCCGCGCCCGCCGCTCCATGTTTGCCATTGTTCACTGCAATCGCCGGTTCGCTTCGGCGCGACGTCGCGCACCAGCGGCTCGCCGCGAAGGCCGTCGGCCTCGAGCCACAAATGCAATGCCCGCGCGGTCGAAACGATGCTGCCGTGCGTCCTGCCGACTGCACCACCGTCATAGGGCACGAGCGGATCTTCGCGGCCGTTGATGATCAGCACCGAGACCGGCGAAGCCGGAAGGAAATCCGCGGCGACTGGGCTCGCGATGCCGCCAGCGACCGGCGCAATCGCGGCAATGCGCTCGCTGAGTTTCAGGGCGAGGGTGTGCGAAAAGATCGCCCCGTTCGAGATGCCGGTCGCGAAGATCCGCTTCGGATCGACCGCATGCAGTTTCGCCGCATCGTCAATCAGCGCCGAGATGAACCCGACGTCATCGGCATTGTCGGCAAGCATGCCTTTCGGCATTGTGCGGCCGTCGCGCCAGCGCCTGAGCAAGCCATCGGGATAAGCGACGAGAAAACCTTCGTGGTCGGCGAGTTGCGAAAAACCCGACAACGCCTCCATCGAGCGGCCCTGTCCGAGCCCGCCGTGCAGCGCGATGACGAGCGGCGCCGGCTTGCTATCGCTGGCGCCCGCGGGAACGTGCAGCGCGTACGTCCGCGCCTGGCCGTGAACGTCAATGCGGCGGTCGATGCTGCCGGCGTTCGCCGCCGCGGACATTGCGAACAAGACAATCGTCGCAACGCGCATGCAAACCGACATCTGCGTCTCCGAGGCTTCCCGAACGATACGGATAAACGCGGCAGGCACGCGTTGCGTTGACCGGCGCTCTTGTCCAGCCGTCGCGCGCCTGCCGGACCGGACTGTTCGACCGGGCCGCGCGGTTGCGCGAGGGAGGAAACCTGTGTGCCTCGGCGATGCCGCCCTACGACTGCTTCATGTACGCCGGCGCGCCGCCGGTGAGGAAGTCTTCGCGCACCGGTGCGAAGAAATCGACGATCTCGGTCTCTTCGGGGAAGAATGCCTCGTGCTCGACGCCGCCGGGAATGACGGCAATGTCACCGGGGACCATGCTGCGCGTTTCGCTGCCGATGCGAAGGTCCATGCGGCCCTTGATCACCCATGAAAACTGCTCATGCGGATGTTTGTGGGCTGCCGCGTGCCCGCCGGCCTCGAAGCGCCACCACACCATCATGCCCTGCTTGCCGGACATGACCCTGCGGCTGATCTTGTCGCTGATCCGCTCGACGGGAATCGACGCCAGCTTGTCGTGACCGGCAATGACGGGCATGTGGTTATCCTCCTGCAACGAAACCGACCGAACAACGGACAGCGAAAATCCACAGTGCTTCGCTCGCGCGGCTCTCAGCCAAGGCGCTTTGCAGCGGCGACGACTTCGTCGACCGCGAAGCCGAAATACTTGAACAGCGCTTCGGCCGGCGCCGACGCGCCGAAACGGTCGATGCCGACCACGGCGCCGTCGAGGCCGACGTACTTGCGCCAGTAATCGGTGACGCCGGCTTCGATCGCGATGCGCTTGCGGCACGAAGATGGCAACACCGCGTCGCGATACGCCTGCGGCTGGCGATCGAACAGGTTCGGACACGGCATCGAAACGACGCGCGCAGCAATTCCGTCCTTCTCGAGCGCAGCCTTCGCTTCCGTGGCCAGGCCGACTTCCGACCCGGTGGCGATGATGATGAGATCGAACTTGCCGTCCGCCGGTTCGCTCAGCACATAGCCGCCGAATTCGATCAGCGCGAGCTGCGCGTCGGTGCGCGCCTGGTGCGCGAGGTTCTGGCGCGAGAAGACCAGGCAGGACGGGCCGTCCTTGCGTTCGATCGCGGCTTTCCATGCCACCGCGCTCTCGACCGCATCGCATGGGCGCCAGACGTGATTGTTCGGAATCATGCGCAGGCTCGCCAGATGCTCGATCGGCTGGTGCGTCGGGCCGTCCTCGCCAAGCCCGATCGAGTCATGCGTGTACACGTGGATCGCTTGCGCCGGAATCAATGCCGACATGCGCACGGCGTTGCGTGCGTAGTCCGAGAACACCAGGAACGTCGCGTCGTACGGAATGAAGCCACCGTGCAGCGCCAGGCCGTTGCTGATCGCGGTCATGCCGAATTCGCGCAC
>DATIEJ010000552.1:0-3506 GCA_035455825.1 Rhodanobacteraceae bacterium | reverse complement strand
TAGGCCGATTCGCCGTGCGAGCTGATATCCAGGCCCTCGCGTTCCTGTTCTTCGGTCACGCGCAGGCCGACGATCAGGTCGGCGATCTTGAAGGCGATCAGTGCGACGATTGCGGTCCAGACGATCGTGATGCCAACGGCCTTGGCCTGGATCAGCAGCTGCTCGATCATGCCGGGATAGCCCGTAGTCATCTTGACCCAGTCCTGGACCGAACCCGGGCCGCCGAGGCTCGGCGCGTTGAAGATGCCGGTCAGCAGCGCTCCGGTGATGCCGCCGACGGCATGGACGCCGAACACGTCGAGCGAATCGTCGGCGCGGATGATCTTCTTCAGTCCCATCACGCCCCACAGGCAGATGACGCCGGCGGCGAGGCCGATCGCGAACGCGCCTGGAATGCCGACGTTGCCGGCAGCCGGCGTGATCGCGACGAGGCCGGCGACCGCACCGGACGCTGCGCCGAGCATCGAGGGTTTGCCCTTGATGATCCACTCGGCGAAGCTCCACGACAGCACCGCGCACGCGGTCGCCAGGTACGTGTTGATGAAGGCCAGCGCGGCCGAGCCGTTCGCTTCGAGCGCCGAGCCGGCGTTGAAGCCGAACCAGCCGAACCACAGCAGCGAGGCGCCGATCATCGTCATCGTCAGGCTGTGCGGCCTGAGTGCTTCCTTGCCGTAGCCGAGCCGCTTGCCGACGAGGAAAGCACCGACCAGGCCGGCGACGCCGGCGTTGATGTGCACGACCGTGCCGCCGGCGAAATCGAGCGCACCCATCTGCCAGATGTAGCCTGCCGTCGCGGTCACCGCATCGCTCTTGCTGGCGTCCGTGTAGGCATCGGGACCGGCGAAGAACCAGACCATGTGCGCGACCGGCAGGTAGCTGAAGGTGAACCAGATGACCATGAACACCAGAACCGCGGAGAACTTGATGCGTTCGACGATCGAGCCGAGGATCAGGCAGCAGGTGATTGCGGCGAACGTCGCCTGGAACGCGACGAATACCAGTTCATACAGCGGCGTGCCCTTCGAGAACGTTCCGGCCATCGAGAACGAACCGTCGGCCGGATTGAACGTGCCGGCCAGGAACAGGCGCGACAGCCCGCCAAAGAAAGGATTGCCTTCGGTGAACGCGACGCTGTAGCCGTAAATGCACCACAGCACCGTGATCAGCGAGAACACGACGAACACCTGCATCAACACCGAGAGCATGTTTTTCGTGCGCACGAGGCCGCCGTAGAACAGCGCGAGTGCCGGCACCGACATCAGCAGCACGAGTGCGGTCGACGTCAGCATCCAGGCGACGTCGCCCTTGTTCGGCACCGGTGCCGGAGGTGCCGCCGCCGCGGCCGCGGCAGGTGCAGCGGCATCCTGGGCGAACCCGTGCTGTGCCAGCAGCAGCGCCGCCGCGCCGGCGGCGAGAGCAGCCAGAATCGGCACGTAGCGCGAGCGATCGGGAAGCTTCATTGCGGTTGTCATGGGTCGCCTCATGGATTTGGATCCGTCAGAGCGCGTCATCGCCGACCTCCCCTGTGCGGATGCGCAGCACGTGCTCGATCGGACTGACGAAGATCTTGCCGTCGCCGATCTTGTCGGTGCGCGCGGCCTGGACGATGGCTTCGAGCGACGTCTCGAGCAGCTTTTCCGGCACGACCGCTTCGACCTTGATCTTCGGCAGCAGGTCGACGACGTATTCGGCGCCGCGATACAACTCCGTGTGACCCTTCTGGCGACCGTAGCCCTTTACTTCGGTGACCGTGAGTCCGGTCACGCCGGCCTGGGCGAGCGCTTCGCGCACCTCTTCGAGCTTGAACGGCCGGATGATGGCGGTGATCAACTTCATGAAATGCTCCTGGTAATCGTCGAATGATTCAGTTGCGAAATCGCCCGCGCCCGGATCAGCCCCCTTGAGTCAAGGGGGCGACGCAAGCCTCGCGCCAGCGAGGCTTGCGTGGGGGATGTGGGAGTGCGCGATTGTTTTTGACGAAGACGGCTCATGAAACAATTCTCCAGTGGGGAACTTAGAACGTCTTCGTCACGGTCAGGACTCCGGTCGAGCGGCCCTGGAACGTTCCATACGGATTCGTGTACACGGACTCGTCCGCATTCGTGTCGTACCAGGCGAGCGCGAGCGACCAGGCTCCATCGAAGTTTTTCGTCACGCCGAGCTTCCAGTCGGTGTAGCTGGCGGCGCCGAAGTGCTCGACGTTCTGCCGGCCGACATGGCCGTTGAGCACCCACGACGGCGTGAATTCCCAGTTCGCGCTCAGATCCAGATAACCCGAGTACTTGCTGTTGGCGAAGCCGAAAAGATTCGTCAGCGCGTAGGAATATTTCAGCGAGACGAAACTGTAACTTGCTGCAATATATACTTCGGTCGTGTTCGGGCTGGTGAAGCCGCTCGGGTACGTGCCCGGGTAGTAGTAGGTGTATACGCCGAAGTCCATGCCGAACGCGTCGGTGAACTTCGTGCGGTAACCGAGGTAGCCATCGAGCTCGATGCTGCTCGAGACCTTGCCGAAGCCGAGTGCGGTCAGGTCCGACAGCCAGCTGATGTTGCTGCCCCAGGCGCCGGCGTAGAAACCGCTGACGTGATCGATTTCGATGCCGCCCTGCAGGGCCGGGTCCTTGTTGGTCTGGGTCAGGCCGCGGAAGATGTATTCGCTGGCGATGTCGACGCTGCCCGGAAATGTCCAGTCCGGCGTCGGTGCAGCCGCGGCGGCGGCGGCCGGCGCGTCGCCTTCTGCAGCGTTGGCGAGGTTGGTGGCTACCACGAAAGTTAGCGATGCGAGGAAGGCGAAGGTTCGTTTGCCGGTCATGTTGGAGCCTCATTCTTCACGTTGGGAAAAGTAGCGGCGCCGCCTGCCATGGCAGGCCACGCCCTTGCGGCGATCGATCTGCACGCTGAAACTGCGAGGCTGCCCGGCTTGTGGCGCCGGATCGCACCTCGTTGTTCGCTACCTCCCGCACGCGCCGAATGGCGGCGCCCTTGCATTTCCTCTCTTCGATCCTCCGCTGCGATGTGGTCTGGTTTGTGCGTTCGTCCGTGAACGCGATAGCTCCTGCCCCTCTCCCGCTGGCGGGAGAGGGCTGGGGTGAGGGTGGCGCTTGAAGCGGAGTCGTGCTTCGGATGTGCCACCCTCACCCGGCTCAGCTTCGCTGCGCCGACCTCTCCCGCCAGCGGGAGAGGTGAGCTGACCTCAGATCGAGTAATACATCTGGTATTCGATCGGATGCGTCGACATGCGGAACTTCGTGACTTCCTGCAACTTCAGTTCGATGTACGCATCGATGAAGTCGTCGCTGAACACCCCGCCGGCCTTGAGGAATCCGCGATCCTTGTCCAATGCCTCCAGTGCCTGGTCCAGCGCATGGCACACCGTCGGTATGTTCTTCTCTTCTTCCGGTGGCAGGTCGTACAGATCCTTGTCGGCCGGCGCGCCCGGGTCGATCTTGTTCAAGATCCCGTCGATGCCGGCCATCATCAGCGCCGTGAACGTCAGGTATCCCGAG
>DATIEJ010000551.1:0-5866 GCA_035455825.1 Rhodanobacteraceae bacterium | reverse complement strand
GGAAAGACGACAAATACCCGCCAAGCATGGTGACCGTCTCCGCATCATCTGCGAAGTATCGAATCAGCTGCCACTCAACGTGCATTGCGCGAGCAAGCCGCGCGCCATCATCGCGTACTGGCGGTGGCGGAAGAACAGGCGCCAGTTGCTGCCGCCGAGCTGGCGCCAGAGCACGGTCGATCGGATCGCGGCGAGCAGCAGCGCGCGGATGCGGTCGACATTGGCCGGATCGGCGATGAAGCGCGGAGTGCCTTCGACGAGGATGCGCGGCCGCAGGGTCGACAGCGTGCTCGCGTAAAGTTGCGCGAGGCGAGGAATCGCCACGCTGAAATCCGTATCGGCCGCGTCATGACCAATCGCGTCGATGCCTTCGCGAAGAGCACGCAGCACGTCGGATCGCCCGGCCAGCACGCGTTCCAGGCGCATGATGTTGATCAGGAGGCGCGTCAGGCCGGTGTCGCGCTGACCCGACTCGACCTGCGCAACCAGGGTTTCGAGTCCAAAGCGCAGGTTGGCGACGCCACCAAAGACGTCGGCCGCGTTGTCCGAATCGATCTTGAACACGCTGGCAAGGCTGACGCTCATGACGCTCGAGTCGATCAGGCCGCGAACGGCCAGATTGCGCACAGCGCCGGCGGCCTGCAGCACGCCGGCGAGGGCGATGACGCGCTCTTCCCTCATCGTGCGCTTTCCGCAGACACTAGCTGCGTGCCCGTTAAGTCGACGATTGCGCCACGTGATCTGGCGTCAATAAATTCCCCGACCCTCATCCGCCGGGCAGGAGCCCAAGTGCCTTGAAGGCCATGGATGGCCGAGAGAGGCCGGCGCTGCGCGCCCCCTTCTCCCGGGGGGAGAAGGGGAAAGCAGATTGGCCGCGATCGCGTCGCCTTGAGCAGGACCTCATTGCACACGGTGCGCCTCCGCAAGGCCGCCGTACGGCGCATCGGTCGCATCGATGATGCCGCCGCCGAGGCACTCCTCATCGCGATAGAAGACGACCGACTGGCCCGGCGTCACGGCGCGCTGCGGTTCGTCGAAAATCACTTCGCACCGGTCGGCGGTCACGCGAACCGAGCAGGCCTGATCCGCCTGGCGGTAGCGGGTCTTCGAGCTGCAGCGAAATTCGCCGGCCGGCGGGGCGCCGGCGACCCAGCTCAATTCGCCGCCGACCAGACGCGTGGAATACAGCCAGTGATTGTCGACGCCCTGGGCGAGGTACAGGATGTTTGCGCCGACGTCCTTGCCGACGACGTACCACGGATCGGTTCCCGCATCGCGCCGGCCGCCGATGCGCAGGCCGTTGCGCTGGCCGAGCGTGTAGTACATCACGCCGATGTGCTCACCGAGGTCGATACCGTCGGTCGAACGCATCGGTCCGGGCTGGGCGGGGATGTAGCGGCCGAGGAATTCGCGGAAATTGCGTTCGCCGATGAAGCAGATACCGGTCGAGTCCTTCTTGGCGTGCGTCGGCAGGCCGGCTTCGGACGCGATCCGGCGCACCTCGGGTTTGGGCAGCTCGCCGACCGGGAACAGCGTCGCGGCGAGTTGATCCTGGCCGAGCGTGTAGAGGAAGTAGCTCTGGTCCTTGTTCGCGTCGCGCCCGCGCAGCAGGCGATGGCGGCCATCGAGAAAATCGGTGCGCGCGTAGTGCCCGGTCGCGATGCGCTCCGCGCCGAGCGCGCGGGCGTGCTCCAGGAACGTCTTGAACTTGATCTCGCGATTGCACAGCACGTCCGGATTCGGCGTGCGCCCGGCGCGGTATTCGCTCAGGAAATTCTCGAACACGCGGTCCCAGTATTCGCCGGCAAAATTGCGCGCGTGGAACGGGACGCCGAGCTGGGCGCAGACGCGCACGGCATCGGCACGATCGCGGTCGGCTTGGCACTCGCCGAGGCGGTCGTCCTCCACCCAGTTCTGCATGAACAGGCCGCCGACGTCGTGGCCGCGGCGCTTGAGCAGCAGCGCGGCGACCGACGAGTCGACTCCGCCGGACATGCCCACCATGATCGGCGGGGCGACAGGCATGCTCAGATTCCGGCGCCGGCCAGCGTCTGGATCGCATCGATCGGCAGGCGGCGTCCGCCGAGCCAGTCGTCGACGTTGCGCAAGACCAGCGGACTGCGCGTGCGCGACGCCGCAATGTCGGCGCGCGACATCCACAGCGCGCGCTCGATGCCGGCATCCAGGAGCCGCGCCGGATCGTGCGCCACCGGCACCGCGGCAAACGTGACCCGCAGGACCTGCCAGCCGTCCTCGGGGCGCGTCCACTGGTAGACGCCGATCAAATCGGTGAGCTCGACGGTCCAGCCGGTTTCCTCGAGTGTTTCGCGGAGCGCCGCGTCGGCCAGCGATTCGTGCGGCTCCAGGTGGCCGGCCGGCTGGTTGACGACGAGTTCGCCGCGAATGCGCTCCTCGACGACGAGGAAACGCCCTTCGCGCGGGACGATCGTCGCGACCGTGACATCCGGCCGCCAGACGACCTCGATGTCGTTGTGCTGATTCATCAGGTATTCCTGCAGGTTGTGCGATTTTACACGACGCCTTCACGACATCGCGGTCCAATCGTGGCACGATTGAATTTGCCCTCGGCCGGCGCCATTGAGGCGATATAATCGGGCACGACGCCCTCGAGGAAGACCTAGAACACCTTATGCCGCAGAAGCCCGACCCGCAACGCGAGCAGCAACATGGCCTGGTGGTGGAGGAAGCCCGCCCCGAGGTCCAGCGCCCGCCCCTCTACCAGGTCGTGCTGTTGAACGATGACTTCACACCGATGGACTTTGTAGTGGTGGTGCTGGAGACTTTCTTCAATATGGACCGCGAGCGAGCCACGCAGGTCATGCTCCACGTGCACACGCGCGGGAAAGGAGTCTGCGGCGTGTTCACGCGTGAAGTGGCCGAAACCAAGGTCACCCAGGTCAACGAATTCGCACGCGCGCACCAGCACCCGCTTTTGTGCACGCTCGAGAAGGCCTGAGCCGGGGATGATTGCAATTCCGCCAGGCGTCCCCATCCTCACATTCAAGCCGGTGGCACCATTTATGCTGCATCGAATCGGGTGCCGCCGAGGTGTATCGTCAGATCAGTTCTGTGATCGACGGATGATCGGGTTTACATGGATGACCGTTTTGTGATCCTCGCGATCAGGGATCGATCGCCCAAATAAAGGTAAATCAATGTTCAGTAAAGATCTCGAGCTCACGATCGGCCAGTGCTACAAGGAGGCGCGCGAGCAGCGCCACGAGTTCATGACGGTCGAGCACCTGTTGCTCGCGCTGCTCGAAAATCCTTCGGCGGCAGCCGTGCTGCGCGCCGTCGGCGCCAATACCGGCAAGCTCGGCAAGGATCTCAAGGCGATCATTCTTGAAACCGTACCGGTGCTGCCGGCCAGCGACGAGCGCGATACGCAGCCGACGCTGGGATTCCAGCGCGTCCTGCAGCGGGCCGTGTATCACGTGCAGTCGTCGGGACGGAAGGAAGTCACCGGCGCGAATGTGCTGGTTGCGATTTTTGGCGAGAAGGACTCGCATGCTGTCTATTTCCTGAACCAGCAGGAGGTCAGCCGGCTCGACGTGGTCAACTACATCTCGCATGGCGTGGCCAAGATCGGCCAGGAATCGAGCGCCCAGCCCGGCGCCGATGCGAACAAGGATCCCGAGGCCGGGGACGAGCCGCGCGGCAATCCGCTGGCGGATTTCGCCAGCAACCTCAACGAGCAGGCCAAGCTCGGCAAGATCGACCCGCTGATTGGCCGCGTCGAGGAAATCGAGCGCACGATCCAGGTGCTGTGCCGCCGGCGCAAGAACAATCCGCTTTACGTCGGCGAAGCCGGCGTCGGCAAGACCGCGCTGGCCGAAGGTCTGGCCAAGCGCATCGTCGAAGGCGAAGTGCCCGATGTGCTGAAGGATTGCGTGATTTATGCACTGGACCTCGGCTCGCTCGTTGCCGGCACGAAGTACCGCGGCGATTTCGAAAAGCGCCTGAAGGCGGTCATCGCACAGCTCAAGAAGGAGCCGCATGCGATCCTGTTCATCGACGAGATACATACGATCATCGGCGCCGGCTCGGCCAGCGGCGGCACGATGGATGCGTCGAACCTGATCAAGCCCGTGCTCGCCAACGGCGAGTTGCGCTGCATCGGCTCGACCACGTTCCAGGAATTCCGCGGCGTGTTCGAGAAGGACCGCGCGCTGGCGCGGCGCTTCCAGAAGATCGACGTCGTCGAGCCGTCCGTGGCCGAGAGCGTGGAAATCCTGAAAGGCCTGAAGTCGCGTTTCGAGGAACACCACAAGGTCGAGTACACGAACGACGCGTTGAAGGCGGCGGTCGACCTGTCGGTTCGGCACATTGGCGACCGCCTGCTGCCGGACAAGGCGATCGACGTCATCGATGAAGCCGGTGCGCGCCAGCGCCTGATGCCGGTCGACCTGCGCAAGACCGTCGTCGACGTGCCCGAGATCGAGTTCATCGTCGCGCGCATGGCGCGGATTCCGCCGAAGCAGGTGTCGGCGTCGGATCGCGACGTGCTGAAGAACCTCGACCGCAATCTGAAGATGGTCGTGTTCGGCCAGGACAAGGCGATCGACGCGCTGGCCGCATCGATCAAGATGGCGCGCTCGGGCCTCGGCAATACGCAGAAGCCGATCGGCGCGTTCCTGCTCGCCGGTCCGACCGGTGTCGGCAAGACCGAGGTGACGCGCCAGCTGGCGCTGCAACTCGGCATCGAGCTGATCCGCTTCGACATGTCCGAATACATGGAAGCGCACTCGGTGTCGCGCCTGATCGGCGCGCCTCCGGGCTACGTCGGTTTCGACCAGGGCGGGCTGCTGACCGAGCAGATCACGAAGCATCCGCATTGCGTGCTGCTGCTCGACGAAATCGAGAAGGCGCATCCGGACGTCTACAACATCCTGTTGCAGATCATGGATCACGGCAAGCTGACCGACACGAACGGCCGCGAGGCGAATTTCCGCAACGTGGTCGTCGTCATGACGACGAATGCCGGCGCGGCGCAGGCGGCTCGGCGCTCGATCGGCTTCGTCGAACAGAGCCACGCGACCGACGCGATGGAAGTCATCCGCCGCGCGTTCTCGCCGGAGTTCCGCAACCGTCTGGACGCGATCATCCAGTTCTCGTCGCTCGACATGGATCACATCCTGAGGGTCGTCGACAAGTTCCTGATCGAGCTGGAGACGCAGTTGCAGGAAAAGCACGTCTCGCTGCACGTCGATGCCGACGCCCGTCGCTGGCTGGCCGAACATGGCTTCGACGCGACGATGGGTGCCCGCCCTATGGCACGCGTGATCCAGGAGAACGTCAAACGTCCTCTGGCCGACGAACTGCTGTTCGGCAAGCTTGCCAACGGCGGCCGCGTCTACCTGTCGGTCGCCGACGGCAAACTCGACGTGCGCGTCGAGGCGGACGAGAGGCAGCCGGTGGTTGTGGAGTAGCGAGGACGACGGGCGGGCGAGGTTGCGCTGCGCAGTCGTAGCGCTAGCCGAAATGCAAAACGGCGGCTCGAGGCCGCCGTTTTTTTTGCGCGTTCTTTCCCTAGCTCGTCATTCCGGCGTCTTTCAACAGCGGAGCTGGTCAAGCCGGAATCCAGTGACTTTGATTCAACGGTCGCCAGCCTTCAAGGGGCGCTGGATTCCAGCTTTCACCCGAATGACGAGTAAATAAAGTGGATCCCGTGTCGCTCGTACATCCATGCACCGCACGGGATGACGTCATCCTGACGTCACTTCATGCGGTAGGTGATGCGGCCCTTGGTCAAATCATAGGGCGTCATCTCGACCTTGACCTTGTCGCCAGTGAGGATGCGGATGTAGTTCTTGCGCATGCGCCCGGAGATGTGGGCAGTCACGAC
>DATIEJ010000550.1:0-3525 GCA_035455825.1 Rhodanobacteraceae bacterium | reverse complement strand
CCTTCTCCCGAGGGGGAGAAGGAAGAGAAGAGATTTGCCGCGCTCGGAAGCGCGCAGTTTTTAGCCCTCTCCCTCGAGCTTGCTCGGGGGAGAGGGTTGGGTGAGGGGGCAGCACGTCGGCTGCCGCACGTTCGGTTCCATGCGAACGCTTCCCCCTCACCCCAGCCCTCTCCCCCAACGCCTGTTGGGGGAGAGGGGGCAAAAGATTTGTTGCGCACGGAAAGTGCGACACGGTCCGAAACGGACCCGGCCTGGAAAACGGGCCGAGCAACAGGGCATGCGCCTGCCCAAATGCCGGTGGCGTCGAGGATGACGCCGGCGGTGAACGAAAACAGATAGTCGTACCACCTAGCGGAGGTAAGGAAACATGTTTGAACTCGTCGAAAAACTCGCGCCCAATGCGGTGATCAAGGTAATCGGTGTCGGTGGCGGTGGCGGAAACGCGGTCGCGCACATGGTCAATTCAATGGTGGAAGGCGTCGATTTCATCTGCGCCAACACGGATGCCCAGGCACTGAAGTTGTGCGGCGCCAAGCTGACGCTGCAACTCGGCGGCAATGTCACCAAGGGTCTTGGCGCGGGGGCCAATCCCGAGGTCGGCCGCCAGTCGGCACTCGAAGATCGCGAACGCATCGTCGAGATGCTGCAAGGCACGGACATGGTGTTCATCACGGCCGGCATGGGCGGTGGCACCGGTACCGGCGCGGCGCCGGTCGTCGCGCAACTCGCGAAGGAACTCGGCATCCTGACCGTCGCGATCGTCACCAAGCCGTTCCCGTTCGAAGGCCGCCGGCGCATGCAGGTTGCGCTCAAGGGCATCGAGGACCTGTCGCAGCACGTCGACTCGCTGATCACGGTGCCGAACGAAAAGCTGCTGACCGTGCTCGGCCGCGACGTCACGTTGCTGTCGGCCTTCAAGTCGGCCAACGACGTGCTGCTCGGAGCGGTGCAGGGCATTGCCGACCTGATCACGCGGCCTGGCCTGATCAACGTCGACTTCGCCGACGTCCGTACGGTCATGTCCGAGATGGGCATGGCGATGATGGGCAGCGGCACGGCGCGCGGCGATGACCGTGCCGTCGCGGCGGCCGAGGCGGCCATCAACAACCCGTTGCTCGAGGACGTCAATCTGTCCGGCGCGTGCGGCATCCTGGTCAATGTCACGGCCGGCCCGAACCTGACGATGCGCGAATTCGACGAGATCGGCCAGGTCGTCCACCAGTTCGCCTCGGAAGACGCGACCGTGGTCGTCGGCAGCGCGCTCGATTCGGACATGCAGGATGACGTGCGTGTCACCGTGGTCGCCACCGGGCTGAACCGGGCGGCCGGCCGCCAGACCCTCCGGGCCCAGGATGCGCCCAAGCTCGAGCGGCCCAGGATCGTCCTGCGCACCGGGACCGACAACGTGCCGCTGCCGGACTACACCCAGCCGGCGCGCTCCGCCGTCGCGCGGGCACCGGCCGTCGAGACCGCGCAGCGGTCCCAGCCGGCTACGGAGACCGCGGTCGACTATCTGGACATCCCGGCATTCCTGCGGCGCCAGGCCGACTAGAGACGACTTAGCGAATCATTCTTTCGCCAGGTGGACCCAAGAAGCGCGCGGTGGCGCAACCGCGCGCTTCGCCAGTGACCCCGATGATTTCCCTAAACTCAAGCCGTCCCCGCTTTACGCCTCGAATGTTGCGTAAAAGCGACATTCTGTGGGGTTCTTACATCGGTTTACTTCTCTCGCCGTTTACCCTGTGTTACGATTCGGCGCGTTTTGCACCCTCCTGCCCCCAGGGGAAATAAAAAAGATGATCAGACAGCGTACGCTTAAGAATGTGATACGCGCGACCGGTGTTGGCCTTCACACCGGTGAAAAGGTTTACATGACGTTGCGTCCCGCTGCAGTCGATACGGGCATCGTTTTTCGTCGCGTGGATCTTGCCAAACCAGTCGAAATCCGTTCGTGCTGCGAGAACGTCGGCGATACCCGGCTGTCGACCACCCTGATCAAGGATGGCGTTCGCATCGCCACGATCGAACACCTGCTCTCGGCGCTCGCCGGTCTGGGCATCGACAACGCTTACGTGGACCTGTCCGCGCCGGAAGTGCCGATCATGGATGGCAGCGCCGGTCCGTTCGTGTTCCTGCTGCAGTCGGCCGGAATCGAGGAACAGTCCGCTCCGAAGCGCTTCGTGCGCATCAAGAAGCCGGTCATCGTCCGCGACGGCGACAAGTGGGCGCGGTTCGAGCCGTTCGACGGCTTCAAGGTCGGTTTCTCGATCGACTTCGACCACCCGATTTTCACCCGCCGCACGTCCAGCGCCGAGATCGATTTCTCGACGACCTCGTTCGTCAAGGAAGTCAGCCGCGCGCGCACGTTCGGTTTCATGCGCGACATCGAAATGCTGCGCGAAAAGAATCTCGCGCTCGGCGGTTCGATGGACAACGCGATCGTGCTCGACGACTACCGCGTGCTCAACGAAGACGGCCTGCGTTACGAGGACGAGTTCGTCAAGCACAAGATCCTCGATGCGATCGGCGACCTTTATCTGCTGGGTCACAGCCTGATCGGCGCGTTCTTCGGCCACAAATCCGGCCACGAACTCAACAACAAGCTGCTGCGCGAACTGCTCGCGAACAGCAAGGCGTGGGAAGAGGTCAGTTTCGACGATCCGGCCAAGGCGCCGATTTCGTACGCCCATCCCGCCCAGGCAATGTAAAGTTTCGACCGCCGTCACGAACATCGTGGCGGCGATCGATTACAGTTCGATTACTGTTCTGATTCGGAAGAAGACTTCTCGGCGAGGGACGCCAGACTAAGGAAAACGGCTCGCAGTTCGGGGTCGGCGAGGGATCGTGCTGCTGTCTTTAGATGTTCCGCAGCGGCAGGAGAAAGGGGCTTTCGCCTTGTTTGACCTCGGGGACGGGGGGGCAGGGGTGCCACTTTGACGGCAAACTTTTCGACCGGCAGGCCCGAGATCACGCGGGCCTGGGCAATGATCGCGTTCTGAAACGGACGCAGCTTTGCCGCCCAGGCCGATGAACTTGCCAGGAAGACAATCCGACCGGATTGCACGCTAGCCAGGCAACACTGGCGACGCAGCGCTTCCGGTAGCGGTTGGCGCAGTTGGCGATCCAGTGCATCGAGTGCTCGCGCGCGGGCTAACAGAGCCGTGACGGGGCCGCTTTCACCGACAGGTTTGGCGGTGGAGCGCGACTTGGATGAACGGGAGACTGGCTGCATGGCGAAAACCTGAATGCGGGAATCATCAAACGCATGAACATCATAATCGTCACCAATCCCGGTGCGCGTCCCACTTCGCTGAATCTTCGTTGCTGGCGCGCACGGGCCAAGGTTGCCGCGGTCTGCGGCGCCTGTGCCCTCGGATTCATGGTCTTCGGATTCGCCGCAGCACTGATTTTTGCCAACCCGCGCGATCATACGCTCGGCGCGGTGAAGTCGATGCATGAAGCGATCGTCGCGCAGCAGAGCACGATCGACAATCTCGAAACCGCCTCGCGCCGCGACCTCGACGC
>DATIEJ010000549.1:0-7952 GCA_035455825.1 Rhodanobacteraceae bacterium | reverse complement strand
CGCGCCTCCGCGCGCGAACGTCGCGACCAGTTCGCCGCGCGACCGTATTCCGCGCCTTGGCGTACCACTGCGCACGTTCGTGATCGCGGCAAAACGGCCGCTGCGGTTCAGCGCCAGCCAGGATCCGCCGGCTTCGAGGTCGCGCCCGCCGATCACATCGGGCGCATCGGCCCACGCCTGTGCGGCGGCGCTCGGGCGCGCGTGGAACTCGTCGCGATTGCCCAGAAGCAACCAGGGACGACCGGGCGCGACATTCAGAGCGAGCAGGATCAGGCACATGGCAGGCCGCCAGGCGTAAGCATGCGCCCGTCAGTTGCCGCCGGGTGGCGCCGGCGCGCCGGGCATCGCCTGGATTTTCTGTTCGACGGCGGTGATGCGCGCATTGTTCGGCGACAGCTCGCGCGCGGACGCGAGTGCGCGCGTTGCTTCGGCGCGCAAACCCTGTCCGACGCGCACCTCGGCCTGGTCGAGGAACACGTTTGCCAGGCGCTCGCGCATCGCCGGCAGTGCGTTGTCACCCGGCGACAGATCGGCGATCGCATCGAGATAGGCGTACGCCTTGTTCGGCGTGCCGGCCTTCAATGCCTGCTCGAACAATTCCTTCGCGCGTACCGGCATCCGGCTCAGGCCGGCGAATGCCTTGGCGTTGTTGCCGTCGAGCGCGAGCACCGCGCGATATTTGTCGTAGGCACTGTCGCCGGGCGGGACATTGAGGTTGCCGGCGGCGACGGCTTTCTCGGCCTCTTCGAGTAGCTGGTCGATGCGCGCCTGATCAGCCGGGGCCGCCTTGCTCTGGTTCTTTTCGATGTCGATGCGCTCGCGCTCTTCGCGCAGGCGCGACCTGGCCGCCTTCAGGTCGGCCAGTTCCGGAGCGATGGCCTCGGCCTGGCGCAGCAGCTTTTCCGCCGCCGCGTTGTTGTGGTCGTCGAGTGCCGCATTCGCCTGGATCACGAACGCCTGGGCCACGCGGCGCAAGCCGGCTTTGGCGCGCGCGTTGGCCGGATCGCGCTTGATCGCGCCGAGGAACAGCGCCTGCGCGCCGTCCGGGCCGTCGATCTTGCCTGCTCGCAACTGCGCCTCGGCCTTGGCCAGCTGTTGGTCGAGCGCCTGCACGTCGGTTTCGTGCATCTTCGCCAGCGCAGCGCGCAGTTCGGCGATTGCCGGATGGTTCGGCGTCAGTTGCGCGAGCTCTGCAATGCGCTGGTTCGCCAGATCGGCGTTGCCGGCGTTGATCGCTTCGTGCGCCTGCGCGGTCTGCGCTTCCGCGACTTTTTTCAGGCCGTTCAGCGCCAGGCTGTTGGTCGCGTCGGCGTCGAGCACACGCTGGTAGAACGTGCTCGCGCCGTCCGCACCGATCAGGCGGCCGGCAGCCAGCGCCGTTTCGCCTTGCTGCAGCAGGTCCTCGGTGGCGGTGTTGCGCGTTTCCGCCGCGTGCAGCGTCGCCTTGATCTGTTCGATTTCCGGTCCGCCGCCGAGCACTTCCTCAGCCGCGGCGGCATCGGTGCGTGCCGCTTCGAGATCGCTGCGCGCGAGCGCTGCGCGGGCCTGTTCGATCAGGCGCGCGCCGACGTTGTCCAGGCCGTGGCGTGCCTGCTCGTTATCCGGGTCGAGGGCGCGCGCCTTCTGGAACAGTTCGCGTGCGCTGTCGCCCTGCGTGCCGACCAGCCGGTTCTCACCGAGCGCCTTCTGCCCGCGCGCGATCAGCGTGTTCAGTTCGGTGCTCGGCAACAGTGCGCGCAGCCGATCCTGATAGAACCAGGCCGCGCCGACGCCGCCTGCCAGCAGCAACAGCAAGACCACTCCAATAAGGTAGCGTCGCGAGGACGGGGGCCGTGGCGTGCGCGCCCTCTCGCCACGCGGCCGCCAGCTTGCCGCGGCGACGACATCGTCCATGCGCCCAATGCTCGGCTCGGCGCGTTCGCGCTGGCGCAATGCCGGTGTCGGCGTGGTGACGCGCTTGCCGGAAGATGCCGGAGCCGCACCGGGCACTTCGCGCAGGTAAGCCGCATCGGGGTTGTCGAAATCCGGCAGGTCGCCGTTCGCGATCGCGATCTCGATCTGTTCGATCGCGTCGGCGAGCTGCTGGCCGTTCTGATAGCGTTCGTCCGGCTGCTTGGCGAGCAGGCGGTTCAATATCGTCTGGATCGGCGCCAGGTGCTCCGGCAGCACCGGAATCGGCTGGGTGATATGCATGATGCCGACTGCCAGAGAATCGTCGGCGTGGAACGGCACGCGGCCGACCAGCAATTCGTAGAGCACGATTCCCAGACTGTACAAATCCGCGCGCCCGTCGATCGGCCGTCCGCGCGCCTGCTCGGGACTCATGTAGTGCGGCGTGCCGATGACCGCACCGGTGCGCGTCATGCGCGTCGACGAGTCGGCGGCACGGGCGATGCCGAAGTCGGTCAGCGCGGCGCTGCCATCTTCGCGCAGCAGGATGTTGTCCGGTTTGACGTCGCGGTGCACGAAACCCTTGGCGTGCGCGTAGTGCAGCGCCAGGCCGATCTCGCGCGTCACGCGCAGGGCGAAACCGACCGGGCGCGGCCCGGCGTCGCGCGCCTGGACCGGCCCGCCGCCGAGATATTCCATGGCGATGTAGTTCGCCTCGCCGGCCCTGCCGACGTCATGGATGCCGACGACGTGGCGATGGTGCAGCTTGGCGGCGATGCGCGCTTCGCGCAGGAAGCGCTCGGAAAAATCCGGATCGGCCTGCAGCGAAGGCGACATGACCTTGAGCGCGACTTCGCGCTGGACGGATTCCTGCAACGCCAGGTACACGGTGGCCATGCCACCGCGGCCGAGCTGACGCAGGATGCGGTAACCGGGTATTTCGATCACATTCCAATCCGTACTTTGCCAGCGGCACGAGCGGAAAGCCTATCCCCCCGCTGCACCTGCCACACTAATCATCAAGCATAGCATGAGGGCCGTTGCGGAATTTCCGGCCGGGTTGCGACAAACCAGAGCAAAACAATGGCTTGGAGCCAGGGGCCCGAGTGCGTCCGGCTCCTATGCCAGGCGCCTGGCCTCGATGACATTCGGCACGCCGGACAGGCGGCCGAGCAGCGTCGACAGCTGCTCGAAGTCGGCCACGCGCACGGCAAAATTCATCGTGGCCAGGCTCGTTGCAGGATCGACACGCGTATTGACCGCGAGCAGGTGAACGTTCGCCGCGGCGATGACGTTGGTGACGTCCTTGTGCAGCCACTTGCGGTCGTAGCCGCGCACGAGCAGGTCTACTTCGTACGATTGCGACCGCGCGCCGCCCCATTCGACCTCGATCGCGCGGCTCGAATCGCTGCGGCGCAGCCGCGCAAAGCTGGCGCAGTCGGCGCGATGGATCGATACGCCGCGCCCGCGCGTGATGAAGCCGGCGATCGCGTCTCCGGGCAGCGGCTGGCAACAGCGCGCGAGCGTCGTGAGCAGATTGCCGACGCCTTCGATCACGACCGCGTCCTTGTCGCGTTTCGGCGCGCGCGGAGCCGGCGCGGCCGGCGTCGGCACCGGCGCATGCGTTTCGTGCAGCACGCGCGCGATCTGGCTCGGCGTCACGTCGCCGAGCGCGAGCGCCACAAGCAGGTCGTCGAGTGTCTTGACGTGGAACTTCGGCGGCAAAGTATCCAATTCCACATTGCTCAATGCCAGCCGCTTGAGTTCCCTGTCGAGGATCGCGCGGCCGGCCGCAAGGTTCGCCGCGAGATCGGCGTGCTTGAACCACGCGCGCACCTTCTGTTGCGCGCGATGCGTCGTCAGGTAGCCATGGTGCGCCGACAGCCAGTCGCGGCGCGGCTCCAGGGTCTTGCCGGTGAGGATCTCGACGCGGTCGCCGCTGGCCGGCTGGAAATTCAGCGGCACGATGCGGCCGTTGACCTTGGCGCCCTGGCAGCGGTGGCCGACATCGGTATGCACGTGGTAGGCGAAATCCAGCACCGTCGCGTCGCGCGGCAGGTCCATGACCTGGCCTTGCGGCGTCAGCAGGTAGACGCGATCCTCGAGAATGTCGGTCTTGAAACCGGCGAGCAACGCGGCATCGTCCTCGTGCTCGTCCTTGGCTTCGAGCAGGTGGCGCATCCAGGAAATCTTGCGCTCAAAAGCTGCGTCCGCCGAAGGCGGACGACCTATGTCCCTCGCCCGCGCAGCGGGAGAGGGGGGGACCGCTCGCTCCGCGAGCGGTGGGGTGAGGGAGGTCGTAGCTTCCGTGCTCTGTTCCTTGTAGCGCCAGTGCGCCGCGACGCCGCGTTCTGCATGCGCGTGCATCTCGTGCGAGCGGATCTGCACCTCGAGCGTCTTGCCTTCAGGCCCGATCACCGCCGTGTGCAGCGACTGGTAATGGTTGCCCTTCGGCCGCGCGATGTAATCGTCGAACTCGCTCGGCACCGGCGGCCACAGCGTGTGCACGATGCCGAGCGCGGCGTAGCAGGCGGCCACGTCCTTGACCAGCAGGCGCAGCGCGCGGATGTCGTACAGCGCGGAGAACTCGCCGCCCTTGCGCTGCATCTTCTTCCAGATCGAATAGATGTGCTTCGGCCGGCCGGCGATGTCGGCCTCGATTCCGGCTTCGGCCAGCGCCCGGCGCAGCGTTCCCATCGCCACGGCGATGAAACGCTCGCGGTCGGCGCGACGCTCGTCGACGAGCTTGGCGATGCGCCGGTAGGTGTCGCCGTGCAGGTAGCGAAATGCCAGATCCTCGAGTTCCCACTTCAGCTGCCAGATGCCGAGGCGATTGGCCAGCGGTGCGTGGATGTCGGCCGTCAGTTGCGCCAGTTCGTGGCGCTGCTGGGGCGGCAGGTTGGCCGCCGCGCGCATGCGCACAAGCTGCCGGGCCAACAGGATGAATACGACCCGCAGGTCGCGGATGATCGCCAGCAACAATCGGCGCAGGCCTTCGGCGCTACCCGCGTTGTTGCGCGCAGCGTGCAGGGACCAGACCTTTTCCGCGGCTTGCTGGCCGTCGATGAGGTCGCGCACGCCGGGCGGCAGGCGAGCCAGCTCCGGAGCAGTCAACGCGACGCCGCATTGTTGCAAAGTGTGCAAAATACAGGCGGCCAGCATGCCGGCGTCGCCTTCCAGGTTCTCGAGCAGTCCGAGCGTCGCGATCAGTTCGGGTTCGGCCTGGACGAACGCCTGGCAAGCCTCGACGCGGGCGCGCAACGCCACGACCGGCGCGAAGGCTTCAACACCATGCGCAAGGACAACGCGATCGAGCCAGGACCACAGGCTGACCAGGTATTCTGCGGAGCGTTTCACGCGGCCATTCTAGCGGGCGCCGGTTCGGGTCGTAAGCGTGAACGTAAAGTGGGGATCCAGAAACGAAAAATCGACCCGCAGGTCGATGATGGACTTCAGGACTCGGAGATCCTGGACAAGTTGTAACCCGAGTGCAGCGTTGCGCTTACGGGCTGACGACGATCCTGAACTGCTTGGCCGTTGTCGCCGCAGACTCGCCGGCTGGGAATGCTGCCATCTGGTCGGTAATGGTCACTGTGCAAAGTGAAGAACCGACGGTCGCAGGATTGTTCAGGAAAAAATCCATCTGGAACGTGTTGGCCGATCCAGTCGCCGAAACGACGGGGTTTCCGTTGGACGAAAAGACCGAGCCGCTTTCCGCCGTGCACTGGACGTTTCCACCGTTTGCATCGCCACCGGCGTACGCAGTCACGGCCGTAGTTTGTGTCGCCAGTTCGTCGAAAGCAGCGGCCGGCCCTGGCAGGGCCGACACTGCTACCGGAAATGCGACATACCCGCGCGAACCGCACGAATTGGCCGATGTCGAACAGCTGTACGTCGGAATAAGCGCGTTTGCCTGGAATGAATCGGCAACGGGCGGAAGCGCGGCGCTTATGCTGACGACCGGCGGGCTGTTGACCTTGCTCTGGACATGGATCGGCACGGTGACCGCGGCGCTCGACTTGTTGGCCGCGTCGGTCGCGACGATGCTGACTGAGGCTGCCACGCTTCCCGGATCGGTCGCGAACAGGTTGCCCTGCCCTTGATAGCCCGCGCCGACCGAAGCGTTCCACCAGTTCGGATCGGCAAAATTGACATCGATCGTGCACGTGCGATTGACCGGTGTGCCCCCGCCGGATGTCAGCGTGCAATTCGGCGTAACCGGAACCTGCAGTCCCGCCAGATTCAGGGTAACGGCTGCCTGCAGGGTCGATCCGGTCTCCGGTGTGTCGGAATCGGTGATGTTGAAGGTCAGCGCGCCGCTGTCCGTATTTTCGGCAAGCGCACCAAGCTTTCCGGAGAATGTCGTCCACGTGTCGCCGCTCTGCACGACTGCCGGCGGCGTATTAGCATAACCGGCGCTCACGTTGTCGCCGATGAAGTTCTCGTCCATGTCGAACGGTGAGAACAGCGCGGCGATGGCTAGCGGAGCGTTCGAAGCTGGCAGCGCCGTGACGTTTGAGGCGAAATACCGTTTGACCACAAAACGGTACGACAGCGGCGAAGCACCGGCCACCAGGTGGGGCAGGAACGAGTTTGGCCAGGTGGCGTAGTTGATATTGATGCCACCCTCCACCGTCGAAGTGGAGCATGTGGTGCTGCCGGCGGAACCAATGCACCAACCTTCGTCGGGATGTGTCGCGCTAGAGTTCGTGGCAAATACCGAAGTATCAAACCCTTCAAGCAGTGAGAAATTGCAATCGTTGACAGCGCAATTCGCCGCGCCCGGCGCGGCAGCGATCGAGACGTCGATCGTATAGCCATAGTAATCGCTCGGGCTGGTCGGCACGTGGAAGACTGTTAGAACAACCGAACTATTGAAGTTCGCCTTCAGCGTGGGGCTGAAGTTCACGCCTTCGAACTCGTCCCGCATCACTCCGCCAGGTGTCGGACCATGCACGCCGGTGGCGTCGAGCCCGTAACAAACTAGCGCAGGATCGCCGCTTAATGTCATCGCACTGCCATATACGAGCGTCGCACCGAGCGCAAAGCTCGGCACACTCGGCGTCAGCGCTGACGCGCCGAACACGAAGGGTTTCAGGCCAGCAAGGCCGTTCGGACTGTAGTAGACCGGACTGACCGGCGTATGCGGGGAGGCCGGCGCCGACGTGTTGGAGCACAACAGCGGGTTCGACGTCACGGGTTGCAGCACGTTCGTCGAACCGATTGGCGCGAACTGAAACGGGTTCGACGTCAGAAGTTGTACCGTCGGTTCCTCAAAGGGCATCAGCGAGAGGGCACCCATCGCCGCTGGTGCATATGACAGAACGGCAAAGGCCGAAATAATTGGGACTGCTAACCACTTCAACTGCATGCACCGTGCTCCAAGTCAAATCTGTGAAAACCGATCCATGGCTCCATTACTCCATGTGGCTTACCAAACAGCGCGAGGCCACGGCGGTGAGCTTCACGGCCATGGCCTGCGACAGGGACAGTTCGCCCCTTCATAACAATATAGCTCCGAACCCCAGCTTTACGTGTTAAATTGCGGTTACTCGTAGGGTTTTTCCCGATAAAGCGTAGCAGCCGCCACTTCATTGCCCGCTTGCATGGATGCTGCATGGGCATTGCCGGCGCAAGCCGCTACAATCGCGTTTCGGTCTGACCCATTCGCATTCTGAGGTATTTATGCGTTCCGCTTTTGCGATCGCGTTTGCAATTTCGCTGTCTGTGGCTGCCAGCGCGGCAGAATTCTCCTCGCTGGAAGAGCGTATGTCGCAAACGCAGTTCCACGCCGCCGGGCTCGACAAGTTGAGCCCCGAGGAGCTCAAGAACCTCAATGACTGGCTGCGCGGGCATCCGGCCACCCTCACGACCACGCAGGTCGTGACGCCATCGGGTCAGCCGGTATTTTACCCGAAGGAGTCCGACCGCGAAATCGTCGAGAGCCGAATCGATGGCAAATTCAGCGGCTGGCGCGGCCACACCGTGTTCAAGCTCGAAAATGGCCAGGAATGGACCCAGGCAGAGTCCGGCAGCTTCACCAACGGCAATTACGACCATCC
>DATIEJ010000548.1:0-5069 GCA_035455825.1 Rhodanobacteraceae bacterium | reverse complement strand
AAGGATCGTCGCGCGCCTCGCCGATGCAGCGATCCAGTTCCGCCATCAGCGCGCGCCGATAGCGCCGCTGGCGATACTTGCGGCGCGCGTAAACGAATATACAAATGGAAACAGCGATTGCGATCGCGGCCAGCAGCAGGTCACGGCCGCTGCGCGGCAATGCCTCGGCTTCGCCGACCCATTGTGGACGAGCCGCGGCAACCACAAGCGCACACCAGGCCAGGATCGCCAGCGCGCGCCGCCAGCGCGAGACCGGATTCGCGCCGCTCGCCGCGTCGAGGCCATCGAGCGCATACGGCAGGCGCAATGCCGCGCTCGCTTGCGTGTGCGCCGGTTGCCACAGGCGCGCGACCAGCCACGGCAGCGGCAACGCAACGAGCAGCCAGGGCCAGGCCCACTCAAGCATGGGCAACCTGCCGGTCGAGCATGCCGCGAACCCAGCGCCGCACCAGGGCGATCAGCGCCGCCGTATCGTAGGCGGGCGCGGGACGATAAGGCGCTTCTATCAAGATGCGCCCGACGCCGGACGTGAACTCGTTGGTTTGCGCGCACGCATCCAGATGCTCGAGCCAGCGTTCGCCGGCAAGCGTGGCGGCAGCCGGCGTGGTCTGCCGCGACAACCGGCGCAGGTAGCGCGACAACGCGGCGGCCAGCGCTGAAGGATCGTCGCGCGCCTCGCCGATGCAGCGATCCAGTTCCGCCATCAGCGCGCGCCGATAGCGCCGCTGGCGATACTTGCGGCGCGCGTAAACGAATATACAAATGGAAACAGCGATTGCGATCGCGGCCAGCAGCCACCATCCGGGGGCCGGCGGCCACCACCCTGGCGCGGGCGGCATGTGGATATCGCGCAGCACGGGCCCTGCCGGCGCAGCGTTCGCCGGATTCATGCCGCGCCCCGCCCGCGTGCCGGCTGGCCGAGCAGCGTGCGCAACGCCAGTTCCGGCTCGGCATGCGTGTCGAGCATCGTCCAGCGCAGCGAGCGCCGGCGCAGCATGTCGATCCAGTGGGCGCGACGCGCTTCGAACAGTTCGGTCCAGCGCTTGCGCGTCGTCGCCGTGGAAAAATCCAGCAGCACCTGGCCCTGCTCGCTGTGCAAGGCATAGCGGGCCGGCGGCGGCGCTTGGTGCTCGAGCGGGTCGCTGAGCAGCACGGCACCGACATCGCAGTGGCGCGCGAGCAGCGACAGCGCCTGTTCGGTCGCGGCATCGCAGTCGAAGCCGTCGCCGAGCAGGATCACGCGGCTCCCCGGCCGCGCCAGGCGTTGTGCACGCTGCAGCGCGCGCGACAATGGCACGACCAGGCGTCCCGGCGCGGCGATCGCATCCCATTCGTGCAGGGCCCGCAGGACGCGCAGCGCGCCGCGCGAACCACCGCCGGGCTTGATTTCGGCATTCAGCGCCGGACCGTAGCCGATCGCGCCGACGCGATCGCCGCTCATCGTCGTCGACCAGGCGATCAGCGCGGCCAGGCGCGCTGCCTGCACCGACTTGAAGCGCACGCGCGTACCGAAGCGCATGCTGGGGTTGTGCGAGATGACGAGCAGCGTGTTGCGCTCGCGTTCTTCCTGGAACAGCTTGGTGTGCGGCCGGCCGGTGCGCGCGGTGACGCGCCAGTCCATCTGGCGGATGTCGTCGCCGGGCTGGTAATTGCGCGACTCGGCGTAATCCACGCCGCGTCCACGCAACTTCGACGCATGCGCGGCCGCGCGGCTTCCGGCAACGCGCTTGCTCGCCGCATGCTCCTCGCGCCGCGCGTGCTGGCGCATGGCGATCAGGTCGGCCAGCGTGACGCTGATGGAGCTGCTGCCGAGGGCTGAGGGCTGAGGACTGAGGGCTGGAGGCATGGTGGCGTGGAGCTAGGAGCAGCTATTGGGGGGCGAAGGGCTGAGGGCTAGGGCTGCGTGCATCAAAGCGTGTTGGGAGATTTGCAGTTCTACGTGAATCGTTATCTAGAACAGACAGCCGCAGCGTGAGGGTCCGCTCTCCGGCCCTCAGCCCTCAGCCCTGCTCTTCCTCACGGCAACGGCACGCGCTCGAGCAGAATGCCGATCAGCTTGTCGGCGGTCACGCCTTCGGCTTCCGCTTCGTAGGACAGCAGGACGCGATGACGCAATACATCGGCGGCAACCGCATGCACGTCTTCCGGCGCGACGAAGTCCCGGCCGTTGAGCCACGCGTGCGCGCGCGCGCAGCGGTCGAGCGCGATCGTGCCGCGTGGACTCGCGCCGTAGGCGACCCAGCGCGCCAGATCGTCGCCATAGGCTTTCGGCGTACGCGTCGCCAGAGTGAACTGGACGATGTATTCCTCGAGCGCCGGCGCCAGGTGCAGGTTCAGCACCTCGGCACGCGCCGCGAACACCTGCGCCTGCGACAGGCAGCGCTCCGGTTGCGGCGTTTCCTGCAGCGCATCGCGCGCGCGGTCGCGGGCGAACTTAAGGATCGCCGCTTCGGCTGAAGCATCCGGATAGTCCACGCGCACGTGCATCAGGAATCGGTCGAGCTGCGCCTCCGGCAACGGGTAGGTGCCTTCCTGTTCGATCGGATTTTGCGTCGCCATGACCAGGAACAACTGCGGCAGCAGGTAGGTCGTTCGCCCGACCGTGACCTGGCGCTCGCCCATCGCTTCGAGCAACGCCGACTGGACCTTGGCCGGGGCACGATTGACCTCGTCGGCCAGCAGTAGGTTGTGGAAGATCGGTCCGCGCTGGAACTCGAACACCGCTTGTTGCGGGCGATAGATTTCGGTGCCGGTCAGATCGGCCGGCAACAGGTCCGGCGTGAACTGGATGCGGTGGAAATCGCCCTCGATGCGGGCCGCGAGTTCCTTGACCGCGGTAGTCTTGGCCAGGCCCGGCGCGCCTTCGACGAGCAGATGGCCGTCGGCCAGCAGCGCGATCAGCAGCCGGTCGACCAGGGCGGTCTGACCGATGATGCACTTGGCCAACTGGTCGCGCAGCGCGTGAAACGCTGCGGATAGCCCGGCGGCGGAGATGGGTTCTGGCATGTCCATGATCGAAGGTTTCGGAAAAGGGGATGATCGCACGGCTGGCGCTTGCCGGCGCGCTGCTAGGACAGCGCGCGCAGCACCCAGGTTCCCGTTCCGGGCCAGCGGGGCGCTAGGCCGGACCGAGTATCGAGTCGACCGGCAGCGGCTTGCCGATCAGATAGCCCTGGGCAAACTGGCATCCAAGCTCGCGCAGGCACGCGAGTTGAGCCGGAGTTTCGACGCCCTCGGCAACCATGTCGCAGCCCAGGGCGGCCGTCATGGCGACGATGGCGCGCACGATGGCCAGGCAGCGCGGATCATCGAGCTGGCGCACGAAGGCCTGATCGAGCTTCAGCGTGTCGAAGTTGAGGCGGTGCAGGTGACTGAGGCTCGAGTAGCCCGTGCCGAAGTCATCGAGCGCGACACGGATGCCGGCCTGGTGGCAACGGGTGATGAACGCTTCGACCCTGGCGTAGTCGGGCATCAGGCTTTCGGTGATCTCGACTTTCAGCAGCCCGGGTTCGACCCCCTCTGCGTGTGCCTGACTGACAACCCGGTCGATGAATTGCGGATCTTCGACTTGCCGGCCCGAAACATTCAGTCCGACGTATGGCACCTGGGCATGGCTTCTTTCGACGAGGCGGCGCAGCACGGCACAAACTTCATGCAGGATATATTCGCCGACCGGCACGATCAGCGACGTTTCCTCCGCCAGCGCGATGAATTCGGCCGGAGAAACGATGCCGTGTTCGGCGTGCGTCCAGCGCACCAGTGCTTCGTAACCGGCGACGACGCCGTCGGCAATCCTCACGATCGGCTGCAAGTGCATTTCGAGCGAATGCGTGTCGAGCGCTTCGCGCAAGTGGCTTTCGAGACGGATCTTGTCGCGCGCGTCGCCGGAATAGTGCTGCGTGGCAAGGAGACGGCTAGGCAACTCATGATTGCCGGTGACTGTCGCCAGAACGCTGCGGTAGCGCGCAAGCTGGCTAAGAAGAAGTCCGCGCAACACCGGATCGGCTGTCGCGAGGCGCTCGCCGAACTGGTCGCGGTCGATCGCGGTAAGCACGCACGGCTCGAGCGCAATCGCGGTCGCGGTGCGCGGTGAATCGTCGATGACGGCCATCTCGCCGATCAGCGCTCCTGCATGCAGGTCTCCAAGCAGTATCGGCGCTCCGTTTCGCTCCGCGGTGACGCGCAACGTGCCGCGCTCGAGCAGAAATGCCGTGGTCGCCGCGTCACCCTCGCGGAACAGGGCCTGACCGGCGGCTAATTCGATGCGATAGGCCGAAGACATGTTCAAAGCCCTTCCGCCGGAGCGATTCCGACGGCCGAGCAAATGCTAGCAGCGATAGGAAAAAATAGGGCCGCATCGCTGCGGCCCTTCGTAAACGTCAATCGAGCATGGTTACTGGCATGACAAAGGCGGCGGACTGAAGTCGCACGCGCTCGGGAACCCGTTGAACGGAACGGTCGCGCAAACCTTGCCCCCTGCGCTGAACTCGCACTTGCCGGAACCTGCTGTCGGAGGGGTCGTGGTTGTGCCGAGCGTTACGAAGCCGGTGGCAGCGTACGGGAACAGGGCTACGCCCTGGTCATTTGTTATGGATATCCCCGATGCCGGAGAAATCGTTCCCTGCGAAGCACTGCACGTGCTGGTGATCTGAGCACCGGCGAGCTTGTTCTTCAGCGCGTCGAACGCCGTGAGCGTAATCGTGCCCGACACGCCCTGCGAACCGACGGCCACAGACGACGGGCTGACCTGGCAGACGCCCACATCGACCTTGACGTCGATCGTTGCGCACAGATTGCCCGCGCAGAACTTCAGCTCTCCACCGCCGCCCGTATCAGTGCTGGGCTGCACGCCGCTGGTGACAACGGTCGCGAACGCGCAGCCCGTGTCATCCGTCAGGCTTGCGATCAACCCCGGGCTGGCCGCGTTGTCGACCTTCGCGGTGCCAGTTCCGGTGTACGTGAAGTCGAACTGGATGCCCTGTAGCGGACTTCCCAGCGCGTCGGCGATGCACACTTTGACCTGCTGAGTCGAATTGCCAAAGATTGGGTTCGGGCTAGCGGTGACTGCT
>DATIEJ010000547.1:0-11687 GCA_035455825.1 Rhodanobacteraceae bacterium | reverse complement strand
CCGGAACCCGCTCGCGAAGTCGGAGGGCAGGATGCCCGGAGACCGCGCTACTTGGGGTGTGTTTCTTTTGGTGACTTTTCTTTGCACAAGCAAAGAAAAGTTACCCGCTCGCCCGCAGGGCGAGTGGAAGCTTTGCACTTCGAGAAAGCAAAAGGAACTGGATTCCGGCTTTCGCCGGAATGACGAGCATTAGGCGGCGATCGCGGTCGGCAAAAAAAGCCGCCCGCAGGCGGCCTTTTCTTCTAGCGGTCGCGCCGCGCATCAACGATGAGCGTAAGCTCACGCCATCTGCGAAGCAGCAAATTCCCAGTTTGCGAGATTCCAGAACGCCTCGACATACTTCGGCCGCGCGTTGCGGTAGTCGATGTAGTAGGCGTGTTCCCAGACATCGCACGTGAGCAGCGGGCGATCGGCGCCGGTGATCGGCGTGGCGGCGTTGCTGGTGCTGACCAGGCCGAGGCTTCCGTCTGCGCGTTGCACCAGCCAGGCCCAACCCGAACCGAAGGTGCCGACGGCCGTCTTGCTGAAATCTTCCTTGAACTGCGCGAAGCCGCCGAAGCTCTTCTTGATCGCGTCGGCCAGCTTGCCCGACGGCTCGCCGCCGCCCTTCGGCGACAGGCTGTTCCAGTAGAACGTGTGGTTCCAGATCTGCGCGGCGTTGTTGAACATGCCGCCCTGCGACTTCTTGACGATCGCCACGAGGTCGAGATTCTCGAACTCGGTGCCCTTGATGAGGTTGTTGAGATTGGTCACATAGGTCTGGTGGTGCTTGCCATAGTGATAGTCGAGCGTTTCGGCGGAGATATGCGGCGCCAGGGCGTCGCGTGCGTATGGAAGCGGGGGTAGTTCGATCGCCATGCCAGGCTCCTTGCTGTCGACGGGGAGGGCGCAATTATAGACGCGAACGCGATCGTGAAGGCCGCCGGCGCGGGCACGCTGGTACAATGCGCCATCGCGCGTCAGCGCCAATTCATTTTTGCAAGAGGTTCCATGGACGTTCTCGATCGCATTCGCAAGACCGTTTCCGACAACCCCGTCGTGTTGTACATGAAGGGAACGCCGCAGTTCCCGATGTGCGGATTTTCCAGCCGCGCGGCGCAGGCGCTGAAGACCGTCGGCGCGCAGTTCGCCTCGGTCAACGTGCTCGAGGATCCGGAGATCCGGGCGAACCTGCCGCGCTACTCGAACTGGCCGACGTTCCCGCAGCTTTTCATCAATGGCGAGCTGATCGGCGGTTGCGACATCCTGCTCGAACTGCAGGAAAGCGGCGAGCTTGCGCAGATGGTAAAAGAGGCGAGCAGGTCCTGATCGCGGCCATGGGGGGCAGTGCACGCGCACGACTTCCAGCCGGCTGGTCGGCGGCGCCCGATACCCTGACCGGCCGCGTCGTGCTGATCGCCGGGGCCGCGGGTGGCCTGGGCAAGGCGGCCGCTCTGGCGGTCGCCCGCGCGGGCGGCACCCCGATCCTGCTCGGACGCAAGACGCGGCCGCTGGAAAAACTTCACGACGAAGCAGCGGCGCTGGGCGTGGAGCCGGCCATCTATCCGCTCGATCTCGAAGGCGCGTCGCCGCGCGACTACGAAGACATGGCCGCGGCGATCGAGCGCGATCTCGGCCGGCTCGATGGCATCGTGAACTGCGCCGCGCACTTCTCCGGCTTGCAGCCCGCGGCGCTGATCGAGCCGCTCGACTGGTTGCGTACGTTGCACGTCAACCTGAGCGCGCCTTTCCTGCTGTTGCAGGCATGCTTGCCGTTGCTGCAGAAGGCGAACGATGCCAGCGTCGTGTTCGTGCTCGACGACCTCGATCGCGTCGGCAGGGCGAACTGGGGAGCTTACGGCGTAGCCAAGCATGCGCTTGCCGGCATGGTTTCGATTTTGCATCAGGAATGGGAAAGCGGTCCGCTGCGCGTTCACGCGCTGCTGCCGCCGCCGCTGCGCACCGCATTGCGACGGACTGCCTACTTCGGCGAGAACTCGATGCAGTTGCCGGCGCCGGACAGCATGGCGGATGCGTTGATCTACCTGCTGGGCGCCGACGGTGTCGAGGCGCGTGGCAAGGTGCTGGATATGAGAGAAGGGCTGAGGGCTGAGGGCTGAGGGCCGCAGAGGATCTGCGCCGCGCTTTCCTCAGAAGTATACTAGTGGATTTTCTGCGAGGGGCAACGTGGACAACTCCCTGACGACACTCTCGGCCGGCATCCTGCTGTTCCTGATCATGGACCCGCTCGGCAACATCCCGTTGTTCCTGGGCCAGCTGCGCCAGGTCGCACCGGAACGGCGGCGACGCGTGCTCGTGCGCGAACTGATCATTGCGCTGGTCGTGCTGTTCGCGTTCCTGTTCGGCGGACGCTATGTGCTCGGCGCGCTCCAGCTGCGCCAGGAATCGGTCAGCATCGCCGGCGGTATCGTGCTGTTCCTGATCGGCGTGAAGATGATATTCCCGCCGCGCGACGGCAACATGTTCGGCGACTCGGCCGCGGGCGTTGAACCGTTCATCGTGCCGATGGCCATACCCGGCGTTGCCGGACCGTCGGCGATGGCCGCCTTGATGCTGATGACGAACTCGCAACCGGGCCGCACAGCCGACTGGAGTCTCGCCCTGTTCGCCGCCTGGCTGGCGACGGCGCTGATCCTGCTGTCCTCGACGGTCCTGTTCCGCATCCTCGGCAACAGCGTGCTGACCGCGCTCGAGCGCCTGATGGGTATGTTGCTCGTGGCCTTGTCGGTGCAGATGTTCCTCGACGGCATCGTCCTTTACATCGGAAAAAGCTAGGTCGGGAAGCAAATCCTGGAGCCCGACCGGCCGTCGCGCCGCAATAGACCAGCACAAACTCTTGCCTGAAGTGATGCAGGTCCGCCAGTTCTGTCCGCCGGTCACGTAAAAACGTGCGTTTTGACCTAGCGCTTGTCAGAAAATTGTCTTAAAGTCTCCTTAAGCTACCGTTAACAATTGCTTCCGCTGCACCAACCCGGAAGAGATTGCGGTGGCATCGAGGGAAATCTGTTTCGAGAGCGTCCAAGCGTTGCCGCAGCTGCAGTGCGACGTCACTCCGCTTTTTACCGGTGATCATTTTCAACTGGCCAGACCATAGGCGAACCATGACCAAGACACGATTGAACCGAAAGCTTTTGCCACTGCTGTTTGCCTCCCTTTTTGCCGTTTCTGCCGCGTACGCGCAGGACACGACCTCGGGCATGACTGGACGTGTCGTCGATGACAAGGGGAACCCGGTGGCGGGTGCCAAGGTGCATATCGTGCACGTGCCGTCGGGGACGACGTCGCTAGCCACGACCGATGCGAACGGCCGCTATCAGGCGCAGGGTCTGCGCGTCGGCGGCCCGTACCACGTCGATGCCGAGGGCGCCGGCACGAAGGCGGAAGCCGATAACGTGTTCCTGAACCTGGCCGAGAATTCCACCGTGAATCTCGTTGCGGTTGCCCCGGCCAAGGAACTCGAAGGCATTTCGGTAACGGCGAATTCCGCCGTGCTGGCCGTATTCAACTCCGACAACAAGGGCCTGAGCACGAACATCACGCCGGCCCAGCTCCAGGCGGCGCCGAACGGCGACAACTCGTTCCAGAGCATCGCTCGCATGGATCCGCGCATCTCGGTCACCGACCGCGACGCGCAGGCGATCTCGGCGAACGGCAAGAACTTCCGTTACAACTGCATCACGGTCGACCAGGTCAATGCCGGCGATCCGTTCGGACTCGAGTCGAACGGCCTGGCGAGCGTCGGTTCGCCGATCTCGACCGAGGCGATCGATTCGTACCAGTTGGCGACGACCAACTTCGACAGCTCCACGCGCGGCTGCGTCGGTGCAAACGTCAATGCGGTGAGCAAGAGCGGCACCAACGAGTTCCACGGCGAGTTCTACTACAAGTACCGCTCGAACAACGACGCTTTCATGGGCAAGATCGCGCCGATCGGCAGCGATACCGAGCAGCCCTATACCGGCTGGGATCGCGAATGGACGGCCGGCTTCAACGTCCACGGCCCGATCATCAAGGACACGCTGTTCTTCTTCTTCAGCTACGAAAAAGCCGAGCGCGTCGGCATTGGCGCGGTGTCGGCGCCGTCGGACGGCACCGGCAGCACGACGCTGGTCCAGGGCCTCAACACCGAATTCTTCAATGCGGTCAACGCGCAGGCCGTCGCCTTCGGCCTCAACCCGGGCGATCGTTCGCTCGCCAACCTGACCGACGAGCGCTACCTGGCCAAGGTCGACTGGAACATCAACGATCAGCACCGCGCGGTCTTCCGCTACAGCCAGACCAAGGAAGAACAGCCCGTGCCGACCGGCAGTTCGACGTCGGTGACGCCGAACAGCAACTGGTACTTCAAGAACCGCGACATCAAGACCTATCTCGGACAGTTGTTCAGCGACTGGACCGACGTCTTCTCGACTGAAGTCGACTTGCAGTACGCCGACTATGGACAGACGCGCGGTCCGCTCGCCGGCGGCTACCAGCCGTCGGTGCAGGTCACGGTGCCGACAACTGCGTTTACGCCTAGCGAAACGCTCGGCACGGAATTCTCGAGCCAGGTGAACCTGGTCGCGATCAAGTCCTATTACGGTTATTTCGCCGGCGCCTGGCACCTGGGCGATCACGTCATCAAGGCCGGATTCAACGGCAACGAAGACAAGGTCTACGATGCGTTCGAGCAGGCCGCTGTCGGCAGCTATACGTTCCAGGGCCTGACGAACTTCCAGAACCAGGTCTGGGAAGAATACGTGCTCAAGCAGCCGGCTCCTGGCCTGACCCTTGAGCAGTCGCAGGCAAACTTCAAGAAACAGCAATACGGTCTGTTCGTGCAGGATACCTGGCAGGCAACCGATCGCCTGTCGCTGACCTACGGCCTGCGTTACGACGTGCCGAAATTCCCTGAAGAGCCGCGCTTCAATCCGTGCTTCGCCGCGGCGCCCGGCGTGGCGTTTAGCGCAAAGAACGAAAACGGCTCGACACTGTGTTCGGTGGCCAAGGGCGGCTTCGGTTTCGCCAACAATTCGGTGCCCAGCACCGGCACGTTCCAGCCGCGCGTTTCTTTCAACTACGACTTCGACGCAGAGTACAAGACGCAATTGCGCGGCGGTATCGGCATGTTCGTCTCCGACGTGCCGACGGTGTGGTACACGAACACGTTCGGCAATCCGGGCACGTCGATCGTGACCTATGACATCGTCAATACCGGCAACGACCCGATCGGAACGTTGCTGTGCAGTGCGAATGGCAAGAACTTCACCAAAGCGAGCGGTTCCTCCTGCCCGGCCGGCCAGATCCCGTATGTGAAGCAGGCGCCGGTGTTCAACGCATCCAATCCGTTGGTCCCCGGATCGGGCACGCTGGTGCTCGGTTCGAGCGTCGCGCAAATGTCGGTCGATACGATCGATCCGAACTTCCAGATGCCGACGACCACACAGGTTGCGCTGGCGTTCGATCGCGAACTGCCGTGGATGGGAATCATCTCGTCGCTGTCGGTCAACTTCACCCAGACCAACAACGACATCTTCTACAACAACCTCAACCTTGGCGCGCCGCAGTTCACGGGTGCCGATGGCCGGCAATATTTCTGCACCCAGGCGAACGCGACGAAGTGCAGCAGCAGCATCAAGGCCGGTGCGAATCCGTCGTTCGGAAACGTGACCGAACTGACCAACACGCACCAGGGCCAGTCCAACACGGTCGTGCTGTCGTTCACCAAGCCGATGTCGGATGACTGGAGCGCGATGGTCGCATTCCGCACCGGTCACGCGACCGACGTGAACCCGGGCACCTCGAGCGTCGCCAATTCGAACATCCTGGGCAACGTCTGGGTCAACCCGAACACGGACATCGCCGCGCCTTCCAACTACAGCGTTGCTGAACGCGTGATCACCAGCTTCACCTGGCAGCATCACTTCTTCGGTGACTACCTGTCGCAGTTCAGTTTGTTCGGCGACATGCATTCCGGCGCGCCGTACAGCTGGGTTTCGGGCACCGATACCAACGGCGACGGCTACAGCCGCGACCTGGTCTACATTCCGAAGTCGATCACCGACGTCGAGTGGGCGCCAGCCGTTACCGACGCGCAGAAGACACAGTTCATGGACTACGTCAACGGCAACTCTTACCTGAAGAAGCACGAAGGCGAGATTGCCAGCCGCAACGCGGTGCGCGCGCCGTGGATCAACCAGTTCGACTTCGCGTTCCGCCAGGAAATCCCGGGCATATTCGAAGGCAACAAGGGCGAGCTGCGTTTCGACTTCTTCAACATCGGCAACCTGTTCAACAACCACTGGGGTGTCGAGCAGCGCGCTGGCTTCCCGCTGATCCGCAACCTGGCCAACGTCAGCGGTTACAACCCGGCGACCGGCAAGTACATCTACGACATCAGTTCGGGAGCCTACAAGGACAAGAACGGAAACTACGTCCCGCAGAGCCTCGTGATCAACGAGGGCCAGACGCCGGGCGTGCCGATTCCGAGCCAGCGCTGGTCGGTCATGGTCACGGCCAAGTACAAGTTCTGAGGAAGGGCCGGCCGCGATCAAGTCACGATCGCGCTCTTGCAAGAACAAACACCGGGCGCCCGCAAGGGCGCCTTTTTTATCGCCAGGGACGGCGGCCGCTCTCGGCCATCCATGGCCTTCGCGGCACTCGGGCTCCTGCCCATCGTGTGCGCCGGAAATGCAGGAGCAATTTCCGGCGTGTGCCTCAGTGGCTCGACTCCTTCAAAGCGAAGGAGCATTTTTCTATTTCGCTTGCACTTCATCGCTCCGCCCCCCGATACTTCCAAGTCTCGAATCAATTTCCGGTGGTCGCAGGTAAATGCAAGCTGTGTCTCCAAAAATGCCGAAGTCCACAGTCAGCGCGCGCATCTCGCCGGTCGCCGGCATGGACGTGCTGTCTCGCGACGAAGTATCGCGCCTTCGCGATGCATCTCTCGGCGGCCTGCACGCCCTGTTGCGGCGCTGCGCGCTCGCCGTGCTGACTTCAGGCAGCATGAGCGACGATCCGCGCAGCATGACCGAGCGTTATCCGGACTTCGACGTGCAGGTCCTGCAGCAGGATCGCGGCGTCAAGCTCGAACTGACCAACGCGCCTGCCAGCGCGTTCGTCGACGACCGCATCATCCGCGGCATCAACGAACTTCTGTTCGCGGTGGTGCGCGACATCGCCTACGTCGCGACGCAGATCGATGCCGGCAGGTTCCATCTCGACAATTCGCACGGCATCACGCATGCCGTCTTCGAGATCCTGCGCAACGCGCGCGTGCTGCGCCCTAATATCGAGCCGAATCTCGTCGTGTGCTGGGGTGGCCATTCGATTCCGCGCCACGAGTACGAATACACCAAGTCGGTCGGCTACGAACTCGGCCTGCGCGAACTCGACATCTGCACCGGTTGCGGGCCCGGCGCGATGAAGGGCCCAATGAAGGGCGCGACGATCGCTCACGCGAAACAGCGTTTGCGCTCACGCCGCTACATCGGCATCACCGAACCCGGCATCATCGCCGCCGAGGCGCCGAATCCGATCGTCAACAACCTGCTGATCATGCCGGACATCGAGAAGCGCCTCGAGGCATTCGTGCGCATCGGCCACGGCATCATCGTGTTCCCGGGCGGCGTCGGCACGGCCGAGGAAATCCTCTACCTGCTCGGCATCCTGCTGCATCCGGCCAATGCGAGCCTGCCGTTCCCGCTGATCCTGGCCGGTCCCGCCGAATCGGCCGCCTACTTCGAGCAGATCGACCGTTTCCTGCGCCTCGCGCTCGGCGACACGGTCGCCGAGCGCTACCGGATCGTTACCGGCAATCCGTCGGAACCGGCACGCTTGATGCTCAAGGGCATCGACAAGGTTCGCATCCACCGGCTCGACAACAAGGATGCGTTCTTCTTCAACTGGGCGCTGGCAATCCAGCACGAATTCCAGAAGCCGTTCCGGCCGACGCACGAGAATGTCGCTGCGCTGAATCTGCATCGCGACCAGCCGCGCCATTCGCTCGCTGCCGACCTGCGCCGCGCGTTTTCCGCGATTGTCGCGGGCAACGTAAAGGAAGAGGGCATCCGCGCGATCGAAGCGTACGGTCCGTTCGTGATCGACGGCGATATCGAGATCATGCGTGCACTCGATGCACTGCTGGCCAGCTTCGTCGAACAGCAGCGCATGAAGTTGCCGGGTGCTGTCTATACGCCGTGCTACCGGATCAGGACGTAGGGGAGCAGGGACTCGGGAGAGGGGAGAGGGCAGAGGGCAGAGGAAAGCGTTGGATCCGCGCGTGTGTCGCCCGCTGCTTGTGCAGCGCTCTGCCGGTGAGTCAGGTCGGTGCGATACCGAGATGGGTTGCGTCGAGTTTGCCGGCGCCGCGCGGGCTGGCCACGGGCGTCTCGCTGCCTGTTTGCCGTGCGCCCTCGACGACGTGGCGCCATACCCGATCGAGCGCGCAGTATGCGTATGGCAGCAGCGGCACGTAGCGATCGCCGAAACCGGGCAAGGCGAGAAACGCATCGAAGTGCTGCGCGTGCGGAATCGACCAGTAGACCGGATCGCGGCCGTTGGCACGTAGCCAGGCGACATATGCCGCGGAGTTGAACGCGTCGGGCAACAGGCCATCCTCGCGGCCGTGAATGATCCAAAGCGGAAGTTCCTTGCGTGGCAGCTGCGCAGCGGTCGCTGCGACCGAAGCGCGGAGTGTGTCGGCTTCGGTGCCCCCTCCAGTCCATAGATCGCGCAGACAGCGCAGCCCGCGCAGATCCGGATCGAACGGATCGCCAGGAATGGTTTCGTCGAGAAAGACCCCGGCGCCGGGCGGAATGCCACTCGAATCGCTCCACCAGGCGGCGCGCTCGGCAGCCGTCGGCGCGCGCGCCTTGCCGCTGGCATCGTGCGCATCGAAGCGAAAACCGCACGGCATGTTTCCGGCGCTGGCACGCAGATACGACGACGCGTAGGTTGCCGCGAGCGCGCGCCACAGGTCGAATGCCGTCGACGCTGCTGCACAGGCCAGTGCCGCATCGCTCCAGCCGCCGGCGCGCAGACGTTCGAGCGCCTCTGCCGCCTGGGCGCGAGCGTCGAGTGCACCGAGCACGCCTGCCGCGTGCAGGCTTGCGCAACGCGCGGTCCACGCTGGCGGCACGTGGCCCTGCGTGCGAGCGAATGCCGTCGCATCGAAACTCGCGTCGGTCAGCGCACAGGGCAGCAGCAGTGCCGCTTCGGTCGCATAGTCGTACAGCGGCCGACCGGTGTCGCTGGCCGGAACATTGACGTTCGCAGCGAGCGCGACGATTCCCGCGAGCATGCATTCTTCATCGATTCCCGCGGCCTGCAGCACCGCGCCGCCGCCATTCGACAAGCCCGTTGCGATGATCCGGGTATTTTCCGGCGTAAACGGCGCGTCCTGCGGGAACGCGCGATCGAGCATCGCCAGGCCGAACTTCGCTGCTTGCAGGACGTGGCGGCCCCAGTCGGCTTCCGGGTTGTCGCCCGAATGCGCATGTTTTACCGCGATCCCGGCTTGCGGCGACGTCGCGGCCGGCGCGAACTCGAGCACGGCGTCGGCGGCCCTGGCCACGGTGCCATCGAGGGTCGAACCCGTCGCAGTCGCCGTATCGAAGAAACCACTGCCCGCGCCCTTGTCGGTGTAGGCGACAGCGCAGCCGCGTGCCAGTCCCCACGCACCGGCGAGCGCAATGGCGCCATAGATGCCGCGCGAACCGGACGACGCGGTCACGACGAGGCAGCGGGCCCTGGCGTCGAAGCTGTCCGGAATCTGCACAAGTATACGATGCGGCAAATTTGCTTTCGGGACTTTCGCGAAGGCGTGGAACTCGCGTCCCGGTACGCTTGCGTCACGGCCGTATAGTTCGCCATAGCCGCCGAGTGGTCCGAGGTCGGCGATGCCTTTCCAGGCGGTCTGGATCGCGCGCCGGCGCAACTCCGATGGCGTCGGCGCATCGGGACTTGCGAACGGCACGGGCGGCCCGCGCAAACCCGCAATGCCGAGACCTGCGCTGAGAAGGTCGTCATCGCCGCGGTGTGGAGTCTCGCGGACGGTGCTGCTGAGAAAGTCGATAGACACCGCGAAATCCATCTCAGCCAAATGGCGCGACGCCGATCCACTTCGCGTGCAACCAGAACGCGAACGCCGCCCAGAGGGCCGTTCCGATCGCGAGCGCCAGCAGATCGCCGACGATCGTACCGGCAGGGTAGGCGACCGCGGCCTTGCGATCGCGGCGGCGCGAGACACTGAAACCGGCGATCGCCCAGATCAGGAACGCGCCGAACAGCACGACATCGTGCAGCATCCCGGTCGCCAGCAGGTGGCCGAGCGCCCAGATCTTGATGCCGGCGTACATCGGGTGGCCGAGCTTGGCCTTCAGATGGTTGCGCGGCACGTAAGCCGCCGCGACGAGGACGAATGCAACCAGCGTGAACAAGGCGTTGGCGTGGCGCAGCCCCATCGGCGGCACGTACAGCACATGCGGATGTTGCCGCGCTTCGCCAAAGCCCCAGATCAGCAGCATGAAGCCGGCGATCGACAGCAGCGAGTAGATTGCCTTCCACGGACCTTCGCCCAGGCGCGCCATCTGGCGCGCGCGCCAGTCGCCGGCGACCATGCGCAGGGAGTGCAGTCCCAGAAACACAAAAAGTCCGGCAATCAACAACCCCATGGGCATTCTCCGCAGGCGAGGTTCCGGAAGTTTACTCGTGCCGGCAGCGTCGGCCACAATCGCGCGCGTTTGCCGGTGCCCCGGCTCGCGCATTACGGGATAATCTCGCCAGCCCTTTCGGGAATGCCCCCATGACCGCACCGAAACTCCCCTCGATCGGCACGCCGCTGTCGCCTGTCGCAACGCGCGTGATGCTGCTCGGCGCCGGCGAACTCGGCAAGGAAGTACTGATTGCGTTGCAGCGCCTCGGTGTCGAGACGATTGCCGTCGACCGCTATGCAAACGCGCCGGGCCAGCAGGTCGCGCATCACGCGCGCACGATCACGATGAGCGACCCGCAGCAGCTCAAGGCGCTGATCGAGGCAGAGCGGCCCGACGTCGTCGTTCCGGAGATCGAGGCGATCGCAACGCCGATGCTCGAGGAACTCGAGGCGGCTGGTGTCGTGCGCGTGATTCCGACGGCGCGCGCCGCGCGGCTGACGATGAATCGCGAAGGCATCCGCCGGCTCGCCGCCGAGACGCTCGGCTTGCCGACGAGTCCGTACAGGTTCTGCGACTCGCTGGCCGAACTGCGGGCCGCAATCGATGGCGAGGATCTGGCCGGCATTGGTTATCCGTGCATCATCAAGCCGGTCATGAGTTCGTCCGGAAAGGGGCAGAGCAGAATCGATGGTCCGGATGACGTGCAGAAAGCCTGGGACTACGCGATGGCCGGCGGCCGCGTCAGCCTCAATCGCGTGATCGTCGAGGGCTTCATCGATTTCGACTACGAGATCACGCTGCTGACCGTGCGGGCGCGCGACGCCAGCGGGGCGATCCAGACGCGCTTCTGCGCGCCGATCGGCCACGTCCAGGTGCACGGCGATTACGTCGAAAGCTGGCAACCGTGCGCGATGGATCCCGCCGCGCTCGCGCGCTCGCAGGAGATCGCGAAGAAAGTCACCGACGATCTCGGCGGACAGGGCATCTTTGGCGTCGAACTGTTCGTCAAGGGGCAACAAGTCTGGTTCAGCGAGGTCAGCCCGCGCCCGCACG
>DATIEJ010000546.1:0-23192 GCA_035455825.1 Rhodanobacteraceae bacterium | reverse complement strand
GCCGAACGAGGGCTACCTCAAGTACGACTGGCAGGGCTACAACGAAGGCATGCTGATCTACATCCTCGCGCTCGGCTCGCCGACGCAGGGCGTCGCCGCGGATTCGTGGCCGGCGTGGACGAAGACGTACAACCGCACCTGGGGCGAGTTCGAAGGCCAGGAGTTTCTCGGCTTCGCGCCGCTGTTCGGCCATCAGTACTCGCACGTGTGGATCGATTTCCGTGGCATCCAGGATGCGTACATGCGCGACCACGGCTTCGATTATTTCGAGAACAGCCGGCGCGCGACCTACGCGCAGCGCGCCTACGCGATCGCCAATCCGATGGCGTGGAAACAGTACGGCGAAAACGTCTGGGGCCTGACCGCGAGCGACGGGCCGCAGGCGACGCACCAGTCCTACGCCGGACAGGAGCGCGCGTTCCGCCACTACTCCGCGCGCGGCGCCGGACAGGCCGACAGTTTCGACGACGGCACGATCGCGCCGACCGCCGCCGCGGCGTCGCTGCCGTTCGCGCCCGAGATCGTGATACCGGCCGTGCAGCAGATGCACGACCTGTTCGGCGGCCAGTTGTATGCCGAGTACGGATTCCTCGATGCGTTCAATCCGAGCTTCACCTACGACGTGCCGCTGAAGACCGGCCGCCTGATTCCGGGCCTGGGCTGGATCTCCGGCGACTACATCGGCATCGACCAGGGCCCGATCATCGCGATGATCGAAAACTACCGCAGCGAGTTCGTGTGGAAGGTCATGCGCAAGAACCCGTACATCCAGCGTGGCCTCAAGCGCGCCGGATTCACCGGCGGCTGGCTCGACCTCGAACTGGCCGGTGGCGCGCAAAAATGAACTACAGACCCGCTCCGCTGCCAAAGCCCTCCCCTTCAAGGGGAGGGTTGGGTGGGGATGGGTTTCGCGCACCGGAGTGTTCCAACACCATCCCCGCCCCAGCCCTCCCTCCTTCGACGTTGCTCAGGACAGGCTTGAACGGGAGGAGGCAAGCCGAGGCGTGGCCATGTGTTCCGCGCGTATTCGGAGTTTTGGTCGCACTTTGTATACTTTGCCTGTCGGGCTGCAGCCGCAGCGCCGGCGACGGCACGACGCTGAAGTTCTGGACGATCGGCCGCGAGGGCGAAGTCGTCGCGCAGCTGTTGCCGGAATTCGAGCGCGCGCATCCGGGTGTGCGCATCGAAGTGCAGCAGATCCCGTTGACCGCCGCGCACGAAAAGCTGCTGACTGCGTTCGCCGGCGATGCACTGCCGGACGTCTGCCAGCTCGGCAACACCTGGATTCCGGAATTCGCCGCGCTCGGCGCGCTCGAACCGCTGCAAGCCTACGTCGATGCGTCGCAGGTCGTGCGCGCCGCGGACTATTTCGACGGCATCTGGGACACCAATGTCATCGACGGGCAGCTGTTCGGCGTGCCGTGGTACGTCGACACGCGCCTGCTGTTCTATCGCACCGACTTGCTCGCCAAGGCCGGCTTCGACCACGCGCCGCGCGACTGGGACGAGTGGCATCGCGCGATGGTTGCGATCAAGGCAGCCGGCGGCGCCGACAGATATGCGATCTTCCTGCCGCTGAATGAGTTCGAGCCGCTGCTCGGCCTGGCGCTGCAGCAGTCCGATCCGCTGCTGCGCGACAACGGCACGCGCGGCAATTTCGAAAGCGCCGGCTTTCGCCGCGCGTTCGCCTATTACGTCGACATGTTCCGCGCCGATCTGGCGCCGCCGATGAGCAACATGCAGATCTCGAACGTCTGGGACGAGTTCGCGCGCGGCTTCTTTTCGTTCTACATCACCGGGCCGTGGAACATCGGCGAATTCAAGCGCCGCGTACCGCAACTCGCCGGGCTCTGGAACACCGCCCCGTTGCCGGGGTTCGAAGGCCACGGCGGCGGTGCCGCCGGCGGATCGAGTTTTGCCATTTTCCACAGTTCAAGAAATAAACAGATTGCCTGGGAACTGGCGGAATACCTGTCCGGCGTCGAGCAGCAGCGCAAGTTCTATCAGCTGACCGGCGACCTGCCGCCGCGACGCAGCGTCTGGAATTTCCCGGAACTGGCGCAGGACCAATATGCCCGCGCGTTCCACGACCAACTCGAGCACGTCACGCCATCGCCGAAAGTGCCGGAGTGGGAGCGCATCGCCCAGGAAATGCGCCTCGTCGCCGAACGCGTAATCCGTGGCGGCGTGCCGATTGATAAAGCCCTGCACGATTTCGACGCGAAGACCGACGAGATTCTGGCCAAGCGGCGCGCGCTTCTCGCGGCGAGGAATGCGAAATGATCCTTGTGCCGACCGATGCATCACGCACGCCGATCGCACCGCTGCTTGAACCCCTCTCCCACCGGGAGAGGGGCAGGGGTGAGGGTCGGGGATCGTCGTGCGTTACTCCGTGTTCGTACCCTCATCCGGCGCTTCGCGCCACCTTCTCCCGGGGGGAGAAGGGAAGGCAGAGCGCGCCGAACACGTCTTCCGGGAAGGATCCGGGACACAGTCCGAGGTGTATCTTGCTGCTTGAACCCCTCTCCCTCCGGGAGAGGGGCAGGGGTGAGGGTCGGGGCTCGAACGGACGTCGATTCAGGACCCGACCCTCACCCGCCCCTTCGGGGCACCCTCTCCCGATGGGAGAGGGTAAGCGCGCAATCGCTTCGGGACTGCAATGAGCACCGAACGCACCGCCTGGACCTTCGTCACCCCCGCGCTGATCGTGATCGGCGGATTCTTCGCCGTCCCGGTGCTCGCCGCGTTCGTGCTCAGCCTGACCGATTTCGACCTGTACGCGCTCGCCGACTTGCGCAACCTGCGCTTCGTCGGCTTCGGCAACTACCTCGACGTGCTGCGCGCGCCGCTGTTCTGGAAGTCGCTGGCGAACACGCTGTATTTCGTCGGCGTCGGCGTGCCGGTGTCGATCGGCGCGTCGCTCGGCGCGGCGCTGCTGCTGAACTCGCCGCTCGCGCGGGCCAAGGGATTCTTCCGCACCGCGCTGTTCGCGCCGGTCGTGACGACCGTCGTCGCCGTCGCGGTGATCTGGAAATACCTGTTCCACACGCGCTACGGCTTGATCAACTGGACGCTCGGCCAGTTCGGCATCGCGCCGATCGACTGGCTCGGGGATGCGCACTACGCGATGCCGGCCATCATCATCTTCGCGGTGTGGAAAAACTTCGGCTACAACATGATCATCCTGCTGGCCGGGCTGCAGGGCATCCCGCAGGACTTGTACGAAGCGGCGCGGATCGATGGCGCGTCGCCGTGGCGTCAGTTCCGCCATATCACGCTGCCGTCGCTGCGGCCCGTGCTCGTGCTGGTCGGCGTGATCACGATGGCTGGCTACTTCCAGCTGTTCGCCGAACCGTACGTGATGACGCTCGGCAATCCGCTGCAGAGCACCTACAGCGTGCTGTACTACATGTATGAGGAAGGCTTCATGTGGTGGAGCCTCGGCCGTGCGTCGGCGATCGCATTCCTGCTGTTTGCGCTGATGCTGGTCGCGACACGCGTGCTGTTGCGGTTCGCGCGGCGCGCAGGCGAACCAACATGATGGAGCCGAGATGAGCGAGCCGAAATGAATCAGCGCATCGCCAAGGTTCTCGTCAATGGCGGCCTGATCGTCGTCAGCACGGTCGTGCTGATGCCGCTGCTGTGGATGTTGTCGGTGTCGTTCATGCAGACCGGCGAGGCGAGCACGTATCCGCCGCCGCTGCTGCCGGCGCACGCAACCTGGGCGAACTATCACGAGTTGTTCGAGCGCGCCGGCATGGGCCGGTACCTGGCCAACAGTCTCGCCGTCGCGACCGCGATCACGCTGCTGTCGCTCGCGTTCAATCTCAGCGCGGGCTATGCGTTCGCGAAACTGCGCTTCGCCGGACGCGACCGTCTGTTTCAGGCGTTGCTCGGCGCGCTGCTGATTCCGGCGCAGGTTGCAATGATTCCACTGTTCCTGCTGATGAAGTGGCTGCACCTCGTCAACAGCTATGGCGGTGTCATCGTGCCCGGCCTGGCCGGCGTGTTCGGCATCTACCTCGTGCGCCAGTACGCGCAGTCGATACCGGACGAGCTGCTCGAAGCCGCGCGCATCGACGGCGCCGGCGAATGGCGCATCTTCACGCGCATCGTGCTGCCGTTGCTCAAGCCGATCGTCGTGACCCTGGCGATCTTCACGTTCCTGGCGAGTTGGAACGATTTCATGTGGCCGCTGATCGTGCTGAGCGACCAGGCCTGGCAGACCGCGCCGGTCGCGCTGGCCGGACTTTCGCGCGAACACGTGCAGGACAACGAACTGATGATGGCCGGATCGGTCGTGACGATATTGCCGGTGCTGGTTTTGTTCCTCGTGCTGCAAAGGCACTACATGCAGGGGCTGCTGCTGGGCAGCGTGAAAGGATGAATGACGACGGCGCCTTCACTCCCTCTCCCCCGACCGCGTCGGGGGAGAGGGCTGAGGTGAGGGGGCAGCGCAGAGGCGATGCATCGCGCCTGCCGAACTACGCCGACGCTGCCCCCTCACCCAACCCTCTCCCCCATCGAAGGCGATGGGGGAGAGGGCTCCATGTGCTCGCGATCCTCGCCATGCTTTCGAGCATTCATTGTGCAACTGCGGCCAGCACCTACAAGCCGGAGCCGGCCGGCATCCTCGACAACTTCGAAAACCTGAATCCCTGGAGCGCGCAGCACACCGACGACGTCAGCGCGACGCTGCACAGCGTCGACGGCAAGATCGGCAAGGGTCTGCGTCTCGACTTCGACTTCACCGACAAAGCCGGCAACCCGATCAATGGTTACGCGACGGCGCGCCGCACGCTGCCGCTGCAACTCCCGGACAACTACGAATTGAGTTTCTGGATCCGCGGCAAAGGGCCGGGCAGGAGCCCAAGTGCCGCGAAGGCCACGGATGGCCGAGAGCGGCCACCCGTGAACACGCTGCAGTTCAAGCTGGTCGATGCGAGCGGCGAGAACGTCTGGTGGCTGAATCGGCCGGACTTTACGTTCCCGCGCGAATGGCAGCAGATCAGGGTCAAGAAACGCCAGATCGAATTCGCGTGGGGTCCGACCAAAGATCGCACGTTGCGCCAGAGCGCCGCGATCGAGTTCGTCGTGAGTTCCGGCCGCGACGGCGGCAAGGGATCGATCGAGATCGACGAGCTGGCGATCCGTGAACTTCCGGCGGACACTGGCGTCGTACCAGCGCCGGTCGCAAGCGCGTCTTCGTCGCTTGATGCGCCGGCGCAGAACGCCATCGAGGCAGGCGCAGGCAAGTCCTGGTGCAGCGCTCCAGGCAAGGGTAGAGAGCAGACATTCGACATCGACTTTCGCGAACCGCGCGAATTCGGCGGCTTGGTGCTGGACTGGCAGGATCGCGCCGCAGCAACGAGTTACGACGTACGGTTTTCCGATGACCGGAAGCACTGGCGGACCGTGCGCAGCGTGCGCGACGGCGACGGTGGCAGAGACTGGCTCGACTTGCCGGAGTCCGAAACACGGCACCTGCGGCTCGCGTTGCACTCGGGTCCGGCCGACCGTTTCTGCCTCAGGCATCTGGAGATAAAGGATCTCGCCTGGGGCGCGACGCCGAATGCATTCTTCCTCGCGCTCGCGAAGGAGGCGCCGCGCGGCAGTTATCCGCGCGGATTCGTCGAGCAGCCGTACTGGACCGTCGTCGGCATCGATGGCGGCCCGACGCCGGCGTTGATCTCGGAAGACGGCGCTCTTCAACCCGGCAAGAGCAGCTTCTCGATCGAACCGTTCCTGCGAGTCGACAGCCGGCTGGTCACGTGGGCGGACGTGCAACCCGTGCAAACGCTTCGGGACGGTTACCTGCCGATACCGTCGGTCGAGTGGAGGAGTGGAAGCGTGCGGCTCGAGCTGACGGCGTTCGCGACCGGAACGCGCGAACGCTCGCAACTCATCGCGCGCTACACGCTGCGCAACGATGGCGACACGGCACAGCGATTGGATCTCGCGCTGGCGATCCGCCCGTTCCAGGTCAATCCGCCAGCACAGTTCCTGAACACGACGGGCGGCGTTGCGCCGATCCATGATCTGGCCTTGGATGGATCGAACGTACTTGTCGACGAGAAAGTCGGCGTGGTCGCGCTGAGCAAGCCCGACCGATTCATCGCGACGACATTCGATGCCGGCTCGATCGTCGAGCGACTGCGCGGGATTGAACCGCCTTCCGCGCCTGCGGGCAAAGCGACGAGTTCAGTTCATGACGAAACCGGTTACGCATCCGGCGCGCTGGTCTATCACTTCGATTTGCCCGCGCACGGAACCGGCGAAGTCGCGCTGATCGCGCCGCTGACCGGGACGGTGGAACCGGCAAGCACTGCGCAAGCTGCATCCGCGTGGGTCGAGCAGCAACTGAAGGCGACCGCAGCAGGCTGGCACGCGCGCCTCGATCGCGTGACGCTGAAACTGCCGGCAAGCGCGCAACGCATCGCCGACACCGTTCGTACGGCGCTCGCCCACATCCTGATCACGCGCGATGGCCCGGCGCTGCGCCCAGGCACGCGTTCCTACGCGCGCTCGTGGATCCGCGACGGCGCGATGATCGCCGACGGGCTGTTGCGCCTCGGCGATACCGACGCGGTGCGCGATTACGCCGATTGGTACGCGCCGCACCAGTTCGCGAATGGCAAGGTGCCGTGCTGCGTCGATCATCGCGGCTCCGATCCGGTGCCCGAGAACGACAGCCATGGCGAACTGATTCACCTGATCGCACAGCTTTACCGTTACGGCGGCGATCGCGCCGAGCTCGAGCGCAACTGGCCGCACATCGCCGCCGCGACCGGTTACATGGACACAATGCGTCGCAGCGAACGCGGCGATGCGAACCGTGCGCCCGGACGCGAGGCGAACTTCGGCCTGATGCCCGCCTCGATCAGTCACGAAGGCTATTCGGCCAAGCCGATGCACTCGTACTGGGACGACTTCTGGGCGCTGACCGGCTACAAGGACGCGGTCGACATGGCGCGCGTGCTCGGCAAGGACGACGCAGTAGCCGCGATCACGGCGTCGCGCGACGAATTCCGCCACGATCTGTTTGCCTCGATCGAAACCGCGACGAAGGCGCGCGCGATCGACTTCCTGCCGGGCTCCGCCGAACTGGGCGACTTCGATGCGACCTCGGCGACCGTCATGCTGTCGCCGGCCGGCGAGCAGCGGGCGCTGCCGCAGGATCTGCTGCACAACACGTTCGAGCGCTACTGGCGCGGCTTCGTCGAGCGCAGCGATGGCGTCAAACCCTGGGAAGACTACACGCCGTACGAATGGCGCACGGTCGGCACTTTCGTGCGCCTGGGCTGGCGCGAGCGTGCGCAGGCGGCGATCGACTTCTTCTTCGCCAGCGGCGCGCGACCGGCCGCGTGGAACCAGTGGGCCGAAGTCGTCGGCCACGACACGCGCAAGCCGCGCTTCGTCGGCGACATGCCGCACAGCTGGGTCGCATCGGACTTCATCCGCTCCGCGCTCGACCTGTTCGCCTACGAGCGCGAAGCCGATCATTCACTCGTGCTCGCCGCCGGCGTGCCGGAGAGCTGGCTCGATGGTGACGGCATCGCGATCGAACATCTGCGCACGCCTTATGGCGAGCTCGGTTACCGGATCGGGCGGATTGGCGGGCGCATCGCCTTGCACGTCGACGCCGGCGCCCGACCGCCTGGCGGATTCGTTTTCGCCTGGCCAGCCGCGAAGCCGCCGAAGCCCGTGACGGTCGACGGCAAGCCGGTCGAGTGGAAAGGTGGAGAATTACATTTTGCCGCCGCGCCAGCCGACATCGACATGTAGGGTGGGCCTTGGCCCACCGCTCTTTTGACGGGGATCGGAAGCAAAACGGCGGGCCGAGGCCCGCCCTACGCGCCGAGTGAACGCCCGTTCGTCGCGATGACCTGCGCGTAGTGCCGTGCGCTGGCTTTCGGCGTGCGCTTCTGCGTGGCGAAGTCCACGTGCACGATCCCGAAGCGCTTGGAAAACCCGAGCGACCATTCGAGGTTGTCGAGCAGCGACCAGGCCATGTAGCCGCGCACGTCGCAGCCCTGCGCGATCGCCGCGTGCACCGCGCGCAGATGCTTCTTCTGGTAGTTCACGCGCAGCGGGTCGTCGATGACGCCGTCTTCGGCGACCGGCGGATCGTAGAACGCCGAGCCATTCTCGGTGATGTACACCGGCGGGTTGCCGTAGCGCTGCCTGACCCAAAGCAGCGTGTCGATCAGGCCTTGCGGAAAGACTTCCCAGCCGGTTTCGGTATAGGTTGCATGCTGCTTGACCGCCGCGGTCTTCAGCGGATAGTTCGCCGGATCGTTGCGCGTGACGCTGCGCGTGTAGTAGTTGACGCCGAGGAAATCGGTCGGCTGTTTGATCAGCTCCATGTCGGCGGCCGGCCACTCGGGCCAGGCGTCGCCGAATATTTCCCGGAGTTCGTCCGGATAGGTTCCGAAGAAAACCGGATCGAGGTATTGCCGGTTCATGTACGCGTCGGCGCGTTTGACCGCGGCCAGGTCCTCGGCGCTGTCCGAAGCCGCGTATTTCGGCTCGAGGTTCACGACGATGCCGACCTTGTGCTTGCCGTCGGCGCGATAGGCCTGGACCGCGGCGCCATGCGCGCGCAGCAGGTTGTGCGTGGCGATCGGCGCTTCGTAGCGGCTGCGATGCCCGGGCGCGAGGGCACCGTGCAGGTAGCCGCCGTCGGTCACGACCCACGGTTCGTTCAACGTCGCCCAGAACTTCACGCGGTCGTCGAGCTTGCGATACATGACGCTGCCGTAATCGGCAAACCAGTGCGCGATGTCCGGATTGAGCCAGCCGCCGCGGTCGTCGAGCGCGGCCGGCAGGTCCCAGTGATACAGCGTCAGCAGCGGCGTGATGTTGTTCTTCAACAGCGTGTCGACGAGGCGTTCGTAGAAATCCAGGCCCTTGGCATTGACCTTGCCCTTGCCCTCCGGCAACACGCGGCTCCACGCCACGCTGAAACGGTAGGCCTGCATGCCGAGTTCGCGCATCAGCGCGACATCGGACTCCATGCGCCGGTAGTGGTCGCAGGCAATGTCGCCGGTGTCGCCGCCGTTCATCATGCCCGGCGTGTGTGCGAACCGTTGCCAGATGCTCGGCCCGGCGCCGTCGGCCAGCGGCGAGCCTTCGATCTGGTACGCCGAGGTGGCGCTGCCCCACAGGAATCCATCTGGGAATTGCACAGGTTGCGACATCAGTGTCTTGGGCTCGGGTGGCAGCGGGGCGAAAATGTAAACGATTACATGGCAGAATACCCGAAGCATTCACCGATTTACAGCCGCATTGCGGCATAGTCCGACGCGCCGCCACCGCGGCTTCAAAGCAGAGGTGCCAGTGGCCAGCGTCAAGCTCGAAAACGTGCGCAAGGTCTATCCGAACGGCCAGGTCGCCGTCGCCGGCGCCACGTTCGAAGCGCGCGAGGCCGAACTGCTCGTCCTGGTCGGGCCGTCCGGCTGCGGCAAGACGACCACGCTGCGCATGATCGCCGGCCTGGAATCGGCGACGGCGGGCACGCTGTCGATCGGCGACCGCATCGTCAACGACGTCAAGCCCGCGGATCGCGACATCGCGATGGTGTTCCAGAGCTACGCGTTGTATCCGCACATGAGCGTCGCCGAGAACCTGGCGTTCGGCCTGAAACTGCGCGGCGTCGCCGGCGACGAGATCAAGCGGCGCGTCGCCGACGCGGCGCACATGCTCGGCCTGGTCGACATGCTCGAGCGCCAGCCGCGCGCACTGTCCGGCGGCCAGCGCCAGCGCGTCGCGCTCGGCCGAGCGCTGGTGCGCCAGCCGAAGGTGTTCCTGCTCGACGAACCGCTGTCGAACCTCGACGCGAAGCTGCGCCTGTCGATGCGCGTGGAGATCGCGCGCCTGCACCGGCGCCTCGGCACGACGATGATTTACGTCACCCACGACCAGATCGAGGCGATGACGTTGGGCCAGCGCATCGTCGTGTACAACCGCGGCGAAATCCAGCAGATCGACACGCCGATGTATTTGTATACGAAGCCGGCGAACCTGTTCGTCGCCGGTTTTCTCGGCAGCCCGGCGATGAACTTCTTCCGCGGCATCCTGCGCGCCAACGGGCACCTGTATCTGGATTGTGGCGCGACGATCCTGGCGCTCGGCGAAGATGCCGGCGTCTCGGCCCGACTGCAGGGTTCTTTGAACAAGGAAATCATCGCCGGCATCCGCCCGGAAGACCTGCGGCCGGTGGCGACGCCTGCGGGCTCCGAACCGAGCCTGAGCGCGCAACTCGACGTCGTCGAACCGGTCGGCAACGAAGTGTTCCTGAATCTGTCCTGCGGCGGCGCCGAACTCGTCGCGCGCACGCCGCCCGGCAATCTCCCCAAGCCGGGCAGCCAGCTGAATCTGGCTTACGTGCCGACTTCGCTGCATTTCTTCGATGCGAAGACGGAACAGCGCATCGGCGCTTAGCCAGCCTCGGCAGAATCATCGAGGCTGTCGTCATTCCCGCGAAAGCGGGGCTCTCAATAGCGGAGCTGGTCATCCCCGTTGATCTGGTTCTTTCGGTCAAAAGCAAAATGGATTCCCGCTTTCGCGGGAATGACGACTTGTTATGTTCAGGCGCCGCAGGTTTGTCAGCGCAACATCGCCTCTTCGCAGGTAATCGGCTGCAGTCGTGCGCTCATCGATTTCGGATCGGGGTTTTGCGAGGCGCAGAACGTCACGTCTTCGGCCACGTAGTCGCTGCTGCGCGCGGCTTGAAGGTCCGCTTCGTCGAGTTGATGAAAGGTGAAGTCGATCGTGCCCGCGGGTTTGACCGTGCCGGTCAGGTAGCCGTAAACGTGTTCGCGTGCGTCGGGTCCGGCGGTGATGCCGGCCGGCAACCGATAGCGCACGGCACCCGCGGTTCCGACGACCCAGCCGGGCAGCACGACGCCGCCGTTGGCCGGATCGCGCCAATGCGCGGTGTCGTAGACGTTTTCCAGATAGAAGTGCGAATGGCTGCTGAGCACGTAGACGTGTTTGCCCTTGGCCTGGGCTTCGACCAGCCGGGCGTATACGTGTGCGCCACTTTCGCGTCCGCTCAGCGTGCTGCACATGCTGTGGCCGTCGGACTTGCTGTACGGCAACGACTCGTGCATGCCGACGACGAGCGTCTTGATCGCCGGATTGGCGGCGTCGGCGTCGACGACTGCATGGAACCAGTCGAGTTGCGCGACGTCGAACGTGTCGTCGCCGGCATTGTCGAGGTTGATGAAGTCCACGCCGCGGTCGACCCAGTGGTAATAGGTTCGCGGCAGCGGCCGCTGGCCGATACGCACCTGCAGCGCTGCGTCGTCGATGCGCTGGCGCGCAAGTTCGGGCCGGTCGAGCAGGCCCTGGAATTCGATCATGAACTGGCCGCGGGTTTTCGGCGCATACAACTCGTGGTTGCCGATGCCGAGGAAGAACGGCATGTCGCCGAACGCCTGGACCTGATGCTGCGCAAAGTCGGTCCACGCGGTATGCAGATAATCGCTGACCGTGGGCGGCAGCGAGTAAGCCTGGAAACGTCGCTCGAGCGCGTAGTCTTCGTCGACCTTGAAGATCGCGCGCAGGTCGCCGAGATGCCAGTAGAACGCGGCGTGATCCTTGCGCGCGCCGGCGGCGATCGCCGGCATGACGATATTGCCGCAGTTGCGCGAATCGCCGGACACGGCGAAAGTCCATGGCCGCGCCGCAGGCTGCGACTTCGCGCCGGTCGGCTGCCGGGCGCATCCATCCGCGCACAGCAGGCTCAGCGCCAAAGCGCCGGGTATGAGCCAATGCTTCGAATCTAGAATCACGAGGTCCTCCGGACGTCGACGGGAACGCCGAATGCAGGGCGCGGTCCGGCGAATGCGTCACGCAACACTAATGCGTGGCGGCGTTGCTTGGCAACGCCCGCAACCGGGCGCTGCCGTTGTGCGAGCGCGTCGCCACTTTGACAGCGCGCTTCGAACCAGTGGAAAGTCATCACTCCGCGCAGAGGGGAGTCGTCGTGAAAGTCATCGGCCTTATCGGCGGCATGAGCTGGGAGTCGACCGTGCCGTACTACTGCAGCATCAACGAAGGCGTGAAGCGCCGCCTCGGCGGCCTGCATTCGGCGCGCATCGTGCTGTACAGCGTGGACTTCCACGACATCGAAAAACTGCAGCACGCCGGACGATGGGACGAGGCCGGCGAGATTCTTGGCGCCGCAGCGCGTGCGCTTGCCGCGGCCGGCGCCGACTTCATCGTCGTTTGCACGAACACGATGCACAAGGTCGTCGGCGCGATCGAGAGCGCCGTGACGATTCCGGTGCTGCACATCGCCGACGCGACGGCAGCCGGGATCCGGCGTGCCGGCCTGCGCCGCGTCGGCCTGCTCGCGACGCGCTTCACGATGGAGCAGGACTTCTACCGCGGCCGCCTCGAGTCGCAACATGGCATAGAAGTGATCGTTCCGGAGCAGGCCGAACGCGATCTCGTGCATCGAGTCATCTACGACGAACTGTGCCTCGGCACGATCCGCGACGAGTCGCGCGAGCGCTATCGCGAAATCATCGGGCACCTGGTCGAGCGCGGCGCCGAAGGCATCATCTACGGCTGCACGGAAATCGGCCTGCTCGTGTCGCAGGCCGACTCGCCCGTGCCGGTGTTCGACACGGCGCAAATCCACGCGGCAGCAGCCGTCGACTTCGCGCTGACCGTTTGATTCGTAGGGTGGGCCTCGGCCCACCGGCCCTTTGGCGTTCAAAGAACAAAAACGGTGGGCCAAGGCCCACCCTACAGGTCGAATTCCGACTGCGGCAGCAGCTCGTCGGGCGCGCGGAAATTGCCGAGGCCGACGCCGACCAGGCGATAGCGCGTAGTCGCCGGCAGAAGCACGCGCTCGCGCAGGCCGATCGCGATTTCGATGAATTCGGATTCGGTCTGCGGTGGAACGGGCGGTGTGTGGCTGCGCGTGAGGATGTGGAAGTCCGACGTCTTGAGCTTGAGCACAACCGTGCGGCCGATGCGCTCGGTCTTGCGGCTCGCGGCCCAGGTCTTCGCGGCGAGCGCGCGGATCATCGGCTCGGTCTCGCCGAGCGGCACGTCGCGCGCGAACGTGTCCTCGGCCGAGATCGACTGTACCGGCTGGTCCGGATCGACCACGCGCTCGTCGATGCCGACGGCCAGTTCCGCGAGGCGGCGGCCATAACGGCCGAAGCGCCTTTCGAGCTCGCGCACGTCATGCGTGCGCAGGTCGGCGCAGGTGCGGATGCCGAGCGCTTCGAGCTTCGCGTCCATGACCTTGCCGACGCCTGGAATCTTCGCGACCGGCAACGGTGCGAGAAACGCTTCGGCTTCGTGCGGCCGGATCACGAACAGGCCGTTCGGCTTGCGCCAGTCCGAGGCGATCTTGGCGAGGAACTTGTTCGGCGCGACGCCGGCCGACGCGGTCAGCATCGTCTCATCGAAGATTTCCTGGCGTATGCGCCTGGCGACTTCGGTTGCAGACGACAGCGCCGTCTTCGGCGCCGTGACGTCGAGATAGGCTTCATCGAGGGACAGCGGTTCGACGAGGTCGGTATGGCGCAGCATGATCGCGCGCACCTGGCGCGATACGGCACGGTAGCGCGTGAAGTCCGGCGGCACGAACACCGCGTCTGGACACAGGCGTTCGGCGCGCCCGGCCGGCATCGCCGAACGCACGCCGAAAACGCGCGCTTCGTAAGACGCCGCGCACACGACCGAACGCGATCCGCGCCACGCGACCACGACCGGCCGCCCGCGCAACGCCGGATCGTCGCGCTGCTCGACCGACGCGTAGAACGCATCCATGTCGACGTGAATGATCTTGCGGGGAGGATTCATCGGTGGCACTGCAACGGTCCGATCCAGCCTACGCCAGCGCGCCGTCCTCGTGCACGTGCAGCTTGTCACGCCGCCGCAGTGCCGGGAACCACCACATCCACAATCCGACGACGACGAGCGTGCCGATGCCGCCGATCAGCACCGACGGCACTGTGCCGAACCAGGCCGCGGTGATGCCGGACTCGAACTCGCCGAGCTGGTTCGACGTGTTGATGAAGATCGCATTGACCGCGCTGACCCTGCCGCGCATCGCATCGGGCGTTTCGAGCTGCACGAGCGCGGAGCGGATCACCATGCTGATCATGTCGAGCGCGCCGAGCGCGAACAGCGCGCTGAGCGACAGCACGAACGAGGTCGACAGCGCGAACAGCAGCGTCGCGACACCGAAGCCGGCGACCGATGCGAACATGATGCGGCCGACGTTGCGGTCCAGCGAGTGGCGGGCGAGCCAGAACGACATCGTCAGCGCGCCGACCGCAGGCGCGGCGCGCAGCAGGCCCAGCCCCCAGGGCCCGGTATGCAGGATGTCGCGAGCGAAGATCGGCAACAGCGCGGTCGCGCCGCCGAGCAGAACGGCGAACAGGTCGAGCGAGATCGCGCCGAAAATGACCGGCCGGTGGCGGATGAAACCGATGCCGGCGAACAAGGAGCGCAGGGTCGGCGGCTCGCGCGGCAGCGGCGGCCGTTCGTAGCGCACGCGCGACATCAGCGTCGCGGCGATGAAATACAGCACCGCCGCAACCGCGTAGACGATATGCGGGCCGGCGACGTAGATCACGCCACCGACCGCCGGTCCGACGATCATCGCGGTCTGCGCGGCCGATGCGCCGGCCGCGGCCGCGCGCGGAAACAGCGCGGCCGGAACCAGCGACGGGGCCAGCGCCATCGCGGTCGGGAATTCGACGGCACGCGCGACGCCGATCGCGAACAACGTCCCGAGGATTGCCGTTTCTCCGAAGGTGCCGCGCCCGCTGACGAACGCGAGCAGCGCGATCGCCAGGCATTCGATGACGATGCACGCGATCACGACGCGGCGCCGGTCGAACTGGTCGGCGATATGCCCGGCCGGCAGCGCCAGGACCAGCGATGGCACGAACTGGACGAGGCCGATCAGGCCGAGGTCGAGCGCACGATGGGTCAGGTCGTAGATCTGCCAGCCGGCCGCGACCGACAGCATCTGGAACGCGAAGCCCGACGACACGCGCGCGAACCAGTAGCGCACGTAGGCGGGATGCTCGCGCAGCGAATTCGATGCAGGGGAATCGGAGGCCATGCGTTGTGATGCGTCGAAAGCGTGCAGTCTACGTTGTGCTTTGCAAACCCGTCACATGGGCGGCTGTTTTTCTTGAACCCCTCTCCCTCCGGGAGAGGGGCAGGGGTGAGGGTCGGGGCTCGCACGACGTCGATAGAGACCCGACCCGCATCCGCCCCACCTCCATGAGCTTGAGCGATTGAGCAGTTGCGGGCGAGATCGCGGCTCATGGAGGAGGGGCACCTTCTCCCGATTGGAGAAGGGAAAGTGGTTCCGGGCGGCGATGCATTAAACTCGCGCACCATTGCCCACGAGTTCCTCGATGTCAGCGAACCAGAACCTGCGTGGCATGCTGTCGATGCTGCTCGCCGTCGCGACGTTCTCGCTGATGGACGCGGCGCTGAAAACGCTGACCCCGAATTATCCGCCCATGCAGGTCGCGGCGTTGCGCGGCCTGTCGTCGCTGCCGCTGGTCACGCTGTGGGTGATCATCGATGGCGGCCCGGGCCAGCTGCTGCGCGTGCGCTGGCCGCTGCACATCCTGCGCGGCCTCGTATCGATCGTCATGATTGCCGCGTTCGCGTACGCGTTGCGCACGCTGCCGCTGGCCGAAACCTACTCGCTGTTCTTCGTCGCGCCGCTGATGATCACCGCGTTGGCCGCGCTCGTGCTCGGCGAGCGCGTCGACTGGCGCGGCTGGACCGCGATCGTCATCGGCTTCTGCGGCACCTTGATCGTGCTGCGACCGACCGGCGCCGGCGTGCTGACCCTGGCCGGCCTGGCCGTGCTGGTCTCGGCGACCGGATATTCGATCTCGGCGATTGCCGTGCGCGTGCTCGGCCGCAGCGACTCGACCCAGGCGATGGTGTTCTGGATGCTGCTGATGATGAGCGTTTTCGCGACCGCGCTGGCCTGGCACGACTGGGTGCCGATCCGAGCGGAGGATTGGAGCGTGATCGCGGCCCTGGCCGTCACCGGCGCGGTCGGCCAGTTTGCAATCACCGATGCGTTCCGGCGGGCGGCCGCCTCGCGCATCGCGCCGCTCGAATACACGGCGCTGATCTGGGGAATCATTCTGGATCGATTGCTGTGGAATACGCTGCCCGATGCGATCACGCTGACCGGCGCCGGCGTGATCATCGCCAGCGGCATCTACCTGCTGCGGCGCGAGCGCGAGCACTCCGAGGCCGAACATCCGTAGGGTAGGCCTTGGGCCCACCGTTTTGCTCTTGAACGCCAAAGAGACGGTGGGCCAAGGCCCACCCTACGCGTACGTCGGAGATTTCCTACGCCGCGCCGCAGCCATTGCCGATAGTTCGCCGCCGTCATCGCGGCGACGATGCCGTCACCACGACGGAGGCGACGGCAATGAGAACGAGCGATGAGAGTATCAGCGAATGGCAGCCGACCGGCCGCACAACGCGCTGGTACGAATGGCTGCTGATCCTGCTGTTGCTCGGCCTGGCCGGCGGCGTGCGCGCCGCGTCGGTATACAAATGCACCGGCGCCCAGGGCGAGGTCGCCTATCAGTCGCAACCGTGCGCGCACGGGCCGGCAGGAACCGTCATCGAGATTGCCCCGGCACCGGCATACGCACCGTCGCCGCAGTACGCGATCGATCATGACGAGAGCGCGCGCCCAACTCGCACGGCGACGCGCGGCCGTTCCGTCGAGCGCCGTGAAGCGGCCCCGGTTTCGTACGAATGCCGCGCCGCGGACGGGCAGTTGTTCTACCGGCATGGAGCGTGTCCGCACTCGATACCGGCCGGCCCCGCCCACGGCGCCGGCGCCCATGGCAAGAGTGCCGGGCGCGGCAGCGGAGCGACGGTCAAGGTCAGCGCGCAGCGTGTCGCGCGCGAGGACGCGTGCCATGAAATCCGGCGCGCCGGGTCGGCCGGCCGGGCCGGGCACGAACACGACGAGGTCGTTTCGAGCTACGAGCACAATCTCGGACGCGATCCATGCGGCTGATCGCGATCGATCATGCGCCGGGCGGCTCGCCGGCCGCCGGTGGTCGTTTTGGCGCCAGGCGGCCCGGACAATGGACGCGTCGCGTTCGCGAGTGCTGGGATAGCGGTGCTGGCATAATCTGGCTCGTGGACTATTCGACGGACACGATGACGATGACGCGACTCGAACTACGCTCTGCCAACCTGGTCTTGCTGGCCGCAGTGCTTGCTTCCTGCTCGACCGGCACGGCGCCGCCCGCGCAAACCGCACAAACGATGCAGGCTGACGTCGATGCGAAAGCCGCGAAGGAGTTGACGCTCTACGAGCAGATGCGCGCGAGCCAGAGCTGGGATCTGGCGACATCGCTCGGCGAGGAGATCGTCAAGAAATATCCGGCGAGTCCCGCGGCCGCGACCGTCAAGCAGACGCTCGACGACGTGCGCGCAAAAGGCGTGGCCCAGCGCGACTCGCGCCGCCTCGCCCGGCTGTGGGCCTACGCCGCGACGCCGGAAGCCGGCGGCACGCAATACACGGCGGCGATCGAAAGCAAGGAGCAATTGAAGTCGGCTGCCAGCGCGAAGGACGCCGAGCGCATCCGGCTCGTGTTGCGCCAGCATCCGCAGTGGGGACAGAGCGTCTACCTGCTGCTCGACAACGCGAAGTTCGACTGCAGCAAGGGTTGCGCGACGCTGCCGGTGCGTTTCGACGACGCGCCGGCGCAACGCATGAAAGCGACGATTCCGCCGACCGGCGAGCCGGCATTGTTCATCGACGACGACAAGGGTTTCATCGCGAAGATGCTGAAGGCGAAAAGCGTTACGATCGAGGCATCGATCAAGGGCGAAGGCGCCAAGGCGTTCGTGTTCGAGATCGGCGGCTACGACGCCGCGAAGTTGCCGGGTATTTCGAAGAAGTAGTTATCCAGGCGCTGCGCGCGTGGATCAACTGCCGCCGTTGGAGCCTCGCCTGCGGGCGAGGCTCAACGCCGGCCAGAGCCGCACAGGTCACGGCGAAGGTGCAGTTGATGGTGCAGGTACTTGGATTGGATCATGTGCAGGTCGCGATGCCGCGCGGCGAAGAAGATCGCGCGCGCAGTTTTTATGGCGATTTGCTCGGGCTCCGCGAGATTCCGAAGCCTGCTGCCATGGCCGGGCGCGGCGGACTTTGGTTCGAGTGTGGTCAGCTGCAGCTGCATCTGGGTGTCGAGGAGCCGTTTTCTCCGGCGCGCAAGGCGCATCCGGCATTCCGTATTCATGGCTACGAAAAGCTGCTCGCAAGACTCGCCGCGGCAGGCCATATTGCTGTCCCCGACACGAGTCTTGCCGAAGTCGAGCGCGCGCACGTATCCGACCCGTTCGGAAACCGCGTCGAGCTGATCAATGGCGAAAGCGCCGGCTGACGATTCCTCCGTGATCGCGCGCTACTTCTTGCGCACGAGCATCACGCCGTCGCCAATCGTCAGCAGCACCGATTCGACGCGCGCATCGTCGCGTACCTTCGCATTCAGAGCGCGAATCGCATCGGTGTCGGCGTCGTGGTGCTCGGGATCGGTGACGCGTCCCGACCACAGCATGTTGTCGAGCGCAATCAGCCCGCCCGGGCGCAGCAATTTCAGGCAGGCCTCGTAGTAGGAGTCGTAGCCGGGCTTGTCGGCGTCGATGAAGACGAAGTCGTATTGGCCGGCGCCGCCGCGGGCAAGAAGCGAGTTCAGCGTCTCGAGGGCCGGGGCCAGCCGCAGGTCGATGCGCCCGGACACGCCGGCCGAGGACCAATGGCGGCGCGCGATCGCGGTCCAGTCCGCATTGATGTCGCAGCACACGAGCCTGCCGTCGAGCGGCAGCGCCGAAGCGATCGCCAGCGCGCTGTACCCGGTGAACGTGCCGACTTCGAGACAACGCTTGGCGCCGATGCTGCGCACGAGCAGCGACAGAAACGCGGCCTGGTCGGCGCCGATCTGCATGCCCGCTTCGGGCAGTTTCGCCGTTTCCTCGCGCAGGCGGCTTGCCGCCTTGCTTTCGCGCGACTGCGCCAGCACGTAATCTTCGATGCGGTCGGACGCGACGTAACGACGGGTCATGGCACGACTCCCAGTTGGATCAAGCATTGCCTCGGTGGCGGTCATTCGCCCGGATGTCGCAACGCACGGTGTAAGAAACCGTCCGGGGCGCCGGTCTTGGAGCAGTTGTGCCTTCACGCCAGCGCCGGGCGCGAAGCGTATGCTGCACCGGCTGACCATCCACTCGAGGTGATTTATGCGAAGAATGATGTCGATGTTGTTGGGTTTGTTGATGCTCGCCCCGCTCGCGGTGCTTGCTGCCGATGAGGCAGCCGGTCCGCAGGACGGCCAGGCGGCGCCCGAGTTCAAGTTGCAGGACCAGAAGGGCAACTGGCATACACTGGCGCAATACAAGGGCAAGTGGGTCGTGCTGTATTTCTATCCGAAAGACGATACGCCGGGGTGCACGACCGAAGTGTGCACGTTCCGCGACGACGTCGCGAAGCTGCACAAGCAGAATGCCGAGGTGCTCGGCGTCAGTCTCGACGACATCAAGTCGCATGAGGCATTCGCTGAAAAATACCACGTTCCATTTCCCCTGCTGTCGGACAACACGCAGTCGACCGCCAAGTCCTATGGCGTGCTCGCCACGCACGGCACGTTCACCTACGCGCGCCGCGAGACATTCCTGATCGATCCGCAAGGCAAGGTCGCCAAGCACTACAAGGACGTCGATCCGAAGGCGAATTCGGCCCAGGTGCTCGCTGACCTCGACACGCTGAAGAAGGCAGGCTGACGGCAACCGGACGCAATCGGCAAAGCCATCCGGCCGAACGCCGCAAAAACAACGGGTCGCGCTCGCGACCCGTTGCCTGCTGTTGCCACTGCGATCGAACGCAGGCCGCCTATGCGGCCTTCTTCTTGCCGATGCTCTGTTCGAACTCGCGGATTTCGCGCTCGGCCTGATCCTTCTGCCAGCCGTAGCGCTCCTGAAGTTTGCCGACGAGGTACTGGTGGTTGCCCTCCATGCGGTTCAGGTCGTCGTCGGTGAGTTTGCCCCATTTTGCCTTGAGCGACCCTTTGATCTGGGTCCATTTGCCCTGGATGATATCGGGATTCATGCTTGTAGCTCCTGTGGAGTGGGGAGTGGAGTGTCCACCCGACCCGGGTGACGAGCGAACGCCACCACCATACTCGGGCGCGGTGAAATGGCGCTTAGCATGCGGTTAACCGGATGTTATGACGCGTTCATGTTCAGTTGTGCAAAAATGCCGCGTTTGATCAATAGTATACATAGTATTTAAGTGTACAATTGGAATGAATCCGCCGTCCAGCCATCAGGTAGAAAGTTTCCCGCCGCAGGTCGCGCCGGACTGCGTGTTGCTGATTCTCGGCACCGTGCCGAGCGTGCGCTCGCTCGAGCTGCGCCAGTCCTACGGCCACAAGCACAATCTGTTCTGGCCGTTCATGGGCGAATTGTTCGATGCCGGTCCGGAGCTGGCGTATGCCGAACGCGTTGCGCGCCTGCAGCGGCACGGCGTCGGCATCTGGGACGTGCTCGAGCGCTGTGAGCGCCCAGGCAGCCTGGACAGCGCGATCGTGCGCGACAGCGAAGTCGCGAACGACATTCCGGCTCTGCTCGCCACGCACCCGGGCATCCGTGCGATTGCATTGAACGGCGGCAAGGCCCAGCAGTCATTCCGCCGCCACATCGTGCCGCGATTCGATGCAACGCTGCGCGCGCGCATCACGCAGCTCGACCTGCCATCGACGAGCCCGGCGAACGCATCGATTCCGCGCGCGCGCAAGCTCGAGCTCTGGCGGCAGTTGCTGGACTGGACGCGGCGCGGCTGAGCGCGTCCATGTTGCCGCGGGCTCGATGTCCTCAGGCCCGATCGAGACAGGATCGATCGCGCGGCGACGGTCAAATAGCCGTGATTAAGGTTGCCCATGCGACATTTCGCGCGCCAATTGGCGCACTGTCGGGTTGATGCGACCGCCAAAAACCGGGGGCGATATGCGGACGATCGATCATCGCAGGTGCGTCACGACCCTGGCCGGCGCTGCGTTGGCGCTGGCCTCGGCATGCGCGTGCGCCGAGGGCGGCCCGCCGATGCTCACCGACGATCCGGGCACGCCGGGCGACGGCCATTGGGAGATCAATACGTCCCTGCAATCCGAGCACGCCGGCGACGCGACGACGTTCAAGCTGCCGCTGCTGGATTTCAACTACGGCATCGGCGAACGGTTGCAGTTGAAATTCGAAGTTCCCTGGGAGTTGCAGCGCATCAAGGGACAGCGCGACGTGTCCGGCGCCGGAAACAGCATCGCCGGCGTGAAGTGGCGATTCTTCGATGCGGGCGACGCCGGGTGGCAGATCTCGACGTATCCGCAGGTGCAATCGCGCTTCCCGGTTTCGGGATCGGCGCTGGCCGATGGCGGCGTCAGCTACCTGATGCCGTTGCAGTTCGAGCGCAAGTTCGGAGACTGGGGCGTCAACTTCGATATCGGCCGCTGGTTCCGCCCAGCCGATCAGGGCGACACCTGGATCGGCGGCATCGCCATCGGCCGCGACGTCGCCGAAGGCCTGGAGATAATGGGCGAGTTGCACGACGAACGCGACGCGCATTCTTCGCGCAACGAACTGGCGTTGAATTTCGGCACGCGCTGGGAATTGTCGAAGCGCTTCACCTTGCTGGTGTCGGCGGGAACGGATCTGCACAACGATCTTGACCAGAAGGCATCGCTGATCAGCTACGTAGGCCTGCAGACAAATCTGTAACGCCGCCGGCCGGAACGCAATTGCCTATATTCGGGACTTGACTGATTGCGCGCGTGCGGCGAAATTTTGCGCCCAGGTTGCAATTCATCAGGGGAGCGCGACGATGAGAATTCTGGCCGTACTGGCATTGGTGTTGATGAGCGTGTGTGCCGCGGCTATCGCCGCGCCGGCAACCGCGCCGACCGCTCGCGATCTGCCGCCGGGCCTGCAAATTCCGGATGCCGCGCGGCCCGGCCCGAATTTCGATGTCGACCGGGCGACCGACGCTTACCTGAATCTGCTGTCGCCCGAACAGCGCGCCCAATCCGACGCGTACTTCGAAGGCGGCTACTGGCTGCAGCTGTGGGCGCTCCTCTATGGCCTTGTCGTCGCCGGAGTGCTGCTGTGGGGCGGCATCTCGCGGCGCATGCGCGATCTGGCTCGCAGGGTCAGTCCGCGGCCGTGGCTGTATACCTGGATCTACGTGCTGTTGTTCCTCGTCGCCAGCTTCGTGCTGAACCTGCCGTGGTCGATCTACGCCGACTACGTGCGCGAGCACCAGTACGCGCTGGCCACGCAGGACTTCGCCGGCTGGTTCGGCGACCAGCTGAAATCGCTGATGGTCAGCGTGATCGTGCTGCCGCTGGTGCTCGTCGCGGTCTACGCCGCGGTGCGCCGGGCCGGCGAGCGCTGGTGGATCTGGGCCAGCGGCATCGGCTTCATGTTTTCGCTGTTCGCGATGATGCTGGCGCCGGTCTATGTCGCGCCGCTGTTCAACGACTACAAGCCGCTGCGTGAAGGCAGCGTGCGCGAGGCCGTGCTCTCGCTTGCGCGCGCGAACCAGATTCCGACCGACCACGTCGTCGAGTTCGACGCGTCGCGGCAGACGACCCGGGTCAGCGCGAATGTCTCGGGCTTCGCCGGAACGACGCGCGTGTCGATGAACGACAATCTGCTGGACAAGACATCGGAGCCGGAGATCAAGGCCGTGCTCGGCCATGAGATGGGCCATTACGTGCTCAACCACGGACTGCGCGGCACGATCTACATCACCCTGGTGTTCGTGCTCGGCTTCTGGTTAACGCATCGCGTGCTCGATTGGGCCTTGCGGCGCTGGGGACCGGGGCTCGGCCTCGAGAGCCGCGGCGATCCGGCCGCCCTGCCGCTCGCGGCGGCAATACTCTCGCTGTTCTTCTTCCTGGCCACGCCGTTGACCAATACGATCGTCCGCCAGATGGAAGCCGAAGCCGACGCCTACGGCCTGAACGCGGCGCGCGAGCCGAACGGCTTCGCGATGGCGGCGATGCGCCTGTCGACGTATCGCAAGATTCACCCCGGCACGCTCGAAGAGATCGTGTTCTACGATCACCCGAGCGGCTACGCGCGCGTGCACGGCTCGATGA
>DATIEJ010000545.1:0-2472 GCA_035455825.1 Rhodanobacteraceae bacterium | reverse complement strand
GCCGCATGCGGCGCAGGCGACAAGGCGTCGCTGCGCGCCGCCCAGGCGCCGAACCTTGCGATCGTCACGGCCTACAACGACATGCTCTCCGCGCACCAGCCTTTCGAGCGCTATCCCGAGCTGATCCGCGAAGCCGCGCGCGCGGTCGGCGCGACGGCGCAGGTCGCCGGCGGAGTCCCGGCGATGTGCGATGGCGTCACGCAGGGCAGGGCCGGCATGGAACTGTCGCTGTTTTCGCGTGACGTGATTGCGCTTTCGGCGGCCGTCGCGTTGTCGCACGACATGTTCGACGCCACGCTGTTTCTCGGCGTCTGCGACAAGATCGTGCCGGGCCTGCTGATCGCTGCGCTGACATTCGGTCATCTGCCCGCGGTTTTCGTTCCGGCCGGACCGATGACCAGCGGCATCGGCAATGAAGAGAAAGCGAAAGTCAGGCAGCTGTACGCCGAAGGCAAGGCCACGCGCGAGGAACTGCTCGAGGTCGAGGCGAAGTCGTATCACGGGCCCGGCACCTGCACGTTTTACGGCACCGCGAACTCGAACCAGATGCTCATGGAGATCATGGGCCTGCACCTGCCCGGAACGACATTCGTCAATCCGAACACGCCGCTGCGCGACGCGATCACGGCCGAGGCGGCGCAGCGCGCTGCCGCGATCACGGCACTCGGCAGCGAGTACATTCCGGTCGGGCATGTCATCGACGAACGCGCGATCGTCAATGGCGTGGTTGGCTTGAACGCGACCGGCGGATCGACGAACCATCTGCTGCACCTGATCGCCATGGCGCACGCTGCCGGCATCGAACTTCGGCTCGAGGATTTCCACGACCTGTCGAGCGTCGTGCCGCTGCTCACGCGGATCTATCCGAACGGCGTCGCCGACGTGAACCACTTCGATGCAGCTGGCGGCATGGGATTCCTGATCGGGCAGCTGCTCGACGCCGGTCTTCTGCACGGCGATGTGCAAACCGTCGCAGGCAGGGGGCTCGATGCATATCGCGTGTCCACGCGGCTCGCGCCGAGCGGCGCCGTCGAACGCGTGCCGGCGCCGGCGCAAAGCGCCGATGCGAACGTGCTGCGGCCGGCGTCCGATCCGTTTCGCATCGATGGCGGGCTGCGCGTGCTCAGCGGCAATATCGGCACGGCCGCGATCAAGATATCGTCCGTCCCGGCGGATCGTCTGATCGTCGAGGCGCCGGCGATCGTGTTCGACGACCAGAATGACGTGAAGGCGGCGTTCGAACGCGGCGAACTCGATCGCGATTTCGTCGCCGTCGTGCGTTTCCAGGGACCGCGCGCAAACGGGATGCCCGAACTGCACAAACTCACGCCGGCGCTCGGCGTCCTGCAGAGCCGCGGCTTTCGTGTTGCGCTCGTGACCGACGGGCGCATGTCCGGCGCGTCCGGAAAAATCCCGGCGGCGATTCACGTGTCGCCGGAGGCCAGTGCCGGCGGCACGCTTGCGAAGATCCGCGACGGCGATATCGTCCGTGTCGACGCGCAGGCCGGTACGCTGGAACTCAAAGTCGACAAGTCGACCCTGGATGCGCGCAAGGCGAGCGTGCCGGATCTGGCGGCGAACGGTCACGGGCTCGGACGCGAGCTGTTCGCGTTGTTTCGCCACGCCGTCAGTGCGGCGGACACCGGCGCCAGCGTCCTTGGAGGCGCCGCATGAGCGCGATCGAAAGCAAGCAGGCACGGGTCGAGGCGACTTTGCGATGGGCTCCGGTCGTCGCTGTCGTCGTGATCGAATCGCTCGCCGACGCCGTGCCGCTGGCGCGCGCCCTCGTCAGCGGCGGCATCAAGGCGATCGAAGTGACGTTGCGTACGCCGGTTGCGCTCGACGCGATTCGCGCGATTGCGGCGGAAGTCGACGGCGCCGTCACGGGTGCCGGCACGCTTCTGACACCGGCAGACATTGCTGCCGCCGAGAAAGCCGGAGCGCGCTTCGGTGTCTCGCCAGGCTCCACGTCCGCGTTGCTCGATGCGGCGGACGACTCGGCCTTGCCCTGGTTGCCCGGCGCCGCGACCGCGACCGAAGCGATGAGCCTGCTCGAACGCGGCTATCGTTTTCAGAAATTCTTTCCCGCGACGCAGGCCGGCGGCCCAGACTACCTGCGCGCCCTGGCTTCACCGCTGCCCGGAATACGGTTCTGTCCTACCGGCGGCATCACGGCGGCCAGCGCGCCCGACTGGCTGGCGCTGCCGAATGTCGTTTGTGTCGGGGGCTCGTGGATGTCCACGGCGAAGCTGTTGCGCGCAGGCGATTGGCCCGCCGTAGAAGACTTGGCGCGCGCGGCCGCGGCGCTTCGCCTCGAAGCAAAGTAGATCTTCATCGGCAAATCCCGCGGTGGTTGCGCATACCGCAAACCCACATCCGGGCGGTGTGCACTCTTCAAGCCCCTCCCCCTTGATGGGGGAGGGGTTGGGGAGAGGGTGACGCCGACGAAGTCGGCGGCTTCGCCGCCTTCCC
>DATIEJ010000544.1:0-6307 GCA_035455825.1 Rhodanobacteraceae bacterium | reverse complement strand
GCCATCAGTCGAAGCTCCTGAGCGCGAGCCCGCAGGCGATCATCAGCGCCGGCGCGTCCTGGGTCAGAGTCTGGGCCTGTACCCGCGAGGACAACGACATGTTCGCGAGCGGGTTGGCGACGACGCACGGAACGCCGAGTTGCTCCTCGACCATTTCGTGCACGCCGGCGATCGACGCGCATCCGCCCGCGAGAACGACCTGGTCCACCTTGTTGTATTCGCTGCCCGCGAAGAAGAACTGCAGCAGGCGGCTGATCTGCTGGACCATCGCTTCCTTGAACGGCTCCAGCACCTCGATCTCATACGATTCGGGCAACCCACCCTGGCGCTTGGCCAAGCCCGCCTCTTCATACGACAGTCCGTACCGGCGCATGACCTCGTCGGTCAGCTGCTTGCCGCCGAAAACCTGTTCGCGCGAATAGATCGTGCGCTGATTCTTCAGCACGATCAGAGTCGTCATCGTCGCGCCGACGTCGACGACGGCGATCAGGGCATCCTTCGGCACGGCAAGCTGATCGGAAACGAGCTTGAACGCATTCTCCATCGCGAATGCTTCGACATCGATCACCTTCGCCGTCAGTCCGCCCAGATCCAGCGCAGCGACGCGCAAGTCGACGTTCTCCGTGCGCGACGCCGCCAGCAGCACGTTCATCATCTCCGGCGTGTCCTTGACCGGACCGACGATCTCGAAGTCGAGACTGACTTCCTCGATGGGATAGGGGATGTACTGGTTGGCCTCGACCTGGATCTGACCGTCGAGGTCTTCCTCGGACAGGTCAGCCGGCATCGGGATCACTTTGGTGATGACAGCCGAGCCCGCCACAGCCGCCGCAGCGGTCTTGGTTTTCGAGCCGGACCGGTTCAGCGCGCGCCTGATGGCTTCGCCGACGGCCTCGACCTCGACAATGTTCTTTTCCACCACGGCGTTCGGGGGTAGCGGCTCCACCGCATAGTGCTCAACGCGGTAGCGCCCGCCTACTTGACTCAACTGCAACAGCTTCACGGCTGTCGAGCTGATGTCGACCCCAATCAGCGGTGGTGCTTTTGCACTGAATAGGCCCACACTTTTTCCCCTTCCCACGCGCCCTTACGAGCGATATATGCGCATCCACATTAAATACGAACTTTAACGATTTATCAACAGTCCGTTGACAAGGATCGGCAAGCTAGTGATCTGAAAGTGAATTTGCGGTGAAAAGCCATGAAAGCGCCACATCCCGCGCTAACGGCCGGACGGTAGCACACCTTATACTCACGGACTGCCTAATCGCTCCGCTTTTTGCCTTTCGCCTCCCCGATAATCTGCATGCGCCTGCTTCTGCGTCTGACCCGGTACCTGTTGATCCTTTTGCTAGTCGGCGTCGTGCTCGGCTGCGCCGCGATAGGGGTTGCCTACTGGCTGATCTCGCCGCGCCTGCCGTCGGTGGACACGCTGCGCGACGTGCGCCTGCAAGTGCCGTTGCGCGTCTACACCGCGGACAACCGCCTGATTGCCACGTTTGGCGAAACCCGGCGCATCCCGGTCAAGATCGACAAGATTCCGGTCCAACTGAAGAATGCCTTCATCGCCGCCGAGGATGCGCGTTTCTACGAGCATCCCGGCTTCGACTGGCAAGGCGTGCTGCGCGCCGGAATGCACGTGGTTTTCAGCGGCGGCGAAAAAACCCAGGGCGCGAGTACGATCACGCAGCAGGTTGCGCGCAATTTCTTCCTGAGCTCGGAGAAGAGCTACACGCGCAAGCTGTCGGAGCTGTTCCTCGCCCGGCGCATCGAACAGGCACTGACCAAGGACGAGATCCTCGAGCTCTATCTCAACAAGATTTTCCTGGGCAACCGCGCCTATGGCGTCGCGGCGGCGGCCGAGTTCTATTACGGCAAGACACTGGACCAGCTGTCGCTGCCGGAGAGCGCAATGCTGGCGTCGCTGCCGAAATTCCCGTCGACCGGCAATCCGTTGAACAACCGCTCGCGCGCGATCGAGCGGCGCAACAACTACGTGCTGGAACGCATGCTCGAAAACAATTTCATCACCGCGGCGCAATTCAAGGCTGCCGCCGCGGAACCGGACTTGTCGTACGCGCATGAACCGCCGATTGAAGTCGAAGCGCCGTATCTGGCCGAGATGGCGCGACGCGATGCGCTCGAGCGGCTGGGCAACGAGGCGTTGACCGACGGCTACACGGTTCGCACGACGCTGGACTCGCGCGCCCAGGACGCGGCGAATCAGGCGCTGCGAGACGATCTGATCAGCTACGACCAGCGCCACGGTTATCGCGGTCCGGAAGCGCACGTCGAACTTTCCGCTCAGCCGACGCCTGCCGAACTCGACAAGCAGCTCGACGCGTACCACCCGGTGGTCGGCCTGGTCCCGGGCATCGTCACGGAGAGCACCGAGAAATCGGCGCTCGTGTATCTGGACGACGGCCAGTCGGTTCCGCTGGACCTCGCGGCCGTGAGTTGGGCGCAGGCCTACAAGGACGAAGCGCATCGAGGTGGACCTGTGAAGCGTGTCGATGCGCTGCTCAAGCCCGGCGACATCGTGCGCCTCGCGCGCAATCCGGAAGGCAAGTGGAAGCTCTCGCAAGTTCCGGCCGCGCAGGGCGCTCTGCTTGCGCTCAATCCGGAGGATGGCGCGATCCAGGCCGAAGTCGGCGGATTCAGCTACGCGCGCAGCAAGTTCAACCGCGCGGTCCAGTCCAACCGCCAGCCCGGATCGAGCTTCAAGCCGTATTTCTACGCGGCCGCGTTCGAACACGGATTCACGCCGGCGTCGATGGTCAACGATGCGCCGATCGTGTTTGCCGATCCATCCAAGCCGAACGGCCTGTGGACGCCGCAGAACGACGACGGCAAGTTCGATGGTCCGATGCGCCTGCGCGAAGCGATGGTGCAGTCGAAGAACCTCGTATCGGTGCGCCTGCTCGACGCGATCGGCGTGCGCTACGCGCGCGAGTACGTAACACGCTTCGGCATACCGCTCGACCAGATCCCCGACAACCTGTCGATGGCCCTTGGCACGGCCTCGGTGTCGCCGATCATCATGGCGCGCGGCTTCGCCGTCTTCGCCAATGGCGGCTTCCTGATCGATCCGTACTTCATCGACTCGATCAGCGACCGTGACGGCAAGGAGATCTACAAGGCACACCCGGTCGTCGCCTGCCGGCAGTGCCCCGATCGCCTGATCGAGGACGCGCGCACGGCGGCCGCGCAGGCGAGCGCCGAGAAAACGCCGGGCGATGGCGCCAAGCCTGCGACGCTTTCGCCGATTGCACGGGCGCAAGCGGCAACCGCGCCGGTGGCGCCGGCCGATCCGACCAAGCCGAATCTCGCGCCGCGCGTGCTCGACGCGCGCATTGCCTATCTCATAGGGTCCCTGTTGCATGACGTCGTGCGCCGCGGCACCGGACACGATGCGATGGTGCTCAAGCGTGCCGACCTTGCCGGCAAGACCGGGTCGACCAACGATCATCGCGACGCCTGGTTCACCGGCTACAACGATGCCGTCGTCGCCAGCGCCTGGGTCGGCTTCGACGATTTCAGTTCGCTCGGCCGCGCCAACGGCATCGGCGAATTCGGCGCGCAGGCCGCGTTGCCGATGTGGATCAGCTTCATGCGCGAGACGCTCAAGGGTGTTCCGGAGAAGCCATTCGAGATGCCACCCGGCATCACCACGGCGCGCATCGACCCGCAGACCGGCCAGCTCGCCTCGAGCGGCGACGCGCACAGCATGCTCGAGGTGTTCAAGGTCGAAGACGTCGCGCGCCTTGCCGCCGGCCCGAACAATCCGAGCGAGCAGGAAAAGCGCGTGCAGCAGGATGCCTACGGCATTTTCTGATGCACAGGCATGCTCCCGGGCGAGGCGACGAAACGCGGCGCCGCATCGCGGTTGAAGCCGCTCGCCTGATCAGCGAAGACGGCATGCGCGACTACCACGCCGCCAAGCGCAAGGCGGCCGCGCGGCTCGGCATCCAGGTCGATACAGCCCTGCCGAAGAATGCCGAAATCGAGGACGCCCTGCGCGAGTATCAGCGCCTGTTCGATGCCGACGACCAGCCGCGGCGGCTGCGCGACCTGCGCGAAAGCGCGCGCGAGGCATTGCGCTTTTTTGAACATTTCGAGCCGCGCCTGGTCGGCGCCGTGCTCGACGGCAGCGCCGACCGGCACTCGAGTGTTTGCCTGCACGTTTTCAGCGAGAACGCCGAGACCGTCGCCTCTTTTCTCGACGAACGCGGAGTGCCGTACGAGCAGCAATCGCGGCCGCTGCGGCTGACGCGCGAGACGCAGCGCGAGTTTCCGGCATTCGTGTTCAGCGCCGGAGGCGTGCCGGTCGACGTGACCGTGCTGCCCGAGGAATTGCTGCGCCAGGCGCCGCTCGACCGCAGCGGCGAAAAGCCGATGCGCCGCGCGTCGCTGGCGACGCTCGAAGAACTGCTGGCGGCCGCGCCGCCGGTGTGATGTCGATCAGCGCTGGTTGAGCGGCTGATAGTCGCGCGGCGTGGCGCCCGTGTAGATCTGGCGCGGGCGGCCGATCTTGGTTTCCTTGTCCAGGTGCTGCTCGAGCCAGTGAGCGACCCAGCCGGCCATGCGGCCGAGCGCAAACATGACCGTGAACATTTCGGTCGGGATCTTCAGCGCCTTGTAGATCAGGCCGGAGTAGAAATCCACATTGGGATAAAGTTTGCGTTCGACGAAGTACGAATCCTTCAGCGCAACCTCTTCCAGCGCCATCGCCACGTCGAGCAGCGGATCGTTGACGCCGAGATCGGCCAGAACCTTGTGGCACATCTCGCGGATGATCGTCGCGCGCGGATCGAAGTTCTTGTAGACGCGGTGGCCGAAGCCCATCAGGCGGAAGCCCGAGTTCTTGTCCTTCGCGCGCTCGACCGCCTTGCCGACGTTCTTCGTGTCGCCGATCTCGCCGAGCATCTTCAGCACGGCCTCGTTCGCGCCGCCATGCGCCGGACCCCACAGCGCGGCGATGCCGGCGGCAACGCAGGCGTACGGATTGGCGCCGGTCGAGCCGACCAGGCGCACGGTCGACGTGCTCGCGTTCTGCTCGTGGTCGGCGTGCAGGATGAACAGCAGGTCGAGCGCCTTGGCCGCAACCGGGCTGAGTTGCAGCGGCTCGCTCGGGACCTCGAACATCATCGTCAGGAAGCGCGTGACGTATTCGAGATTGTTGCGCGGATAGCGGATTGGCCAGCCGATCGAATAGCGATAGCACGCCGCCGCGATCGTCGGCGCCTTCGCGATCAGGCGGATCGCGGCGAGCCGGCGCTGGGCCGGATCGTTCATGTCGAGCGAATCGTGATAGAACGCCGCGAGCGAACCGACCGATGCGCACAGCATTGCCATCGGGTGCGCGTCGTAATGGAAACCGTTGAGGAAGTTCTTCAGCGTCTCGCGCATCATCGTGTGATGCGTGATCTCGTCTTCGAAACCGCTGAATTCGGCCTGCGTCGGCAGGTCGCCGTTGATCAGCAGATAGGCGACTTCGAGAAAGCTCGAATGCTTGGCGAGCTGTTCGATCGGATAGCCGCGGTAGAGCAGCACGCCCTTGTCGCCATCGATGAACGTGACCGCACTGCGGCACGACGCCGTCGACATGAACCCCGGGTCGTAGGTGAAGTAGCCGGTGTCCTTGTTGAGCTTGCCGATGTCGATCGCCGGATCACCGAGACTGCCCGTGACGATCGGCAGGGTCGACGACTTGTTCGACGCGGAATCGGTCAGCACAACGGTTTGATCGGACACGGCGAGATCTCCTGTCTGGTCCAGCGGCACTGCAAGAACACGCGAGCGTCGGGGCGGGCATGTCGGTGCCGGCACAATCAGCCCCTGCGTCAGTGCGAGCGCACTGTCGACAACGATGAATTATCGCACAAGCATTTGCCGGAACGTTACCGAACGGCCGTTGCCGCGGAAGACGACGATCGCAGCGCCGGACGGAACCTGCGACGCACTGCAGTGGAATATGCCGCGGCGCGTGCGCCGCTCGATGTGGCGACGCGCGCGAGCTGATGATCGCGCCGGCGCCGGAAGCCCGGGCCGGACGCACGAATCAGGATAAGGCGCTTACGCGGTCGGCTTGGCGCCGTAGCGGCGACGGAACTTGTCGACGCGGCCGCCCGCATCGATGACCTTGTGCTTGCCGGTGTAGAACGGGTGGGACTGGCTGGAAATTTCCACCTTGACGACAGGATATTCCTTGCCGTCTTCCCACTTGATCGTTTCCTTGCTGGTCATCGTCGATCGCGTGAGAATCGCGAAATTCGAGGAGACATCCTGGAATACCACGTTCTGGTAC